>DASPUU010000054.1:0-8623 GCA_035622755.1 Myxococcaceae bacterium
CGACCCGAGCTTCGCCGGAAACTTCCCGACGTCGCTGACGCCGGTTCCGGACTGCCTCGCGCCGCCGGCTCCCCTCCCGCCGACCACGCTCTACCTCTGCCCCCCGCGCGCGGTGCGGACCTACCGGAGCGCGGCCGTCTCCGCGCTCCAGGTCCTGCCCACCCAGGTCCAGCGGGCTCCCGGGGATCCTCCCACCGGGTCCATCGACACGCCGCTCCCCGTCCTGTGCGGCACGGCCAACTCGAGCGGCACCGGCTGCGCCTCGGGCGGCCTGGAAGGTGGCCGCCTGGCGGTGGCGCTGCGAGACCTGCTCCCGCCGTCCAACAATCCACTCAAGCTCTCCGTCGCCGGCCAGGTGCGCATCATCGACCCGGCGGTGCCTCCCGAGGTCGACGTCGACGAGACCTCGTCGGACCCGCTCTTCCGCCTCGCCCGCTTCTTCCCCAACGGCCCGGCCGACAATCCCTTCATCGTCGAGCCGCCGGTCATCCCCGACGCGCCGGCGCAGCCCCCGGTCCGCCAGCTGCTCACCCATGCCCGCGCCTACAACACCACCGTCCCGTCGATCAGCGACGCCGGACCCCTCCCGGACGGCGGCTGGCCGATCCTCGTCTACGAGGGAGCCCGGCTGTTCGGGGTGGTCGACGAGTCATCCTGCTTCGGGTCGTCGACCTGCACCGGCATTCTCGCCGTGGACGCCGATCCCCGTCTGAGCGACGCCGGGTACAACCCCAACTACGGGCTGCTCGCCTTCGACGACTCGGATTCGCTCCGCGACAATGGCGCCGGGGGCCAGGTGTCGATCCTCGAGGTGGGGAACACCAACCGGATGCTCGCCCTGCGCCTCGGGCCGGGCTACGCGACCCTCAGCGCCCGCATCGTGTCCGGGGGGGTGATCCAGGGGGCGGCCATCGCCGCCGAGGCCCTCTTCCCCTCGCTCAACGGCCTGGTGCTCGTCCCGCTCCTCGGCATCGCCACCGTGTCCGGGATCGGCGATGGGACGGCGCAGGTGTTCTTCTTCGACGCCGTGGGCCTGCGCTTCATCAACGAGAGCAACCCGCCGGGTATCGCCAGCCCGGGGGTGACCCTGAACGCGCCGGCGCTTGGGCCGACCCTCATCGACGGCGGGACCCTCCCCGACGGCGGGCCCGCGTTCATCCAGACCAGTGTGGGAGTGGGGCTCTACCCGTGGGCGGAGACGTTCAACATCTTCATGAACGGGCCGATCCCGACGCTCACCCTGGTCCAGGCTCTTCCCTCGACGATCGTTCTCTCCGACGCCGGACAGCTCCTCTCCTGGCCGGTCCTGGACGGAGGCACCGTGGCCGCGCAGGCGGTGCTCCAGCCCGGTGACACGGTGGTCCCGGTCAATCTCTCCGGAACCGCCTGCACCATCACCATCGACAACCAAACCGTCCAGCTCATCACCGCCACGGTGATCGGGGTGGAGGACGCCGGGTCGGCCATCCTCACCGAGTGGATCGACCTCACCCAGTGCCCGGGAGTGAGCGGCTATTCGGTCCAGGCGGGCGAGTTCTCGGCCGAACCCCTCCTGGTGAGCGGATCGATCAGCGGCGTCATCGGGCGGATGGCCTGCGCCTTCGCCCCGACCTTCACCGGAACGTACAGCTGTGCTCCGGACGGAGGCACGACGCCGGTGTTCACCGTGCCCAATGCCATCACCGATGCCCTCCTCCTGACCTACCCGCGCTTCTACGACCCGGAGGTCGACGCCGGGGTCCAGATCCAGGGAGACCTCCTCATCCCGCCCGGCGCCGGACCGGACGGGGGAACGGTGGTCCTTCCGCTGACCCTGACCCTGCCCGCGGTCGACTCGGTCTTCTTCACCAGCCCGGGTGCGTCGTACAGCTTCACCCTCTCCTCCGGCTTTCTGCGCGCCTCGATGCCGCTCGACCTGACAGGGATCGGATTCGCCGGTCTCTACCTCCCCGGTGGGGTGGCCCAGACACGGATCATCGATTCGCGCGGCGAATTCGTGCTCGTGCTCATCGCCTATCCGTCGGGCAACGCGGTCATCGATTTCACCCCGGCGGCGATCATCCCCAACAACCCCAATGCCGGGGCCATCGGCGTGCACTTCTAGGCGCGCCGGCCGCCCGGCTGGAGCGGGGCGCGCGAGGCCTGCTAGCCTGCTGTGTCGAGGGCCCGCCGGTGGGCCCTCCGGTTCACCATGAGCGACCATCCGCTTCACCGCCCGAGGAACGTGGCCATCCCCGACCATCTGTGGGAGGCCATCGAGGAGATGTCCCGCCAGATGGGGACGGAGCGCGACGGGCTCATCTGCCAGGCGCTCTTCATGTTCGCGCGCCTCAACGGCTTCCTCGACGGCCGGGGGGCCTCGCGGACCCCCACCGGCCGGTCGCCGGCGCCCCAGGTCTCCGAGTCGGCCTCCACCGGGTCGTCTCCGGAGCTGCGGGAGGTGTCCGGCTCGGCGGAGCCCACCGGCCCCATGCCCACCACCGCCGCGACCCTGGGGAGCTCGCCGGCCGAGCCGTCTCCCGGGGACGGCCTGGCGCCGTCCCCTCCCTCCGACGAGGACGGCGACCAGTCGCGCGGGCAGCTCTACGTGCTCACCGAGAGCGGCACCCTGGATCGGGTGGTCAAGGACCGGTTCGTCATCGGTCGAGGCAAGCACTGCGACTTCGTCATTCCTTCGGGCAAGGTCAGCCGCGAGCATGCGGTCGTGGTCCGCGAGGACGCGAGCTGGTTCATCGAGGATCTCGGCTCTTCCAACGGCACCTGGTTCAACAAGCAGCGCGTCAAGCGGCGTCAGGTCGAGGACGGGGACGAGTACTACATCTGCAACGAGAAGATTAAGTTCGTCCTGCGCTGACCGGTGACCTCTCCGGGCCGTGTCGCGCCACCCATGACCGATTCCGCCCCGCTCCTGACGCTGATCGACGCGTCGGGCTTCATCTTTCGCGCCTACCACGCCATCCAGAACCTGAGCACCAGCCGCGGGGTGCCGACCAACGCCGTCTACGGCTTCACCCGGATGCTGCTCAAGACGCTGCGCGAGCTCCAGCCGACCCACCTGGCGCTCTGCTTCGACAAGGAGAGCCGCACCGGCCGCCAGGCCATCGACCCGGAGTACAAGGCGAACCGGGCCGGCCCCCCGCCGGACCTCGTCCCCCAGTTCGCCCTCATCCGCCGGGTGCTCGACGCGCTCCAGATCCACGTCCTCGAGTACGCCGGGTGGGAGGCCGACGACGTCATCGCCACCCTGGTGCGGGCCGCCCGCGAGCAGGGCTACCGGGTGAACGTGGTGACCGGGGACAAGGACCTGGTCCAGCTGGTCGACGAGGGGGTGACGCTCTACGACCCGATGCAGGACCGGTGGACCGGCCCCAAGGAGGCGCGGGAGCGCTTCGGGGTTCCCCCTTCCCGGATGCGCGACTACCTGGCCTTGGTCGGGGACCCCATCGACAACGTCCCCAAGGTTCCCGGCATCGGCCCGAAGACGGCGGTCGAGCTCATCGAGCAGTTCGGAGACGTGGAGACGCTGCTCGAGCGGGTCGACGAGGTGAAGAGGCCCAAGGTGCGCGAGGCGCTCCGGGCGAACGCCGCCACCGTGCGCCGCGCCAAGCAGCTCGTCTCGGTCCGGGACGACCTGCCCATCGCGACGAATCTGGAGGCGCTGGCCCGCCGCCCCATCCTCGGCGAGGAGGCGCGGACGCTCTTCACCGAGCTCGAGTTCTACAAGCTCCTCCAGGAGATGCCCCCCTCCCCGGAGCCGGCGGTGGCCCTGCGGGCCACCCGGGTGCTGCGCACCGGCGAGGAGCTCGGGCCTCTGGCGGCGGCGATGGCCCGCGGCGGAGCCGCCTGGGCCCCGGCCTTCTCCGGCCGCCCGGCCACCGGCCGGCTGGTGGGTCTGGGCATCGCCACCGAGGAGGCCTCCTTCTACCTGCCGCTCGAGCATCGCGGCGAGAATCTCCCGCGCTCGGCGCTGGTGGAGGTGCTCGGGCCCCTGCTCCGGGACCCGGGCGTGGGAAAGGACGGGCACGACCTCAAGACGCTCGGGCTCCTGGTCGGGGGGCTGGGGATGGAGCTGGAGGGGATCCGCGCAGACGTCGAGCTGCTCAGCTACCTGCTCAACCCCTCTCGGCGAGAGCACGCGCTCGAGGATCTGGCCCGCGAGAGGCTCCGGGTCGAGCTCCCTGCGGTGGACACCGGCGCCAGGCGCGAGGCGAGCGGGCTGGCCGAGCGATTCCCGGAGGAGGTGGCCGAGGCCTTCGGCGCGCGGGCGCAGGCGGCGGGACGGCTGGCCGGACAGCTCTGGCGCGACGTGGACGCGGCCCAGCTCGGCGAGCTGGCCCGAACGCTCGAGCTGCCGCTCATCCCGGTGCTGACCCGGATGGAGCGGCACGGGGTGCGCCTCGACCTGGAGGTGCTGGCCGGCATCTCGCGGGAGGTGGACGCCCAGTGCGCGGCGCAGGAGGCGGAGATCCAGCGGCTCGCCGGCCGGAGCTTCAACGTCAACAGCAACGCCCAGCTGGCCGAGGTGCTCTACACCCATCTCGCGCTTCCGGTGCTCAAGCGCGGGAAGACCGGCCCCTCCACCGACGCCGATGTGCTGGAGAAGCTGGCCGAGAAGCATCCCCTTCCCAAGGTGCTCCTCGAGTACCGGATGGTCTCCAAGCTCAAGACCACCTACCTCGATGCGCTGCGGCCGCTCCTCGGCCCCGACGGGCGCCTGCACACCACCTTTCACCAGGCGGCGACGGCCACCGGCCGGCTCTCCTCCTCGGACCCCAATCTCCAGAACATCCCGGTGCGGACGGAGATCGGCCGTTCCATCCGCAAGGCCTTCGTCGCCGACCCGGGATTCCGCCTCGTCTCCGCCGACTACAGCCAGATCGAGCTCCGCATCCTGGCCCACATCGCACAGGACCCGGGTCTCCTCGAGGCCTTCCGGGCCGACGAGGACGTCCACGTGCGGACCGCGGCCGAGGTCTTCGGTGTGCCCCCGGCCCAGGTGTCCGCCGAGCAGCGCCGGGTGGCGAAGATGGTCAACTTCGGCATCGCCTACGGCCTGTCGGCCTATGGCCTGGCCAGCCGGCTCGACATCCCTCAGGAAGAGGCCTCGGCGATCATCGATCGCTACTTCGCGCGCTACGCCGGCATCCGGCGCTACCTGGAGGAGACGGTGGCCCGGGCGCGGCGCACCGGGGTGGTGGAGACCCTCTTCGGCCGGCGGCGGCTGATGGAGGACCTCCACTCCGCCAACCGGGCCACCGCCCAGGCCGCGGAGCGGGCGGCGATCAACATGCCTATCCAGGGCACGGCCGCCGACTTGATCAAGATGGCCATGCTGCGCATCGATCACGGCCTGCGTGAGCGCCGGCTCGGCACGCGGATGTTGCTCCAGGTCCACGACGAGCTCCTCTTCGAGGCGCCGGAGGCCGAGCTGGAGGAGGCCTCGGCGCTGGTCGTCTCCTGCATGTCCGGGGTGGCCAGTCTCCGCGTTCCGCTCAAGGTCGAGCTCGGGGTGGGGCGGAGCTGGGCGGAGGCCCACTAGCGCAGCCGGAGGCGGCGGCCGGCACCAGGAAGGCGACGCTGTGGCCGCTCCACGCTAGACTCCCTCGCTCGACGATGGGCGAGCGCTCCAAGCCTGCCGAGCCCGGCTCCCCCGCCGGACTCCTCAGCGGGTTGACCGACAAGCTCCAGGAGCTCGAGTCCGCGGTCCTGCGGCAGGCCGAGCGCTTCAGCGCCGTTCTCGAGATCGGGACCACGCTCGCCTCGGCCCGGGACGTGGACGCCATCCTGCGCACGGTGGTGGAGCGCCTCAGCTCGCTGCTCGGCGCCGAGGCGGCCACCCTGTTCATGCTCGATGCCCAGAAGCAGGAGCTGTGGAGCCGCGTGCTGCGCGGCTCCTCGCTGGATGAGATCCGCCTTCCGCTCGGCACCGGCATCGCCGGCCACGTGGTGGCCACCGGCGAGAGCCTCCTCCTCGGAGATGCCTACGCCGACAGCCGGTTCCACCCGAACATCGACCGCCAATCCGGCTTCAGCACCCGGAGCATGGTCGCCGTGCCGCTGAAGCACGTCAGCGGGCGCATCCTGGGCGTGGTGGAGGTGCTCCACACCCGGACCAACGCCTTCACCGCCGATGATCTGGCGCTGGTCGAGGCGGTGGCCACGCAGATCGCCGCCGTGCTGGACAACGTCCTCCTCTACGAGGAGCTGCGCGCCCAGAACGAGGAGCTCCGCAAGGCGAAGTCCGAGCTGTCCGAGGCCCTCAAGGACCTGGACCTTCTCTTCGAGGTGGAGAAGTCGGTCAGCTCGGCCGAGAAGCAGAGCGACCTCCTCGACGGGATCCTGGCCAAGGCCACCACCACCCTGGGCGCGACCGCGGCCTCCATCCTCCTCGCCGAGCAGGACGCCGGGGCGCTGTACTTCAAGAGCGTCACCGGTGAGCGGGCCAAGGCCCTCAAGTCGGTCAAGCTCCGTCCCGGCCAGGGAATCGCCGGCCACGTGGCCCTCACCGGACAGGCGGTGCGGGTGACGCTGGCGCAGGCCAGCCCCCACTACGACGAGAGCATCTCCCGCCGGCTCGGGGTGAAGACCGACGCCGTGCTCTGTGTCCCCATCCGCACCGAGGACCAGGTGGTGGGCGCCCTGGAGCTTCTCAACAAGCCCGGGGGCTTCACCGAGACGGACGAGCGCCTGGCGACCCTGCTCGCCGGGCAGGCGGGCAGGGCAATCCAGCTCCGCCGGAACCGCGAGGAGGGGGAGCGCCGCGCACGGCTGGCGGCCATCGGCCAGATGCTCTCCGGGGTGGTGCACGACTTCCGCACGCCGCTCACGGTGATCAGCGGGTACACCGAGCTCATGGCCGCCGAGCCGGACGAGAAACAACGGCAAACCTATCTCGCGGTGGTGGAGAAGCAGTTCGAGCACCTCAACGGCATGATGCGCGAGACCCTGGCCTTCGCCCGCGGCGAGCGGGAGCTGTTCCTCCGGAAGGTGTACTTGCAGAAGTTCGCCACCGAGATCGAGGAGTACCTGCGCCAGGAGTTCCGCAAATCCCCGGTCCACCTCCAGGTCATCCCGCGCTACACCGGGCCGGCCCGCTTCGACGAGAGCAAGATGAAGCGGGTGGTGTTCAACATCGCGCGGAACGCGGTGGAGGCCATGCCCGAGGGCGGGAACTTCCTGTTCAGCATCGACCGCGAACAGGACGACCTGGTCTTCCTCTTCGAGGACGACGGCCCGGGCATTCCGCCGGAGATCGCCAATCGCCTCTTCGAATCCTTCAGCACCTCCGGCCGGACGGAGGGGACGGGCCTCGGCCTGTCCATCGTCAAGCGCATCGCCGACGAGCACGGCGGCACGGTGCGCTGCGAGAGCGCGCCCGGCCGCGGGACCCGCTTCGAGTTCCGGGTCCCGGTGGGGCTGGCGGCCTAGGTGTGAAGGCTCAATAGGTTGTTCCCACCCGGAGGGTTGTCCACCCGGGGGGTCTTTCGTGGATTCTGGGCTTGTCGAGGGCTCACAACCGCACGGAAGGACCCGCCGGATGAACTTGCATACTCAAGCGCGGACGTGCCCCGCGAGTCGAGCGCTGTTGGTACGTCGTGTCCTGACTGAGCACTGGTCGGTCCAGCAGACCGCCGTTGCGGCGGGCGTCAGCCGACGAACGGTCTCGAAGTGGCTCGCTCGGCACCGGCGGGAGGGCGATCCGGGACTCCGAGACCGTTCCTCTCGTCCTCACCGGAGTCCACGCCGGTTGCCGCACGACTGGGAGGACTTGGTCGTCGAGCTGCGCCGGACCCGAATGACGGGCCCTGCCATCGCCCTCCGGTTGAAACTGCCTCGTTCGACCGTTTCCCGTGTCCTCGCGCGGCGAGGACTGTCGAGACTCAAGTCACTCGAGCCGCCGGTCGTTGTGCGCCGGTACGAATGGGCTCGGCCAGGCGACATGCTGCACTTGGACGTCAAGAAGCTGGCCCGCATCCGAGGGGTCGGCCACCGAATTACCGGAGATGTGAGCCGGAAGGCCCGGGGCATCGGCTGGGAGTTTGTCCACGTCTGCATCGACGACGCCTCGCGGGTGGCCTACGTCGAGGTGCTCACCGACGAGAAGGGCGTGAGCGCGGCGGCCTTTCTCGAGCGAGCGCTCGCCTACTTTCGCGCTCTCGGCGTCCGCGTCCGCCGCGTCCTCACCGACAATGGCTCAGGCTACGTCTCACGCGCCTTCCACCACGCCTGCGCGCGACTACGCCTGCAGCACCGCCGGACGAGGCCATACACCCCGCGCACCAACGGGAAGGCCGAGCGCTTCATCCAGTCGATGCTCCGCGAGTGTGCCTACCGGCTACCCTTCACCAGCTCCTGGCAGCGCAGCCGAGCGCTGGCCGCCTGGGTGCGGTACTACAATCGCCGTCGCCCCCACGGGGCCATCCGATCGACGCCGCTCCAAAAGCTCAGCGCCCGGGCGGGAACAACCTCATGAGAAACCACACCTAGGGAGGGGGGGAGGCGGGGAGGGAGAGCTCGTAGATGCGGACCGAGTCCTTCCCTCGCTCGAGGCGGAGCTCCTCGCGCGCCCCGGCGAGGTCCACCGCTCCCTGCCAGCCGAGCTCGCGATCGAAGTCCGGATGAA
>DASPUU010000055.1:0-2881 GCA_035622755.1 Myxococcaceae bacterium
GAGGGGAAAAGCCACGGGCGCTCTCGCCCGGACCAGCATCGAGCAGGGGGAGCCGCGTCCGTCGTCCCGGCTGCCGGGCTTCCACAAGCTCACGCTGCAGCAGCGGCTCGAGCACCTGGCCCGCAGCCACGGGCTCTCCGAGGAGGAGATCGCCACGCTGCACAGCCCGGGTCCGCTTCCCGTCTCCACCGCCAACTCGATGATCGAGAACGCGGTGGGGACCTTCAGCCTTCCGCTCGGGCTGGGCCTGAATCTGCTCGTCAACGGGCGTGACTACCTGGTCCCCATGGCCGTCGAGGAGCCGAGCGTGGTCGCCGCGGTGTCCTTCGCCGCCAAGATCGTCCGCGAGGCGGGCGGCTTCGAGGCCGAGGCCGACGACTCGCTCATGGTGGGGCAGGTCCAGGTCACCGGCTACGGCGATCCCACCGAGGCGATGGAGAGGATCCTCGATCACCGGGAGCAGCTCCTCGCCCTGGCCAACAGCTTCCATCCGTCGATGCAGCGCCGCGGGGGCGGGGCCAAGGACGTGGAGGTCCGCGTGCTCCCCGCTCCGGAGGGTGCGCGCGGCGAGCCGCTGCTCATCGTCCACCTCCTCATCGACACCCAGGAGGCGATGGGTGCCAACCTGATCAACACCATGGCCGAGGGCGTGGCGCCGCTCGTCGAGCAGATCACCGGCGGCCGGGTCTACCTGCGCATCCTCTCCAACCTCTCCGACCGGCGGCTGGCCCGGGCCAGCTGCCGCATCCCGGTGCGGGCCCTGGCCGACTTCGACATGGACGGCGCGGAGATCGCGGACGGGATCCACCAGGCCAGCCGCTTCGCCATGGCCGACCCGTACCGGGCGGCGACCCACAACAAGGGCGTGATGAACGGCATCGACGCGACGGCCATCGCCTGCGGACAGGACTGGCGGGCCATCGAGGCGGGCGCCCACGCCTATGCGGCGCGGAGCGGGCAGTACCGGCCGCTCTCCCAGTGGTCGCTCGACGAGGGTTCGCTGGTGGGCCGCATCGAGCTGCCGCTGGCGCTGGGCACGGTGGGAGGGCCGATCCAGGTCCACCCCGGCGTCCGGCTCGCCCTCAAGCTGCTCCGTGTCTCGGGCGTGCGGGAGATGGCGCAGGTCTTCGCCGCCGTCGGCCTGGCCCAGAACTTCGCCGCCCTCCGGGCGCTCGGCTCGGTGGGCATCCAGCAGGGGCACATGGCGCTCCACGCCCGGTGCGTGGCGGTGACCGCCGGGGCGCGCGGAGACCACGTGGAGAAGGTGGCCCACCTCCTGGTGAAGTCCGGGACGGTGAAGGTGGACAAGGCACGCGAGATCCTCGCCTCGCTCCCACCGCTCGAGCCGCACGGCGCCTCCGACCGGCCGTGAGGCCGGCGCCGGGCGGCGGGTACCTGGCCTTCGGGCCGGGGAAGGTCATCCTCCTCGGCGAGCACGCGGTGGTCTACGGGGGAACGGCCCTGGCCGTTCCCATTCGCCTCGGGGTCACCGCCCACGCCCGGCCGGCGGCGAGCTGCCTCTTCCGGGCGCCGGCCGCGCTCGACCGGGCCACCCGCCGCCTGCTCCTCCGGGCATTTGCCGCCGCGGCCGAGGCCGCCGGCCGCCCCCCGGTCTCCATCTCGGTCCAGAGCACCCTGCCCATGTCCATGGGCCTCGGGAGCTCGGCGGCGGTGGCGGTGGCCATCTCCGGCGCGCTCCTCCGCGCCGCCGCCGGCCGGGCGCCGGCCGCCGCTCGACTGCGGGACCTGGCCGGACGGATGGAGGCGGTCTTCCACGGCACGCCCTCCGGCGTGGACCATGCGTGCAGCGCGCTGGGCGGGCCGATCGCCTTTCGCCGCCGGGAGGGGCGGCCCCCGCGCATCCGCCGCCTCGCGCTCCGCCGGCCCCTCGAGCTCCTGGTGGCCATCGCCGGGTCGCGCCGGCCCACCCGGGACACGGTGGCCGCCCTCCGCCGTCGCCAGGCGCGGTGGCCTTCCCGCTATGGACGGCTGTTCCAGGAGGTGGGAAGGCTGGCCGAGGAGGGCGTCCGGGCGGCGGAGCGGGGTGACCTCGAGTCGCTCGGGGACGCGATGAACGTGAACCACGGGTTGCTCGCCGCCCTCGGGGTGAGCTCACCGGCCCTGGACGCCATGGCGGCGCGGCTGCGCGCGGCCGGGGCGCTGGGGGCCAAGCTCACCGGGGCCGGAGGCGACGGGGGGGCGGTGGTGGGGCTGTTCCGGGACGCGCGCCCGGCCGAGGCCCGGCTCCGCCGCGCCGGCGTCACCTGCTTCCGGACCCGGGTGGAGCCCTAGCCGATGAGCGAAGGCAAGGCCACCGCCCGCGCCCACCCCAACATCGCCCTGGTCAAGTACTGGGGCAAGCGCGACGCCCGGCGCATCCTCCCGCACCAGTCGAGCTTCAGCGTGACCCTGGCGCCGCTCGAGGTGGTGACCACCGTCCAGCTCGGGGCGCGGGCCAACGAGGTGGAGCTCAACGGGCAGCGGGCGGCGGGGCGGGAGCGCGAGCGCGTCCTTGATCTCCTGGCGATGGTGGAGCAGGAGGCGGGGCGGACGCTCGGCCCGGCGCGGATCGTCTCGCGGGGAAACTTCCCCATGGCCGCGGGCCTGGCCTCGAGCGCCGCCGGCTTCGCGGCCCTGGCCCGGGCCGCCCGGGCCGTGGCCTCTCTCCCGGACGACGCGGCCGCCACCTCGCGACTGGCCCGCACCGGCAGCGGCTCGGCCAGCCGGAGCGTGGAGGGGGGCTTCTGCACCTGGCATCGTGGAACCCGGGCCGACGGCCGGGACAGCTTCGCCAGCCAGGACTTCCCCGCGACGCACTGGCCGGAGCTCCGGCTGCTGGTGTGCATCGTCTCCGCCGCTGAGAAAGAGGTCTCCTCCCGCG
>DASPUU010000056.1:0-5834 GCA_035622755.1 Myxococcaceae bacterium
GAGAGGAGGAGCTTCGGCTTGTCGGCGTCGTCCTGGACCGCGGCGCTCGGCCCCCCGTAGTTCGGGGCGCTGACGTTGAGGATGCCGAAGGCGGCCAGCCCGGTGATCGACAGGAGCATGAACATGATCAGGTTCATGAGGATGTCGAGGTAGGGAACGATGTTCAGCTCGCCGAGCTCGGTGTCCTCTCGGATCTTGAGCTTGCGACGACTGTAGAAGAACGCCATTCCGGCCGACCCCTAGGCCGACTTCTCGTAGTCCATGGCCGAGGTCTCACCGGCCGCGCGCCGCGAGAGGAGGTTCTCCAGCTTCAGGGCGCTGAGCTCGACCGTGTCCACCATCCGCTTGGCGTAGGCGTGCAGGAAGAGGTGGAAGACGATGCAGGTCACGGCGATGGACAGACCGAAGGCGGTGTTGTTCATCGCCTCGGAGATGCCGTTGGAGAGGAGCGCCTGCTTCTGGTCGGCCGGGACATTGCCCAGCGCCTGGAAGGTACCGATCAGGCCGGTGATGGTTCCGATCAGACCGACCAGGGTGGCGATGTTGGCCAGCGACCAGAGCCAGGGGATGCGCGCGGTGATGGGAGGCGTGTGCTCGAGGATGGCCTCCTCGACCGCCTTGGCCACCTCCATCTCGCCGCGGTTGGCGCGGGTCAGCCCGGCGCTGATCACCTTGGCCAGCGGCGCGTTGGGTGCCGCCCGGCAGAGCTTCACCGCCCGGTCGACGTTTCCCTGCAGCACGAGCTTGGTGATCTGGTCCATGAACGGCTCGGCGTTCAGGTTGTAGCGGAACATCAGGGTGACGATGCGCTCGACGATGACTGCGATCGCCACCGCCATCCAGAAGATGTTCACGTACATCATCGGCCCGCCCTCTTTGAAGAAGCGGACGATGGTGTCCTTCAGGCCGCCCCCGGGGGCGGCTGCGGCGGCGAGCACCAGATCAGCGACATGGTTCAACAGGGAGACCATGGACGTGCGGGTCCTTTCGGAGCGCCGTGGAGGCGAACCCGGGTGGCGGGCAGACAGCGGGGAGCGTTGCGCGTCATCGGGCGTCTAGCGGGCGATGCGGGAAATCGTCCCGTTTCGAGCGTGACGTGTCAAGGCGCTCGGCCGCTGCTCACGCAGCGCTCGACTCGTCCATCGACCGGCGGTAGCCGCAGTCCTTGTTCGGGCAGACCACGCTCGGCCCGTCGCGCTTGGTGTACTTCTGCAGCAGGTACGGCGAGCCACACCGCGGGCAGGCCTCGGGAAGGGGCCGGTCCCAGGCGGCGAAGGTGCAGTCCGGATAGCGGTTGCACCCGAAGAAGGCCTTCCCGCGCCGGCTGCGGCGCTCGGTGAGGTAGCCGACCTTGCAGGTGGGACAGGCCACGCCGATGGAGAGCGGCTTGCTCGACTTGCATTCCGGGTAGCCGGAGCAGGCGAGGAAGCGCCCGAAGCGGCCCCGCTTGATGACCATCGGCCGGCCGCACTTGTCGCACACCTCGTCGGTCGGTTGCTCCTCGACCGGGACGATCTTCCCGTCGACCTCCTTGAAGTCCTTCGTGTTCTTGCAGTCCGGGTAACCGGTGCAGGCGAGGAAGCGGCCCATCTTCCCCCACTTGATGGCCATCGGCTTGCCGCACTTCTCGCAGGACAGGTCGGTGGGGATCTCCTCGCGCTTGACGTCGCGCATCTGCGCCGCCGCCTGGGCCAGCGTCTGCTTGAAGGGGTCCCAGAACTCCTGGAGGACGTTCTTCCAGCTCGCCTCGCCCTCGCTGATGCGGTCCAGCTTCTCCTCCATGCCGGCGGTGAAGGCCACGTCCATCTCGTGCGGAAAGTGCTTCACCAGCTCCTCGGTGGTGATCTTCCCGAGGTCGGTGGGATGGAAGCGGCCCTCCAGCTTCTCCACGTACTTCTTGTCCTGGATGACGGAGAGGATGGCGGCATAGGTCGACGGCCGGCCGATCCCCTGCTCCTCCAGCTCCTTCACCAGGCTGGCCTCGGTGAAGCGGGGCGGGGGCTGGGTGAAGTGCTGCTCGGGCAGGAGCTGGCGCAGCGTCAGTCGATCCCCCTCGGCCAGCGGGGGAAGCGCGCCCGGGGCTCCCTCCGGGGTGTCCTCCTCGCCGGTCCCCTTCTCGCGCTCGGGGGCCTCCTCCTCGGGGGCCTCCCCGTACACCGCCAGCCAGCCGGCGAACTTGAGGCTGGAGCCGGTGGCCCGGAAGAGAGTCCGCCCGGCGGAGATCTCCGCCGTGGTCTGGTCGTAGACCGCCGGCTTCATCTGGCAGGCGAGGAAGCGGTTCCAGATCAGCTCGTAAAGCCGCGCCACGTCCGGCTCGAGGAAGGCCCGGACCCGCTCCGGCGGAAAGTCGAGCGAGGTGGGCCGGATGGCCTCGTGCGCATCCTGGGCGCTCTTGCGGCTCTTGAAGGCCACCGGCTCGTCGGGGAGCGCCTCCGACCCGTAGCGGCTGCGGATCAGCGCCCGCGCCTCCTCGACGGCGTCGGCGGAGAGGCGCACCGAGTCGGTGCGCATGTAGGTGATGAGGGCCACCTGCCCCTCGTCGCCGAGCTCGACGCCCTCGTAGAGGCGCTGGGCGAGGGTCATCGTCTTCTTGGCGGTGAAGCGGAGCCGGTTGGCGGCCTCCTGCTGGAGCTTGCTGGTGATGAACGGCGGGGGCGCCGTCCGGCGCCGCTCGCGCCGCTCGACCCGGGTGACGACGAAGCTGGCCCCGCCGAGCTCGGCCACCAGGGCCTCGGCGGCGGCCTGGTCCTTGACCTCGGCCTTGGCCCCGTCCACCTTGACCAGGCGGGCGCGGAAGGCAGGCGGCTCGCCCGCCTCGAGGTCGGCGTCCAGCGTCCAGTACTCGACCGGCACGAAGGCGCGGATCTCCCGCTCCCGCTCCACCACCAGCCGCACCGCCACCGACTGGACCCGACCGGCGGAGAGCCCGCGGCGCACCTTCTTCCAGAGGAGAGGGCTGATCTCGTAGCCCACCAGCCGGTCGAGGATGCGCCGGGTCTGCTGCGAATCGTACTTGCTCCGGTCGAGGGCCAGCGGATGGGCGATGGCCTCCTGGATGGCCTTCTTGGTGATCTCGTTGAACAGCACCCGCACCGCGCGGGGATGGCGGAGCTCCTCGCTGATGTGCCAGGCGATGGCCTCGCCCTCGCGATCCGGGTCGGTGGCCAGGTAGACGGTGTCCGCCGTCTGGGCCACTCGCTTCAGCTCGCCGAGCGCCTTCTCCTTGGACTTGATGACCACGTACTCGGGCCGGAACCCGTGCTCGACGTCGACGCCCATCTTCGACTTGGGCAGATCCTTGACGTGCCCCACCGACGCCTTCACCGAGTACCCGCTGCCCAGGTACTTCTTGATCGTCTTCGCCTTGGCCGGCGACTCGACCACCACCAGGTAGCGGGTGCCGCTGCGCCGCGGGGCCGGCGACTCCACCGTGGCCAGGGCCCGCGAGGGCGACGCCGGACGGCGACCGGCCGCTCCTCGGGCGGTGCCGCGCCGGGCCCGGGCCCGTCCGGGCCGCGGCTCGGGCGCGCCCTGCTCCGCCGCCGGGGCACGGACGGCGCGCTCTCCTCGCGGCGCCTTCTTGGGTCGGGTCGGCATCGTCACACCCTCTCGTAATACTTGCCCGGTCCCTGCTGCACCAACCCGAGCAGCTCCAGCTCGCACAGCGCGCTGGCCAGCACGCCGGGATCCAGGCGCGAGGCGATCTGGACTTCCTCGAAGCTCATCGGCTCGCGCGACACCGAGGCGAAGGCGGCGCGGGCGGCCGTGGAGAGGGACTCCGGCCGCACCGGCTCCGCCCGCGCCGGGGGAGGAGGCGCGTCCTGGGGATGGACG
The DNA here is from genome assembly GCA_035622755.1 of Myxococcaceae bacterium. GTDB lineage: Bacteria > Myxococcota > Myxococcia > Myxococcales > Myxococcaceae > JADGRA01. Next base: position 3,835 of record DASPUU010000056.1, read on the forward strand.
CCGGCCGCGCGCAGCGCGTCCTCCGGCCCGAGGCAGGCGCGAGCCGACCCGAGGCAGATCATCCGGTTCGTCCCCGCCGCATCGGCGCGCGCCGCCTCGCCAGGCACGGCGAGCAGCGGCCGGCCCTGGGCCAGCGCCGCCTCGGCCGTGTAGAAGCTCCCCGACAGGTCGGCGGCGCGGAGCACGACCACGGCGTCGGCGGCACCGGAGATGAGTCGGTTGCGCGGCGGAAATGTCTCCCGGCTGGCCCGCACCCCGGGGGGAAGCTCGCTGAACACCGACCCGCCGCCGTCGAGAATGCGCTCCACCACCCGGCTCACGCCCGGGTCGACGGCGTCGAGGGCGGAGCCGAGGAAGGCCCAGGTCTCGCCTCCGGCGTCCAGCGCGCCGAAGTGGCAGGCCTGGTCCACGCCCTGGGCCGCCCCGGAGACGACGCCCGCCCCGCCGGCGGCCACCCCGTGCGCGAACTCGCGCGCCCACTCGTAGAACTCCGGTGCCGGGCGCCGGGTCCCGACCATCGCCACCCGCCGCCGGGCCGGTCTCACCGTACCCCGGCGGAAGATGAGCGGTGGAGCGTTGGGAATCTCGGCCAGCCGCGCTGGAAAGCCGGCGTCGCCGGGGAAGCAGATGGTCATCCCGCCCTCCTCGGCCTGTTCCCGAAGGCGCTCGGCCAGAGGGCGCAGGCGCTCGAGGGCGAGCAGGTGGCCCCGGACGTCCACCCGCTTGACCCCGTGCGCCCACTGGTCCGCGGGGAGGTCGAGCAGGTCGGCCCACCGGTCCACCCGCCCGGCGAGCTCCGCGAGCCCGACCGGTCCGAGCCCGGGAACGGCCCACAGCGCGAGTAGCGCCTGACGGTCCGAGTGCGAGAGGGATGACAAGGCGGCCATTGGACAACGCCAGACCCATGCGAGGGCCGAGCCACCTCTATAGAAGTGGCCGGTGGGCCCGCTCGGGGCCGGCTGTCATAAGCACGCCTCGGGGCCCGGTCAAGCGGGGGACCGGCGAGGACCCCGGGGGCCGGCGTCGAATTACCGAGCCGAGACGGGGGTTTTCCCCGGCGCCCGGAGCACCATCCGGTCGCCGGGGACGATTTCCCGCACCGTGCGCAGGAGCAGGCAGGTCGTCGTGTGCTCCTTGACCTCGACGGCGATGCACGAGCCGACGTCCTCGACGGGGAGCTTCGGATCCTGGCCCGAGGCCGGGTCCACGCCCTGGTCGTAGGGGTCCATCTGCCGGACGATGGCGAAGGTGTTGCCCCGCTGGACGCCCTCGGTGGACCCGAGGTCGACGACGATCTCGTCCCGCTCGCCGTTGATGGTGATGTACGGATCCATGGAGGCCACCACCGCGCCCTCGACGTCCTTGGCGTTCGTGTTGTCCACGCGGGAGACGGTGAGGATGTGCGGCTCGCCGGCCGGGCCGACCAGGTCTCCCCGGTACATGCTGTCGTAGGAGTAGGTCAGCTGGCCGCGGACGTAATTCGGGTCGCTGGTCTGGAGAACGCGCGCCTGGCCGAGCACGAGCGTCATGTAGCCGAGGAACTTGCCGCTCCGGGGATGGTAGACCTTCCGGTCCGTGCGGTAGATGACGTACTCCTTGCCCACCACCGCCGCCGAGCGATCCTTGAAGGTGAGGTAGACGATGTCGCCGGCGCTGAGCATCTCCGTCTCGGCGAAGCTCTTGGCCAGGACTCCGGTCCGTTCCAGCTCCTTCTCGGTGACGAAGCCCACGCGCGGCACCTTCTCCCGGCCCTTCGGCTGGTAGGGCCGCGGGCCGATCATCGTCACGCGGCTGTCCTCGAGCGGTTCGACGAGCGCGATGTCACCCTCGCCGAAGGACTCCGTCGCCGGCTCGCTCTCCACCTCCACCCGGCCGGCCGGCTCCTCCCCGGTCCCGGGGAAGAAGCGCACCAGGTTGCCCGGGTAGATCCAGTGTGGATTGGCGATCTCCGGATTGTACGACCAGACCTTGGGCCAGTACCACGGGCTGCCCAGGTACTT
>DASPUU010000057.1:0-3962 GCA_035622755.1 Myxococcaceae bacterium
CGCTGGGCTCAGGGCTGCCATCGAAGCCCGGGCAGCCGGGGCCCGCGTCGCCATCGTCTGCAAGTCCCTCCTCGGCAAGGCGCACACGGTGATGGCCGAGGGGGGCATCGCCGCCGCCCTGGCCAACGTCGACGACCGGGACGACTGGCGGGTCCACTTCGCCGACACCATGCGGGGCGGCCAGTACCTCAACAACTGGCGGATGGCCGAGCTCCACGCGCGGGAGGCCCCGGCCCGGGTCAACGAGCTCGAGGCCTGGGGAGCGCTCTTCGACCGGACGGCGGACGGCCGCATCCTCCAGCGCAACTTCGGGGGCCACAAGTACCCCCGGCTGGCTCACGTGGGCGACCGCACCGGGCTGGAGATGATCCGCACCCTCCAGGACCACGCCATCCACCAGGGCATCGACGTGCACATGGAGTGCACGGTCATCGCCTTGCTCAAGGACGCCGGGCGGGTGGTGGGCGCCTTCGCCTATGATCGCGAGCGGGGGCGCTTCCGCGCCTTCGCCGCCCGGGCGGTGGTGCTGGCCACCGGCGGCGTGGGCCGGGCCTTTCGCATCACCAGCAACTCCTGGGAGTACACCGGCGACGGGCAGGCGCTCGCCTACCATGCCGGCGCCGACCTGGTGGACATGGAGTTCGTCCAGTTCCACCCCACCGGGATGGTCTGGCCTCCCTCGGTGCGCGGCATCCTGGTCACCGAGGGCGTCCGCGGAGAGGGGGGCGTGCTCCGCAACCGGGAGGGCAAGCGCTTCATGTTCGCCGACATCCCGGAGAACTACCGGAGCCAGACGGCGGACAACGAGGAGGAGGGCTGGCGCTACACCCAAGGGGACAAGAGCGCCCGGCGTCCCCCCGAGCTGCTCACCCGCGATCACGTCGCCCGCTGCATCATGCGCGAGATCCGCGAGGGGCGCGGCAGCCCGCACGGCGGGGTCTTCCTGGACATCTCCTGGATCCGCGAGCGGCTCCCCAACGCCGCCGAGCACATCCGCAAGAAGCTGCCCAGCATGTACCACCAGTTCAAGCAGCTGGCCGACATCGACATCACCGCCGAGCCGATGGAGGTCGGGCCGACCACCCACTACATCATGGGAGGCGTGCGGGTGGACGGGGACAGCCAGATGTCCACCCTTCCCGGGCTGTTCGCCGCCGGCGAGTGCGCCGCCGGGCTCCATGGCGCCAACCGGCTCGGCGGGAACTCGCTCTCCGACCTGCTCGTCTTCGGCAAGCGGGCCGGCGAGCATGCCGCCCGCTTCGCCCGGGAGCACGGACCGGGGCGCATCGACCAGGGCGTGGTCGAGGCGGCCGCGCGCGAGGCGCTCCAGCCCTTCGAGCGCCGGGCGGAGGGGGGCGAGGGGCCCTACCAGATCCAGCACGACCTCCAGGACCTGATGCAGGACCTGGTGGGCATCGTCCGCACCGAGGACGAGATGCGCCGGGCGCTGGCCGGCCTGGACCGCCTCTGGGAGCGGGCGCGCCGGGTGGGCGTCTCCAGCAACCGCGAATACAACCCCGGCTGGCACACCGCGCTCGACCTGGGCAACCTCCTCACCATCTCCCAGGCCATCACCCGGGCCGCGCTGGAGCGGCGGGAGAGCCGCGGGGGGCACTTCCGCGAGGACTTTCCCGACAAGGACCCCGCCTTCGGGAAGGTGAACATCGTCGTCCGGAAGGGTCCGGCCGGACAGATGCAGGCCGTCCGCGAGCCCATCCCCGAGATGCCGGCCGAGCTGAGGAAGGTCCTCGAGGAGATGAAGTAGGAGGAGAGCGGATGCCCAAGGCCACCTTTCGCATCTGGCGGGGCGATGCACGGGGGGGCGAGCTCCAGGAGTTCGCCACCGAGGTCTCCGAGGGGATGGTGGTCCTCGACGCCATCCATCAGATCCAGGCCGAGCGGGCCAACGACCTGGCGGTGCGCTGGAACTGCAAGGCGGGCAAGTGCGGGTCCTGCTCGGCGGAGGTGAACGGCGTCCCCCGGCTGATGTGCATGACCCGCCTCAACCAGCTGCCGCTCGACCGGCCGGTGACGGTGGAGCCGATGCGGGCCTTCCCGCCGGTCAAGGACCTGGTCACCGACGTCTCCTGGAACTTCCGCGTCAAGCGGCGCATCCAGCCCTTCCGCCCGCGGCCCCCGGACGCCCCCGACGGGACGTGGCGCATGGCCCAGGCCGACGTGGACCGGGTGCAGGAATTCCGCAAGTGCATCGAGTGCTTCCTCTGCCAGGACGTGTGCCACGTGCTGCGCGACCATGCCAAGCACGAGGAGTTCATCGGCCCGCGCTTCCTGACCCACGTCGCGGCGCTGGAGATGCATCCCCTCGACGTCGCCGACCGGGTGGAGGAGCTCCGCCGGGCGGACGGGATCGGCTACTGCAACATCACCAAGTGCTGCACCCGCATCTGTCCCGAGGGCATCAAGATCACCGACAATGCCATCATCCCGCTCAAGGAGCGGGTGGTGGACGAGGCCTATGATCCGCTGCGGAGCCTGCTGCGGATCTTCCGGAAGTGAGGCCAGAGGCATGCTCGAGCTGAAGCGAATCTCCAAGGACGCCGTTCCCGCTGCCCTCCAGAAGGCCGAGCGCTACCGGCTGATCAACCACCCCTGGGCGGCGGAGAGCATCTGCCTCGACGCCCTCCAGGTCGACCCGGACAACCAGGAGGCGCTGGTGACGTTGCTCCTGGCCATCACCGACCAGTTCGCCGAGCGGGGGGCAGAGGCGGTGGCCGAGGCCAGGAAGCTCCTGCCGCGCCTCAGGGATCCCTACCGCCGCGCCTACTACGCCGGGATCATCTGCGAGCGGCGCGCCAAGGCCCAGCTCGACCACGGGGGACCCGGCTCGAGCACCGTCGCCTACCACTCGCTGCGCGAGGCGATGGACCTGTACGAGGAGGCGGAGGCCCAGCGCCCGCCGGGCGACGACGAGGCGCTCCTCCGCTGGAACACCTGCCTGCGCCTCTTGCGGGCCCACGCCCACCTGCAGCCTGCCTTCGAGGACCAGGCCGAGCCGGTCTTCGGCGAGTAGCCGGCGCCCGGGGCTAGCGTCCCGTCGACGGCGGGGCCTCCGGCTCGACCCGCACCGGTCCCCGGAAGGTCCGGGCGACGTAGACGAAGTACCCGCAGGCCAGGGGCAGCCCGATGATCGCCCAGGCGAGGGCGGTGCGCAGGGCGTACCCCTGGGCGGCGGCCGCCTGGGCGGTGAGGTCGAAGCGGGGGCTCACCGTGGAGTGGAGCAGCACCGGCCAGCTCGCTGCCGCGGCGCTGGCCAGGAGCCCGACCAGGAGAAGCGCCGAGCTGGCGAAGGCGGCGGCGGCGCGGGCCCGGCGGAGCCCCCAGACCAGGCCGACGATGGCCACCCCCACCAGCGCCACGGTCAGCCACACCAGGGGCCGCCGCCCGGCGGCCTCGGCCAGAACGGGCTGGACGCGCACCGTCGCCCAGGTGACCAGGAGGAGCAGGACGGCGAGCAGCGCCAGGAGGCCCTGCGCCGCGCGGAGGCTCCGCGCCTGCACCGGACCCTCCGTCTTCCAGGCCAGGAACAGGCCGCCGTGCGCCGTCAGGGCGACCAGGGTGAAGACGCCCACCAGCACCGTGTACAGGTCGAGCACGCCCGAGCGCAGCCCGGGGAGAGCCTCGGCGAAGAGGGGCAGGCCGAAGGTGCCGCTCTCGTCGAGCGGGACGCCGCGGATGACGTTGCCCAGGGCCGCCCCGAGCACCACCGCCAGCACGGCGCTCGCCAGGGCGAAGACCACGTCCCAGAAGCTGCGCCAGAGTGGATTCGGGAGGTGGCTCCGCAGCTCGATGGACAGCCCCCGGAGGACCATCAGCCAGAGGACGAGCATCAGCGGGAGGTAGAAGCCGGAGAAGCCGACCGCGTAGGCCAGCGGGAAGGCGAGCACCAGCGCCCCGCCTCCGGCCAGCAGCCACACCTCGTTGCCGTCCCAGACCGGGCCGAT
>DASPUU010000058.1:0-31399 GCA_035622755.1 Myxococcaceae bacterium
GAGGCGACCCGACGTGCGCGACCCGAGGCGACCCGAGGTGCCAGACACTTTCCCGAGGGGCACCCGAGGTGCCAGACACTTTCCCGAACACTGTCCCGAGCCCGGGTGCGCACCGAGCCCACGCCCAGCGCCCAAGGCGGCTGCGGGCACGCTCTCGGCGTCAGCGCAGCGGGCCGCCCGGCGGGAGCCCCATCCGCTGGAGCTCGACGCAGCCCTGGCGCTCCCCGAGCGCGCAGGCTCGGTCGAGCAGCGCCAGGGCGGTGAGTGGGCCGCGCGGCGCGACGGCGCCCGACTGGACGAGGAGGGCCAGGCGCAGGCATCCCTCGACCTCCCAGCGCTGGCAGGCCTGGAGCAGGAGGGCGCCGGCCGCCTCCAGCTCGGCGGGGCTCGACGAGGTGAGCTGGGAATCGGCCAGGTCGACGCAGGCGCGCGCGTCGCCGAGGGTGCACCCCCGGCGGAGGAGGGAGGCGATGCGGGCCGGATCCCGATGCTCGGCAGAGGCGGCCGCGCGCGTGCATGCCTCGCCGTGGCCGAGGGCGCAGGCGCGCTCGAGCAGCCCGAGCGTGTTCGCCACCCGGGGCGCGAGCGCGACGCAGGCCACCGCCACCCCCCGGTCACAGGCCTGGCGGTAGGGCCGTTCGGCCAGCTCCGGGCTTCCCCGGGCATCCTCGGCGGCGCCGAGGAGGTAGCAGCTCTTCGGCCGGCGGCGCTTGCAGGCGCGCTGGCAGCCGGCCAGGTCGCCCGGCGTGCACTCGGCGGCGCTCCACCCCGGCGCGGGCAGGAAGGGGGCCGGGTGCGGCGGGGGCTGCTCGCCGAGGGCCACCTGCTCCAACACTCCCGGCCCGGCCGAGAGGCGGAAGGGATGGATCACGTCGGTGCGCCGGCCCCGCTCCGTCTCGGTGAAGAGGCGGAGCGCAGAGACGCCCTGGGGGCAGTGGCGGGGCTGGAACTGGAGGACGGCCCGTCCCTGGAAGACCGGCTGGGTCGCGGCGGGAGGCAGGAAGGTCAGCACCAGCGGGTCGCGCCGGGCGGCCAGGCGGGTGTCCTGGAATTGGACGCCGACCGTGCGAATGCGCCCGAGCGGGTCCTCGAGATCGACGTCGAGCCGGAAGACGCAGTGCCCGACCCCGTCGGTCACCGCCTGGAGCACCGCGCCCCTCGGCCAGCCGTCGAGGAAGTCGGCGATGCGCTCGGCCGAGGTGACCTCGAAGAGCGAGGAGCTCGGGTCCCTCCGCGGCCGGGCGAAGCCGAGCAGCTTCCCGTCCAGGTCGAGCACCGGCCCACCGGTGAGGTCGGGGAGAGCGCCCGCCTCGACCGAGAGGGCAACCAGCCGGCCGCTGCGGTCGCGCTTCCGGGTGGAGAGCGCCCCCGGCCGCACCACGGCCCGGGCATGGCCCGGGGCGCGGCCGCCCGGCGCGGCGAGGAAGAAGCCCGCCAGGTCGACGGGCGAGGTCTCCGCCAGGGGACCGGCGGCGCCGAGGACCAGGGGCTCCGGTGCGCCGCCGTCGCTCGAGAGCCGGAGGAGCGCCAGGTCCGACGCCGGGTCGGTGCTGAGCAGCGCCGCGGCCGCGGTGCGCTCGTCGTCGAACCCCGGTCGCAGGCGGACCACCGCGCCGCCGTCGCTTCCCTCCAGGGCGCTGGCGCTGGTGAGGACCAGCGGCTCGCCCGCCCCGGAGGGAACGAGCACACCCGGGGCCACCCGGCCCGCTGCCTCGAGCAGGACCGTGGCCTGGAAGGCGAGCTCGCGCTGCCCGGACTCGCTTCCGCGCGCCGGCAGCGCCTCGGGCGGATCGAGCGTACTCCAGCCGAGCCAGGCGGGGTGCCCGAGGAACCGGCCCACCTCCTCGGCCGGAATGAGAAAGCTGGTGTCGCTGCTCCGGATGTGGCCCACCGCCACGCCGCGCACGGCGCCGTTGGCGTCCACCACCGGGCCGCCGCTGTTGCCCGGGTTGATGGCCACGTCGATGCGGAGCGCGCCGCTGGCCTCCGGCTCGGCCGCCAGCCGGCCGGCGTTCACCGTGGGGGGCGGGAAGGCAGCGGTGGCGCTCGCTCCCGGTCCGAAGGGGAAGCCGACCACGAACAGGGGCAGCCCTACCGGGGTGGACCGAGCGGTGTGCAGGAGCAGCAGCACCGGCCGGGCGGCGCCGACCGGGGCCTCGAGCAGGGCCAGGTCGGCCTCGGGGTCGGCGCGTACCACCCGAGCCGGCTGGAGGACGCGCACCGACCCGTCGGTGAAGACCACCCCCAGCTCCGGCGGACCTCCGTCCAGCGCGTGCTGGACGACGTGGGCGTTGGTCAGGACGCGCGCCACGCCGCCCACCACGTCGACCACGAAGCCCGACCCGGACCCGGTGGCCGTCTTCACCAGGGCCACGCCGCGCTTGACCTTCTCCATCACCTCGACCGGGATGGTGGGGGGCGGCGGCAGGTCGAAGGAGAACGAGGTGACCGCCGCGCGGAGCGATTCGGAGAGCCGCGGGAAGTTGCGGCTCGGGGTGGCCGCGCTCACCAGGAAGCCGTGGTCGCCGCGGGTGAAGAGGCCGAGCCACCCGTCCTCGTCGAAATCCGGCGTCCGGCTGTGAACGCGGATGAGCCGGCTGCGCTCGAAATCCCCACCCAGGTCGATGGCCTCGAGGAACTCGGTGTCGGGCAGGAGGCTCTCGAGCCGGTGCTGGAGCTCGGCCAGGTCGAAGCCGCCGGCGCCGGGGGCGTCGAAGGCGCGGACCACCAGGTGGGCGCTCCTCCGCGGCCAGACCAGGTGCAGGTCGACGTCCTCGTCGGCCCGCAGCGCCTCGGTGGCATGGACCCAGTGCCCGGGCTCGAGCCGGAGGCGGTAGGGAAGGCGCTTCCCGGACACTGCCTCCACCGTCGGGCCCTCCACCCAGCCGAACAGGCGATGGATGGGGAGCGCCAGGAGCGCATCGCCAGTGAGGGTGGCCCAGACGCCGGAGGCCTCGACCAGGAGCACGGCGGCCAGGGCGACCGAGGCCAGCGCGGTCCGGAACGGCCCCGGGCGCCCCACCGCCGCCAGGAGCATCCCCGCGGCGGCTGCCCCCGCCAGCGAGGCCCCCAGCGGCTCGTGGCGGAGCAGCGCCAGGCCGCCGAAGATGGCCGCTCCGGCCACCGCCCGCACCGCCAGCGCCATCGCGGCGCCGCGCCAGCGGCGGAGGAGCGCCCAGGAGAGCGCCAGGTCGATGCCCGAGAAGACGGCGACCAGGAGGCGCTCGTCCCCCGACCGGCGGGTGGTGGCGAGGAGCGCCAGCGAGCTTCCGGCCTGGAGGACCAGGAAGATGGCCGCCAGCCGGTGGGCGACGGCGACCGTGGTCGAGGAGGGCCGGGGGTCGCTCAAGCCGTGGTGCGGTAGCGGAACATCCGCTGGCGATGGCTCGTGCCGTCGAGGGCGGCGAAGAGATGGCCGCGGAACACCATCACCAGGTGGAAGAGCCCGCCGACGAGGGCGCTCAGGACGAGCACGCCGGGGAGCCCGAGGACTCCCAGGCTCACCGCCGCCTCACCGAGGACGAGCCACAGCGCGGCGAGCAGCAGGGCGTTGGGCACGCCCCACTCGAGCCAGTTGGACTGGAGGAACCGGACGGCCCTTCCCATCGTCTCCAGGCCGCCGTAGGTCTTCCCCTGGTAGATGACCTCGGGGACGGCGTTGAGGAGCACCAGCGCCACCAGACTCAGTGCGAACTTGAAGGCGTGGGCCTGGGGCAACAGTCCGATGACCAGCGAGGCGACCCAGTAGACGAAGAGGACGTTGATCACCGACCAGAAGTAAGCCTTCACGCTCTGGCCGAACTCGGTGACCCGGACCCTGGCGCTTCCTGCCAGCTCGCCCAGGAAGTAGAGGTAGCAGCTCCCCAGCGCGGCCAGGACCAGCCCCATCACGAACCCGGCGGCGATTCCCAAGGGGGCGGCCGCCATGCCGGCCAGCTGGAGCGCGAGGAGCAGCCCCATGGGGAGGAGGAGCGTCCAGGGGCTCTTGGCGATGCTCGTCAACGCCCGGCGCAGGCAGTCGGCGTAGATGCGGAGGTAGATGGCGACCACGTTCATCGGGGGGTCTCGCGGAGCGTCAGCGACCGGCGATGCGTCCCAGGGAGACCTCGGTCCGCTCGGTGAGCGCCGAGGTGTGCTCGAGGAGGCGGTCCAGCTCGCGGTAGGCGCGGCGGCTCCGGGCCAGGGCGCCGCCGGTGCCGGCAGCGGCCGTGAGCCGCTGGAGGAGGGCCACCACCCGGAGCAGGTTCTGGTGTGCGAGAAGGAGATCCCGTCCGGCCCGCGCCCCCTCCGGGCTGAACAGCGCCCCCGAGGCATGGAGGCGGCCGAAGGCGCGGCGGTTCGAGGCCAGGACGCCGCCGATGGCCAGCTGGCAGCTCTCCAGGCGCGCCCGGGCGCGCACCACGGCGAGCTGAACGACCCTGGCTCTCGGCGTGTCGGTGCGCGCTCTCACCTGGTCGGTGCCCGGTCCTCCCGAGGCCGGGAGGGTAGTCGAGCGGGATCACCGGGCGCAAACGCGTCCCTGCGAGGGCGTGTGCTACGGTGCGCCGCCCATGCTTCGCCGGCTGCTCATCGCCAACCGCGGGGAGATCGCTCGGCGCATCAACCGGGTGGCGCAGGACATGGGCCTGGAGACGGTGGCCGTCTACTCCGACGCCGATGCCGGGCTTCCCCACGTCCGCGAGGCGAGCCAGGCGGTGCGGCTCGGGCCAGCGCCGGCGCGCGACAGCTACCTCAACGTCGAGGCCCTTCTCGCCGCCGCCCGGCAGTCCGGGGCCGACGGCGTCCACCCCGGCTACGGCTTCGTCTCGGAGAGCGCCGAATTCGCACGCGCCTGCGCCGGCGCGGGATTGACCTTCGTCGGGCCACCCCCCGAGGCGATGGTGCGCATGAAGGACAAGTCCCGGGCCCGCGCACTGGCCGGCGAGGCGGGCGTGCCGCTCGTGGCCGGGAGCGCCGGGGTGGTGGCGGATGCCGCCGCGGCGGCGGCCGAGGCGGAGCGCATCGGCTACCCGGTGCTGGTCAAGGCGGCGGGGGGCGGGGGCGGCATCGGGATGGCGGTGGCATCGAGCCCGGCCGAGCTGGAGAAGGCGTTCCGCCAGTCGTCCGACCGGGCCCGTTCCGCCTTCGGCCGGGAGGGGGTCTACCTCGAGTCCTACTTCCCGGCGCCGCGCCACGTGGAGATCCAGGTGCTCGGCGACTCCGGCGGCCACCTCGTCCACCTCCTGGAGCGCGAGTGCAGCATCCAGAGGCGCCACCAGAAGGTGCTGGAGGAGGCGGGCAGCCCGCTCTTTCTCGAGGGCCGGAACGCCGAGCTCCTGGCGTCGATGGCCCGGGCGGCGCTCGCCGCGGCGCGGGCCTTCGGCTACGCCAACGCCGGGACGGTGGAGTTCCTCGTCTCGGGCGGGGCCTTCTACTTCATCGAGATGAATGCCCGCCTCCAGGTGGAGCATCCGGTGACGGAGCTCACCACCGGGGTGGACCTCATCGGCTGGCAGCTGCGCATCGCCTCCGGCCAGCCCCTGTCCATCCGCCAGGAGGACGTCCGGCGGACGGGCCACGCCCTCGAGTTTCGCATCTACGCCGAGGACCCGGTGCGCTTCCTCCCCAGCCCGGGGCGGCTCGAGGTGTTTCGCCCGCCCGAGGGGGAGGGCGTCCGCGTCGATGCCGGCTACGCCGAGGGGGACGTCGTCACTCCGCACTACGATCCGCTCATCGCCAAGCTCATCGTCTCCGGTCGCTCCCGCGAAGAGGCCATCGGGCGGGCCGAGCGAGCCCTGGAGCGGTTCCGGGTGGAGGGCATCCGGACCAACCTTCCCCTCCACCTGCGCATCGTGCGGGACCGGACCTTCCAGGACGGGGCGCTGGACACTCGCTTTCTCGAGCACCACGCGAGGGCCTGAGGAGAAACGAGAGGGAGGACCCGATGTCGGACGTGGCCGCGCACATCACCGGAACGGTGTGGAAGGTGGAGGTCTCGGTCGGGCAGCGCGTGTCCGCCGGCGACGTCCTGGTCATCCTCGAGTCGATGAAGATGGAGATGCCGGTGGAGGCTCCCGGGGCCGGGGCGGTGAAGGAGATCCGCTGCCAGCCTTCCCAGCCGGTCAACGAGGGCGACGTCCTGGTGGTGCTCGACCCGTGACTGCGGAGGAGGGCGCCGTCCGCGTGGAGGATCTCCCGGGTGGGATCCGGGTGGTGACCCTCGACCGCCCGGCGAGCCGGAACGCGCTCACGCCGGTCCTGCTCTCCGGCCTCGACCGGGCGCTGCGGCCGGAGCCCTCGGTGCGGGCCCTGGTCCTGGAGGGCGAGGGAACCGCCTTCTCCTCGGGCTACGACCTCGCCTGTCTCGAGGCGGACGCGGCCGCCGGCCGTGCGCCGGATGAGCGCATCCAGGAGGTCCTCCGCCTCCTCGAGGAGCACCCGGCGCCGTCCATCGCCGTGGTCCAGGGCGCCGCCTTCGGGGCGGGGTGTGAGCTGGCTTGCGCGGCGGATCTCCGCGTCGCCGGCCCGGACGCGGTCTTCTGCCTCCCCCCGCTGAAGCTGGGAATCATCTACGCACCCGATGGCCTGTGGCGGCTGGCGCGGCTGGTCGGGTGGCAGCGCGCGCGGGAGATGGTGCTCACCGGGCGGACGGTGAATGCCGAGCAGGCCCAGGGCTGGGGGCTGGCCGATCGCCTCGAGCTGGACCCGGTCGCCGCCGGGCGGGTGCTGGCCGAGGAGCTCGCCCGGGCGGCGCCGCTGGCGGTCGCCGGGACCCGGGTCCTCTTCCGCCGCCTCGGCCGGGCCCCCCTCACCGAGGCCGAGCGCGCCGAGCTGGAGCTGCTCCGGGCACGGGCCTTCGCCTCGGCCGACGGTGCCGAGGGACGGGCCGCCGCGCGCGAGCGCCGCCGCCCCCGTTTCCAGGGACGGTGACCTCCGGCGCGTCCGGCTCAGGCGCCGCCGAAGAGCTCGGCCATCTTCAGGCGCAGGGCGGAGGCGATCTTGTAGAGCGAGCTGATCGAGGCCGACGATTCGGCGCGCTCGATCTGGCTGAGGAGCGATACCGACAGGCCGGTGCGGCGGGCCAGCTGCTTGAGCGTCAGCTCCTGGCTCTTCCGCGCCTCGCGGATGGTCCGTCCGATGGCCCGGTGAAGCTCGGCCTCCGGATCCTTGCTCAGCCCCTTCTTGGCCAGCGCCGCCTCCACGGCGGCGAGCAGCTCCTCGGGCTCGACCGGCTTCTTGACGTAGTCGGAGGCCTGGGCCTTGAGCGAGGCCACCGCCGTCTCCACCGCCGGGTGGGCGGTGGCCACGATGACCGCGATGTCCGAATCGAAGGAGCGGATCTTCTCCAGCACCTCGGTCCCCGACATCTGGGGCATCATCATGTCCAGGATGACGAGGTGGAAGTCCTCGGCGCGCAGGCGGTCCAGCACCTGGGTGGGGTCGGTGAGGGCGACGACCTCGTAGCCGGCCTTGCTCAGGAGGAGCTGCAGGTAGTCACCGGTCTCCTTCTCGTCATCGACGACCAGGATGCGGATCTGCATCGCTTCTCCTAGTGCGGGGGGACCTGGCCCGTAGCTTTCTTCTGGTTTTCCGAATCCTCAAGGATCTTCTTCACCCGGGGCACCGCCGGGTCATCCGCCGGGGCGAGGGCCAGGAAGCGCCGGTAGGAGCGCTCGGCGTCTTCCATGCGACCGAGCTTGGCATGGCAGGTGCCGAGCATCAGGTGGCAGCGGGCGAAGTCGGGGTCCCTCTCCAAGCAGCGGTTGAACCAGCCGACGGCCTCGGTGACCTGGTCGGCGTCGTAGAAACGCCGCCCCTCCTGATACAGGCCGAGGGCCTCGCTGGTGGCGGGCGCCGCTCGCCCCGCCGGCTTCTTGGCCGGCTTGGGGTGCAGGGCCTCGGTGGCGCGAGTCCGCACCACCTCCGCCTCGAGCGCCCAGGCGTGGGTGCCCTTGGCCGCCCTGAGCTGGCGCAGGGCGGCGCCGGGGCGGCCGGCGTCGAGCTCGTGCTGGGCCAGCACCACCGCCCGTCCGGCGGCGGCCTCGGCGCGGGCCGTCTTTCGCAGCGCCTGGACCTCCGCCGCGCGGTGGGGGTCCTTCACCGTCCCGAGGAGCTGGAGCGCTCGAGAGAAGTCCCTGGCCTCCATCGCCGCCTTGGCCGCCGCCACCGCATCCGCCGGGGGGGCGGAGGCGGCGGGCACCGGGGGTGGCACGGTGGACGGGGAGACCTCGAGCACCGGCTCCTGGCGCGGCGGCGCCGGTGTCGCCGCGGCGGGAGGGACAGGCGGAGGCGGTGGCCTCCGGAGCAGGCGGCCGGAGAGCACCGCGCCCGCCGCCAGCACGACCACCCCGACGGCGATGGCCCAAAGGCGGCGCCGCGGACGGGCGGGGAGCTGCGGCACCGCGTCCCCGGGCCCGACGAAGCGCAGGGCGAGGCCAGCGAGCTCGAGCACGTCGCCATCGCGCAGCGGAGCGTCGGCGTAGGCCACGCCGTTCACCCGCACGCTCGCCCGCCCCAGCCCCTGAACCTGCCAGTCGCCGGTGCTGGTCTGGACCAGCTTGCAGTGGAAGTCGGCCAGCGAGCGGTGGGGCAGGGAGATCTCCGCCTGCGGGTCCTTGCCGATGCGCACCTCGCTGCGGGCCACGGGATGGATGGTTCCGTGGAGCCGTCCGTTGAGCACCAGCAGCCGGGGCCGCACCTCGGCGACCAGGGTGGCCACCGGATGCGGGGCGGTGTCGTGGAGCCCGGGCTCGACGTCCTCGGCGGCGTCGGCCTCGACCACCTGGATGCGGTGCGTGTCCGTGTCGTGCTGGAGGACGACGCCGTAGTCTCCGATGGTGAGCTGGTCGCCGTCGTGCAGCGCACGCGGCGCGGTGAGGCGCTCGCCGTTGACCAGGATGCCGTTGGCCGACTTGAGGTCCTCCACCACCAGGGCGCCGCCCTGGCTCGAGAGCCGCGCGTGATGGCGCGAGACGTTACGCTGCTCGAGCCGGATGGTGTTGCCGGGCGCACGCCCGATGGTGATCTCGTCCAGCCCGTCGACGGGGATTTCCTGGCGGTTCCCCTCGTCGTCTTCGATGACCAGCTTCATCCGATGGATCGGGGCCCTGCTTCGCCGGCCAGTCGGGGTATACCAGAGCCCCTGGCTCACCCCCCAGCCGAAAGGATGCCGCCCCCCATGGGACTCGCCGCCCGACTCGTCGAAGCGCCGTCCGAGCGCAGCCTCTTGGACCACTCCCGCGGCCGGGCGTGGAACGCCGCCGGTCCGTCGCGCGAGACGCTCTGCGACGATGCGACGCAGGACCTCGCGCCGGTGGAGGTCATCCCCCGCCCCTCGGAAGCCTGATGGCCGAGACCACTCCGAGGGCCGCCGGCGTGCTGGAGACCTTCGTCGGCGCGAGGATCTGGGCCCACCCGCTGGTGCGCCGCCTCCGCGCGCTGCCCGAGGCGTGGCGAGTCGCCGGCGGCACCGCGCTCATCGCCGCTCTCATCTTCGTTCCCTACGTCGGCGCGGTGGGCCTGTGGGACCCGTGGGAGACCCACTACGGCGAGGTGGCGCGGGAGATGATCGACCGGGCCGACTACGTCTATCCCTACTGGCAGGACAGCTGGTTCTTCAGCAAGCCCCCGCTGACCATGTGGATCGACGTGCTCGGGATGCAGCTGGTGGGCACCGACCGGGCCGGGGAGGGCAAGCTCCCGCTCTACACCGAGTGGGGCATGCGACTGCCCTTCGCCCTGCTCAGCGTGGCGGCGCTGGCCGTGCTCGCCTGGGCGCTGGCCCGCACCGTGAACCGGAGGGTGGGCCTGACCGCCGCCTTCGTGCTCGCCACCATGCCGCTCTACTTCCTCATCACCCGACAGGCGGTGACCGACACGCCCCTCATCGCGGCGCTGGTGGCGGCGCTGGGCTGCGCGATCATCGGCCTCTTCGACACCGGGACCCGGGCCCGAGCCGGGTGGTGGTACGCGTTCTACGTCCTGCTCGGGCTGGGCAACCTGGCCAAGGGGCTGGAGGGGCTGTTCTTCCCGGCGGTGACGCTCATCCTCTACGCCGCCTTCTTCGTCATGCCCTGGGACGCCGAGGGTCTGGCTGCCCACCGGCGCTGGCTCTTCAGCGCCCAGGAGCGGGCCCGGGTCCGCTCGGGCGAACGGCCGATGCCGGTGCTCTTCGCGGAGATCCGTCGGATGCACCTCCTGCCCGGCATCCTCGTCTTCTTCGCCGTGGCCGGTCCGTGGTTCGTCACCCTCTCGCTGTTCCCGGCGGTGGACAGCGAGAACAAGACGTTCTTCGTGCGCTTCTTCATCCACGACCACATCAACCGGATGTGGGGCGGCGTGCACACCACCACCCCGGGGGGAACGTTCACCTACTTCATCGAGCAGGGCGCCTACGCCATCTTCCCCTGGGTGGCGCTCCTCCCCGGAGCCCTGGCCACCGCGGCCCGCATCCGCTTCGGGGCCCAGGACAGCCGCACCCGGGTGGCCTTCATCGCCCTGGCCTGGGCGGTGTTCACCTTCACCTGGATGGGGGGCTCGGACACCAAGTTCCACCACTACGTGCTCCCTGTCCTGCCCGGAGTGGCGGTCCTCATCGCGCTCTTCGTCGACGACCTCTGGGAGGAGGGGGTCGCCGCCCACCTGGTCAGCCTCCTCGTCGGTCTGGCGCTCTTCGGTCTGGTGGCCACCGACCTGGTCAAGAACCCCAAGGCCCTCACCGATCTCTTCGTCTACAACTACGAACGACCCTATCCGGTGGAGCTCGACACCCGGGCCATCCGCTTCGGCGACCACGTCATGACGCTGGGGGACCTGGTGGCGGCGGTGCTGCTCGGGGCGGCGGTCTACGTCTTCTTCGGCGGGAGCGAGGGGCGGGAGACGCCCCGCTCGACGCGGGTCTGGGCCGCCTTCCTCGCTGCGCTGGGAGCGGCCCCGCTCATCGCCGGGCGCGGGGCCCCGGTCGTGCTCGTCCTGGCCATCCTCCTGGCCGTCACCGCCGCCTACGCTCTCTGGCTGGCGACCCGGGCGCTCGGGGAGGAGCGGCGCTCGGCCATGGCGGCCGTCTGGGTCCTCGGCGGTCTGGCCCTGGTGCTGCTCGTCTCCGGCGCGCTGCTGCGCCGGATGGATCCGGTCGGGCTGCTGCTCCACCAGCCGATGAACGTCAAGCTCGTCCTGGGCACGGCCTTCTTCCTGGCCGGGGGCGTCTCGACGGTGGCGGCGGTGTCCAGGGCGCGGACCGTGCTCTTCCCCAGTTTCGCCGCGCTGGCGCTCGGCTTCGCCCTCTGGTTCAGCTGGAGCCACTGGGTGGACCTGGCCCACCACTGGACCCAGCGGGATCTCTTCTGGCGATACTATGACCGGCGCCGGCCCTACGAGCCGATCACCGCCTACATGATGGACTGGAAGGGCGAGACCTTCTACAGCAAGAACACCGTGCGGCAGATCAAGGACAGCGCGCCGCGCCTCGGCCTCTACGCCCAGCTCCCCGGCCGGAAGTGGGCGCTGGTCGAGCAGCCGCGGTTGGGGCTGCTGCGGCAGGCGGTGGGAACCGACCACGTGGTGACGCCCATCGACCGCGACCTGAACGTGAAGTTCGTGCTGGTGACCATCGAGTGACGCCCCGCATCGAGGTCCACGGCCTCGGCAAGCGCTTCGGGGACCGGGTGGCGGTGGAGGGGCTGTCCTTCGCCGTGCGGCCGGGAGAGGTCTTTGGCCTGCTCGGCCCGAACGGCGCCGGGAAGACCACCACCGTGCGCATGCTCACCGGGCTTCTGCGCCCGAGCTCGGGGAGCGCTCGGGTGTGCGGACACGGGGTGGGCGGTCAGGGCGATGGCCAGGCGCTCCGGCGCAGCGTGGGGCTCCTCACCGAGCAGCCGGGGCTCTACGACCGGCTCACCGCGCGCGAGAACCTCGTCTTCTTCATGAAGCTCAACGAGCTCGACGAGGCGCAGGCCTGGAGCCGTGCCCGGGGCTACCTCCGGCGCTTCGGCCTCGCCGGACGCGAGGACGAGCCATGCGGGAGCTACAGCAAGGGGATGCGCCAGAAGCTGGCCATCATCCGCGCCCTGGTTCACGACCCGGAGGTACTCTTCCTCGACGAGCCGACCAGCGGCCTGGACCCGGAGGCGGCCCGCACCGTCCGGGATGCGGTGGCCGAGCTGGCGGTCGAGGGGCGGACGATCGTCCTCTGCTCCCACAACCTCGCCGAGGTGGAGCGGCTGTGCGGACGGGTGGCGGTGGTGCGGACCACCCTCCTCGCCGAGGGCCCGATCAGCGTGCTCCGGCGCCGGGGCCGGGTGCTCGAGGTCCGGGTGGAAGGCGAGGGCGAACGCGCCGGCGCCGCGCTCTCCGCCGTGACGGGCGTGTCCTGGACGGCGCATGGACCCCTGCTCCGCGTCACCCTCGCCGACGAGCATCAGGCCCCGGAGGTGGTCGCCGCCCTGGTCCAGGCCGGAGCTCGGGTATGGAGCGTGACGCCCTCGGAGCGGTCGCTCGAGGACGTCTACCTCGAGCTGGTGCGCGACGAGCCGGCGGAGGCGGCATGACCTTCCACTGGCGGCGGGCCCTGGCCGTGGCCTGGAAGGACGGGCTCGACCTGCGCAAGAACCCCGGGCTGGTGTGGAGCATGTTCGCCCTGCCGGCGGTCCTGGTGGTGGTCCCGGCCCTGGTGGTGTGGGCCTGGGTCCGCTCGCCGAACGAGGGCCAGCTCCGGGACATCGCGCTCTTCTACGATCCGGCCTTCGTCGCCGGGGCCAACGCCACTCGCTTCGTGGTGGACAGGTTCGTCGCCATCTGGTTCGGGCTCTATCTGCTCATGCCGCTCTTCACGCCCATCCTCATCGCCTCACAGAGCGTGGCCGGTGAGAAGGAGCGGCGCACGCTCGAGCCGCTTCTCGCCTCGCCGGTGAGCTCGGCCGAGCTCCTCGCCGGCAAGAGTCTGGCGGCGGTGATCCCGGCGGTGGGCATCACCTGGGTGGCGTTCCTGGTCTTCTCCATCGCCATCGACGCCGTCGCCTGGCCACTGGTGCAGACGCCGCTCCTGCCGAATGCGATGTGGCTCTTCGGCGTGGGAGTGGTGGCGCCCCTCTACGCCTTCCTCGGAAACGGCATCGCCGTGCTCGTCTCCGCCCGGGTGGGGGAGTCGCGGCTGGCCCAGCAGCTCTCGGCGCTGGTCGTGCTTCCGCTGATGGGTGTGGTGGCCGGGCAGCTCGCCGGCTGGCTGCGCGCCGGAGCCAGCCACTACGCCATCCAGGGCGCGGTGGTGCTTCTCCTCGACGTGGTGCTGGTGGCGGCCAGCGTGCGCCTGTTCGACCGGGAGCGGCTGGTGAGCCGGTGGAGCTGACCAGGTCGCCGCTCACCCCCGGCCAGGCTTTGGCACCTCCGCGGACCGTGTGCCATCCTCGGGGCATCCGGAGGGCGCCCTTCCCGCCCCCCTCCGGAGCCGCCCCGGAGGCTGACCGATGGGTCTCTTCGATGCCCTGAAGCAGGAATCACAGCGCAACTTCATCGCCCGCGCGGACGAGGCGAAGAACGACATCCTCTACACCTACCCGGAGCACAACGTCCGGATGCTCACCCAGCTCACCGTGGGGGCGGACGAGGTGGCCCTCTTCGTCAAGGACGGGACGGTCCAGGGCCGACTCGGGCCGGGACGACACCAGCTCGACTCGAACAACATCCCCTTCCTGGGCCGGCTGGTGGAGAAGCTCACCGGCGGCAACCTGTTCGTCGCCGAGCTGTACTTCGTCAGCACCCGCGAGTTTCCGGGAGTGAAGTTCGGCGGGCCGATCGGCGACGTGCGAGATCCGGAGACCGGCCTGGGCATCGGGACGATGGTCTACGGCGACTTCTCGGTGCGGGTGACCGACCCGGAGAAGCTGGTGGTGGGACTGGTCGGTCTGCGCCGGACCAGCAACGACGAGTTCCTGGCCTGGTTCAAGAGCCAGCTCCTGAAGACGGTGCGGGACCGCGTGGGGGAGCTCCTGGTGAAGAAGCGTTGGGCGCTCCTCGACGTCACCTCGGGCGCCTACACCGAGGAGATCGAGCAGGAGGTGCTGGCGGGGGTGAAGCCCCATGTCGACGGCTACGGGTTGACCGTGGTCCGGCTGGGCAACGTCACCATCAGCATCAAGCCCGAGGACGAGGCCACGCTGAAGCGGCTCACCAAGGACCAGGCCTACTCGAAGATGGCGGGCGGCTTTCAGCAGTACGCCGCCGGGCAGGCGATGCTCGGCGCCGCGGAAGGGATGGCCAAGGGCGGCGGCGAGGGAGGCGGCGGCGTGCTCCAGGGCGCCGCGCTCGGGGTGGGGATGGGGATGGCCCAGGCCCTCCAGCAGGCGCAAGGGGCGGCCCGGCCGGCGGCGGCCGGTCCGGTCGGCACGCCCTGCCCGAAGTGCGGGACGCCCGGCTCCGGCAAGTTCTGCAGCAACTGCGGCTCCCCGCTGGTGGTGGCCCAGACCTGCGCCAAGTGCGGAAGCCAGCTCCAGCCGGCGGCCAAGTTCTGCGGCAGCTGCGGGCAGCCGACGACGGGCTGAGCCGTCACCCGGCGCCGGGTCAGAGCCCGGACGGGGCCCTGCCGGCGCGCGCGGGGAGCGACGACCCGGCGTCGATCCCAGGAGAGGGCCGTGGTTCGCCGGCGTCGGGCAGGAAACCCCCATCCGGCACGGGCCCGGCGTCCACCGCGGGCGCGGGCGGGCCGGCGTCGCTGTGTTCCGCGGCCACCGCCGGCGGACCCCCGAGCGTGGTGGGGAGCGATGCGAGCAGCGCCTCGACGCCGATCCGCTCGACGCCCAGGGAACGGGCCAGCTCCTCGGCGGAGACGGCCGTGCCCGGAGCAAGGAACCCGCGGATCCAGCCTCCGGCGGCCCGCGTCTGCCACCAGGCGGGCCCGAACCGGCCCCGGAGCGCAAGCCCGAGCTCGGAGGCGAGGAGGAAGCCCTCGACGTAGTCGGCGGAGGCGAGAAACTCCTCGCGGTCGAGCTCGGCGCGGGCGTCGTCCGCCGCCGTCATGGGAAAGCCGTACACCCGGCCCATCACCGCGGCGTAGAGCGCCTTGACGTCCGCCCCGGGCGCGCGGGCGGCGGCGTTGAACAGCACCTTGCCGGCCGCTCGCCGGAGCAGGAAGAGCCGCTGCGCGCTGGCCGACGTCCGCCACCCCGCCTGGGCGTCGCCGGTGAGCCCGGCCACCCACTCCAGCCAGAGCGGGTCGAGGGCCAGATCCTCGATGAGAAAGGACCAGGCCTCGGCCACCGTCCGGTTCCCGAGCTTGGCCAGCTCCCAGCGGCCCCCTCGGGTGAGCGCATCGTGAAGGACGTGGCCCATCTGGTGCAGGGTCTCGCGCTGGTCCCGTGCACCGCCCACCGGGAGCAGTGAGAGACGCACGTCCGAGGGAACGACCACGCCGAGGACCAGCCCGCGCGGGTTCTTCCCCGGGGTGTCCCTGAGGTCGACGGTGACGTTCTTCATCGCCGCCAGGTCGACGCCGATGCCTTCCAGCGTGCCCGCCGCGCGGGCGTAGATCTCCGCCCGCGGAAACGATCCGTCGAGCCCCTGGAGCCGGAAGAGGCGCGGGATGTCGGCGCGGGTGACCCGCTCCACCGGGAGCTGGAGCTCGGTCCACGACAGCCGGGTCAGCGCCAGGGTGAAGGGCGCCTGGGTCCGGTCGAGCACCTCGTCGGCCAGTTCCAGCATCTGGTCGAGCGGGAGGTCGCGGAGCTCGACGATGAGCTCCGCCGGGGCGATGCCCAGCTCTCCGAGCAAGGCTTCGGTCCGCGAGCGCCGCTGGGCGAGGAGGGTGGAGAGGCGGGTCACCGGCTCGGTGGCCGCCTCGTAGAGCGCCTTTCGCCTCAGGGCGCTCCGCTCCCCGGCGAGTAGCGACTCCAGGCTGCGGTAGGGGCGCTCCTGGCCGCCCGAGCCGAGGGTCAGCGTCTCCTCCAGCTTGGCCACCGCCTCGGAGAGCTCGGCGGTGTTCTGCGCCAGCCACTCGGTGACCAGGTAGGCATGAAGGTGGGCAAGCGCGCGGCGATCGAGCGGAGCGGCGGCGGCCAGGCGTAGGCGGGCCACCGAGCCGATGGCCGCCGGGGTGAGCCAGGCCTCCGTCCCGGCGTAGGTGCCGGCCAGGTCCGCTGGCGCCCCCTCCGTCCAGCTCTTCCACACCAGCTCGTCCTGGGCGCGCAGGAGGGCCTCCGCCTTGGACGAGAGGGCCGTCACCTCGGCGGTCAGC
Source organism: Myxococcaceae bacterium (assembly GCA_035622755.1). Taxonomy (GTDB): domain Bacteria; phylum Myxococcota; class Myxococcia; order Myxococcales; family Myxococcaceae; genus JADGRA01. Next base: position 16,202 of record DASPUU010000058.1, read on the forward strand.
GCGGCGCGGGCCGCCTCGGCGGCGCTCGTTTGCGGCGCGGCGGGGGGAGCGGGCGTCGAGCAGGCCGTGGACAGGGCGAGGAGCAGGGCCAGCGGTGCGCTTGGACGCATGGGGGTCGCGCAATGTAGCGTCGCGCGCCGTCCATGCCCATTCCCCGTCGATGGGCGGCGGCGCGCGCCCGCGCGAAGCTCTACGCTTCGCTCCGGGCCTCCCTCGCCGCGGCCGGCTACCTGGAGGTGGAGACGCCGTGCCTCGTCCCCGCGCCGGGGATGGAACCTCACATCACGGCCTTCGAGGTTCCCTTCCTCCCCGAGATGGACGTGGGGCGGCCCCGGCCCCTCTACCTCCACACCAGCCCCGAGTACGCCATGAAGCGTCTCCTCGCCGATGGATCCGGGCCGATCTTTCAAGTCTGCAAGGTCTTCCGGAATGGCGAGGTGAGCCGCACCCACAATCCGGAGTTCTCCATGCTCGAGCTCTATCGGCCGGAGGCGGACCAGGAGGCGGTCATGGCCGACCTCGAGCGGATGCTGGCGGCGGCGGACCGGGCGCTCGACGGGGGCGGGTTCTTCACCCGCGCGCCCTACCTCCGCCTCCCGGTGCGCGAGGCGTTCCTGGCGGCGGCGGGGATCGACCTCGAGCGCTGTCCGGACGCCGGAGCCCTGGGCGAGGCGGCGCGGCGCAGCGGGGTGGCTGCCCGGGACACGGACGGCTACGACGACATCTTCTTCCGGGTCTTCCTCGAGCGCGTGGAGCCGGGCCTGGGACGGGACCGTCCCACCTACCTCACCGAGTACCCGGCCTCGATGGCGGCGCTCGCCCGCCTCAAGCCCGGCCACCCGGAGGTGGCCGAGCGCTTCGAGCTCTATGCCCACGGGCTCGAGCTGGCCAACGGCTTTTCCGAGCTCGTCGACGGCGGCGAGCAGCGCCGGCGCCTGCTGGCCGAGCAGGAACAGCGCCGGCGGACGGGCCGGACGGTCTACCCCCTGGACGAGGCCTTCCTCGAGGCCGTCGGCCGGATGCCGCCCTCGGGAGGTGTGGCGGTGGGGCTCGACCGGCTCCTCATCCTCTTCACCCGGGCCGAGTCCATCGAGGACGTGCTCCTCTTTCCGGCGCATGCCTTCCTATGAGGGATGTCCTTCACACGGCGGCGGTGGGGGCAGCCGCGGCCAGCACCGCGCTGCTCGGGCCGCTGGCCATGCTTCTCGCCTTCGCCGACGAGCGGGCTCCCGATCCGGTGCTGCGTTTCTGGTGCAACAACCTCCTCCGCGCCGCCGGCGTACGCGAGGACGTGCGAGGCCTGGAGCGACTCCCCCCCGGCCACGCGGTCTACGTCAGCAACCACCAGTCGAACTTCGACCCGGTGTTCATCTTCCCGCGGCTCGGGAGGCACCTGCGCTTCATCGCCAAGAGGGAGCTGTTCAGGATTCCCATCTTCGGCGCCGCCATCCGCGCCACGGGGATGATTCCGGTCGACCGGACCGGGAGCGATCGCGACCGGGAGGCCATCGCCGGGGCGGTGGAGGCGGTCCAGACCCGGGTCAGTCTGCTCTTCTTCGCCGAGGGGACACGGGACCCGGCCGGCGTTCTCCGCCCGTTCAAGAAGGGTGCGGCGGTGCTCGCCATCCAGGCGGGCGTCCCCCTGGTTCCCCTGGCGGTGGCCGGAACCAAGGACGTGATGACCAAGAAGCACGTCCTCATCCACGGCGGCCGCCCGGTGGTGCTGAGCGTGGGTGAGCCCCTCTCCACCGCCGGGTTGACGATGGAGGACCGAGACGCGCTCACCGAGCGCGCCCATTCCGCCGTGGCGGCCCTGCTCGCCGGGGGGAACGCCAGGGTGGAGGAGATGCTCGAGCATGGCTGACGCGGACGATGCGGCGCTGGAGGAGCTGGTCGGACTCCTGTTCAAGGCGCATCCTTGGCACGGCATCTCACCCGGGCCGCAGGCGCCGGAGAAGGTGGTGGCCTACATCGAGATCGTCCCCACCGACACGGTGAAGTACGAGCTGGACAAGCACAGCGGCGAGCTCAAGCTCGACCGGCCCCAGCGCTATTCCAGCCTCTGTCCCACCCTCTACGGCTTCATCCCGCAGACCTTCTGCGGCGAGCTGGTGGGCGCCCGGTGCGCGGAGCGGACCGGGCTGACCGCGATCGAGGGCGACGGAGACCCGATGGACATCTGCGTGCTCAGCGAGCGGCCCTTCACCCATGCCGCCTTCCTTCTCCGTGCGCACCCCATCGGAGGTCTGCGGATGGTGGACGGCCGCCAGGCCGACGACAAGATCGTCGCCGTCCTCGAGGACGACCTGGCCTACGGGGCGATCCGCGAGGTGGTCGAGGCTCCCCGGCCGCTCATCGAGCGGCTCCGCCACTACTTCCTCACCTACAAGCAGATCCCCGGCGAGGCGCCGCGGCGGGTCGAGATCCGCGAGGTCTACGGGCGCGACGAGGCGCACGAGGTCATCCGCCGCAGCCAGGCCGACTACCGCGCCAGCTTCGGGGAACCCGGGCGCCGGCTCGACCAGCTCCGCAAGCTCCTGCGCCCGGGCCCCTGAGGGCTAGGCGCCCGCCCCGTGCGCCCAGGCCTCCACCGCCGCGCTCAGGGCGGCCGAGGCCGCCTCCCGGGCGTCCGCTCGCCGCTCGTCCCAGTCCGGCGCTCCGGCGAGCCGGATCTCGTCGAAGGGCGATGCACCGGGCGCCCAGGTGCCCTCGATGCTCCCGGCGAACATCACCACCCGCCGGCCCACCGCCCGGGCGCGCGCCGCGAGCGCCACCGGCCCCTTCCCCTGGAGCGACTGGGCGTCGAGGCGGCCCTCGCCGGTGAGCACCACGTCGCAGCGGGCGAGGCGCTCGCCCAGCTGCAGGACCCGGGCGAGGTGCTCGAAGCCGGGCACGATGCGGGCCCCGAAGACGGCCCGCAGTCCGTAGCCCAGCCCGCCGGCGGCGCCCATCCCGGACTCGTGGGCGATGTCCATTCCCAGCTGGCGCCGCACCACCTCGGCGAGATGCTCCAGCGCCGCATCGAGGAGGGCGATGTCGGCGTGGGTGGCCCCCTTCTGCGGTCCGTAGACGGCCGTCGCGCCGGAGGGGCCGGTGAGCGGATTGGTGACGTCGGTGATGCAGGCGATGTCCACCTCCTCCAGCGCCCGCAGCGTCCGGTCGGTCTCGATGCGGGCCAGGTCGCGCAGCGGGAGCGCCCCCGGGGGGAGCTCGCGGCCCTGGGCGTCGCGCAGCCTCACCCCCAGGGCCTGGAGCGCGCCGGCGCCGCCGTCGTTGGTCGCGCTTCCACCCAAGCCCACCATCAGCGAGCGGGCCCCGGCCAGCACCGCCGCGCGGATGAGCTCTCCGGTCCCGAAGCTGCTCGCCCGCCGGGGATTCCGCTCGCCCGGAGCGAGGAGCCCGAGCCCCGATGCGCGGGCCATCTCCACGATGCCCGCCCGCCCCTCCGACCAGGTCCCCCAGGCGGCCTCGATGCGGCGCCCGAGCGGATCGTGCACCGGCGCCGTCTGCCAGACCCCGCCCAGCGCGTCGATCAGGGCCTGGGCCGTCCCCGGACCTCCGTCGGCCAGCGGGAGGAGCTCGACCCCGGCCTCCGGCCGTCCGCGCTCGAGGCCGAGGCGCATCGCCTGGGCCGCCTCGGCCGCGGTCAGGCTTCCCTTGAATTCCAGCGGAGCGACCAGGTAGCGCATCACGGCACGGCTCCGGAGTGCCAGGCGCGCAGCGGGCGCGGGGCATCGGCGTCCGGGTCGTGCATCCGGGCCAGGGCCTCGAGGCGACGCGAGAGGGCCGCCATGCGCTCGAGCGGCTCCCGGCGCGGCCCCCGGGCGCGGTGGCAGAAGAAGGTGCGGCAGCCGAAGGGCCGCTCGGCGTAGACGCTGCAGCGCGCCCCGGCGGCATCGAGGAACGGGCAACCGCCGTCGGCCCGCGCCGGCGGAGCGCGACCGCCAGCGGCCTGGAGGAGGAGCTTCCACTCCACCGGCCACAGCCACGGCTCGCGCCCGGTGGTGGCAAGCTGGCAGCACTCGGCCGCCGCCGGGCAACGGTAGGGACGGTACGCCTCGTCGGCGAGCCGGTAGAGCGTGCGCAGGTCACCCAAAGCCCGGCGCCGGGCGTGCTCCCCGCTCGGGGGCTCGTCTCCCTCGTCGCTCCAGTCCACCGGAGATGTCACCGTGGCATCACCGCCCCCGCCGCGCAACGTGCCCGGAGCGGGAAGGTCATTCCAGGGCGCGGAGCACGTAGAATTTCAGGTACCGCGTCTCGCGCAGGTGAACCAGCACTGGGTGGTCGCGCGCCGCGCCTCGCCGCTCGACGATCTGAACCCGGCGCCGGGCGTCGGCGGCGGCCGCGGCCAGCATCTCCTCGAAGCGCTCCTCGTCGACGTGATAGGTGCAGCTCGCGGTGAGGAGGACGCCGCCGGGGACGAGGAGCTGCAGGGCGCGCAGGTTGATCTCCTTGTAGCCGCGCAAAGCCGCCTCCACCGCCTCCTTGTTCCTGGCGAAGGAGGGCGGGTCGAGGACGATGGTGTCGAAGCGGCGTCCCTCGTCCACCGCATCGCGGAGAAAGTCGAAAGCGTTGGCCTCCACCGCCTCGACATTGTCCAGCCCGTTCCGCCGGGCGTTGTCGCGGAGCGCGGTGCACGCCGCGGCGGAGATCTCCACCGCCGTGACGTGGTCGGCGCCGCGGGCCAGCTGCAGCGCGAACCCGCCCTGGTAGGCGAAGCAATCCAGCGCCTGGCCAGAGGCGTAGGTGGCGGCCAGGAGGTGGTTCTCGCGCTGGTCGAGGAAGGCGCCCGTCTTCTGGCCGGAGCGGACGTCGGCGGAGAGGGCGATGGTTCCCTCGACGTAGGTGACAGCCTCCGGCACCTCGCCCCGAAGGACCTCGCGCCGCGAGGGAAGGCCCTCCAGGGCCCGGACGCCGGCGTCGCTCCGGTCCATCACACCGCGCGCCCCGAAGTGGGCGACGAGAAGATCGGCGAGCATCTCCCGTCGCTCCTCGGTGCCCGGGATGAGGAACTGCGCCGAGAGCACGTCGCCGAACCGGTCGACGACCAGGCCGGGGAGGAGGTCGGCGTCGGCGTGGATGGCCCGGTAGGTGGTCAGGCCCGGCTCGAGCCGCCGGCGCAGGGCGTCCGCCTGGGCGATGCGCCGGGCGAAGAAGCCCTCATCGATGGGCACATCGTCGAGGGTGAGGCAGCGGAGCGCGATCTTCGAGGTCCGCGAGTAGAAGGCCTTGCCCAGCAACCACCCCCGTCCGTCGAGGACGCGGACCACCTCGCCCCCGGCCAGCTCCGGCTCGAAGGCCAGGTCGGCGCGGTAGATCCACGGATGCCCCCCTTGCCATCGCTCCGAGCCGCGCCGGGTGAGCGCCACGTTGGGAAGCCCGTCCGGGCCGGCCCGGGGCGGCGGGCGGACCTGGGCCTCCGGGCGGCGGTGAGGGCCGCCGCCGGTCCGCCGTCGGGCGAGAGCGCTCGCCCGCGATTCACGCCCGGGAGCGCCGGGGCGGGAAGGGCCTCGAGGTCGAGAGGGCACCTCCCTCCCTTACACCACCCGCGAGGAGAGGCTGCACCCGCCAGCAGCGGTGGGCATCGCGCGTCCGGATGTCGGGGGGGAGGCTCCCCGGGGTCAGCTCCTCGAAGCGCGCCAGCCCGGTGGTACGGGCATCGAGGTGGAAGCGGAGGCGGCTGGTGGAGAAGTAGAGGGTTCCCCCCGGCGCCAGGACCCGGAGGGTGGCCTGGAGCAGGGCGAGGTGGTCGCGCTGCACGTCGAAGGTGCCCCGCATTCCCTTGCTGGTGGAGAAGGGAGGCGGATCGAGCACCACCAGGTCCCACCGTCGGCCGGCGCCGGCCGCCCGGGCGAGCCAGGGGAGAACGTCGGCGCGGACGAGGGAATGCTCCGGACCGGACAGCCCGTTGAGCGCGAGGTTCCTCTCCGTCCAGGCGAGGTAGGTGTTGGACAGGTCGACGCTGGTGGTGCCGGCGGCGCCTCCCGCCGCCGCGTAGACGGTGAAGGCACCGGTGTAGGCGAAGAGGTTGAGGAAGCGGCGGCCGCGGGCCTCGGCCCGCACGCGGGCCCGGGTCGACCGATGGTCGAGGAAGAGGCCGGTGTCCAGGCGATCGGCGAGGTTGACGATGAAGCGCAGGCCCGCCTCCTCGACGATGAGCTCCTCGCCCCGCGCGGAGGGCCGGCTCGGCCGGGGAGGTCCCGAGAGGCGCCGCAGGTGCGTCTTGGTGACGACCGACTCGGGGGGAATGCCCAGCACCTCGGCCACCGTGTCGAGGGCGGCGGCGAGCGATGCCTCGCCTCCCGGGCCCCGCTGCGCCCGCCGCGGGTACTCCACCAGGTGCACGCAGGCGCCGTAGCGCTCGACGACGAAGGGGTACTCCGGGATGTCGCGATCGTAGACCCGGTAGGCGGTGAGCCGCCGCCGGGCGGCCCAGCGGTCGAAGTGCCGGACATTCTTCGCCAGCCGGTTGCGGAAGGGGGTGCCCACGGCCCCTCCTATCCCGTTCCAATCGGTCGTTGACAGCGGCGCGGCCACCTCCCTAAGCCCTCGTCCCCATGGACAACCGCGAAGCCGCCGCGGCCGTGGTGCACCGTCCGTACGTCCCGGCCGAGGTGACGCTCACCGAGCTCACCGTCCGAGGGCTCATCGTCGGCTCGCTGCTCGGAATCCTGTTCGCCGCCTCGAGCGTCTACCTCGGCCTGAAAGTCGGCCTCACCGTTTCGGCGAGCATTCCCATCGCCGTGCTCTCCATCACCATCTTCCGCGCCTTCGGCAAGGCGACGATTCTGGAGAACAACATCGTCCAGACGACCGGCTCGGCCGGGGAGTCGCTGGCCGCGGGAGTGGCCTTCACCCTGCCGTCGCTCCTCCTCATGGGGTTCGAGCTGAACATCCTCAGGGCCACCCTGGTGGCGCTGCTCGGAGGGGCGCTCGGCGTCCTGATGATGATTCCCCTCCGGCAGGGGCTGATCGTCAAGGAGCACGGCAACCTCACCTACCCGGAGGGCACCGCCTGCGCCGAGGTGCTCATCGTCGGCGAGAAGGGCGGGACCAGCGCTCGCACGGTGTTCGGCGGGTTCGGGGCCGGGGCCCTGTTCTACACGCTGGGGAAGATCTTCAAGTTCTGGGGCGAGTACCCGACCTGGAACTTCAAGACTTGGTTCAAGGGCGGCTCGATGTCCTTCGAGTCCAACCCGGCGCTGCTCGGCGTGGGCTACATCATCGGGACGCGCACCTCGAACATCATGATGGCCGGCGGCGTGCTGTCCTTCCTGGTGCTCATCCCGCTGATCACCCTCTTCGGGCCGGCGATGACCTCGCCGCTCTACGGCTCGACGCCGGTGAGCGCCATGAGCACCGGCCAGATCCGCAACGCCTTCGTGCTCTACATCGGCGCCGGGGCGGTGGCCGCGGGCGGCGTGCTGACCTTGATCCGCTCCCTGCCCACCATCGTCTCGGCGTTCAAGCGAGGGCTGGGAAATCTCAGCCTCTCCGGCTCACCGGGCGCGGCCCGGGTCCCGCGGACCGAGGACGACCTGTCGATGCGCGTCGTCCTCGGAGGCTCGCTGGCCCTGGTGCTGGCCATCGCCCTGGCGCCGTCGCTGGGCATCAACGCCTTCTCCGCGGTGCTGATCATCCTCTTCGGCTTCTTCTTCGTCACCGTCTCCAGCCGCATCACCGGCGAGATCGGAAGCTCGTCCAACCCCATCTCCGGGATGACGGTGGCCACCCTGCTCATCACCTGCCTCCTCTTCCTGGCGGTGGGATGGACGGGCGTCCCCTACAAGGAGATGGCCCTCTGCACGGCCGCCCTGGTGTGCGTCGCGGCGAGCAACGGCGGCACCACCTCGCAGGATCTCAAGACCGGCTTCCTGGTCGGCGCCACGCCCAGGAACCAGCAGCTGGCGATCATGGTCGGTGTGCTCACCAGCGCCCTGGTCATCGGCTTCACCCTGGTGGCGCTCAACCGGACGGCGACGACCTACGTGCCGAGGAGCTACCCCGACTTCCAGGCCACCGAGGCCGCCGCGCGGGCCGCCGGGGGAGACCTGCTCGCCTTCGCGCCCGAGCCGTTCGCCTACCGGGGCAAGGACTACCGGGTGCTCTACGTCCGGAACGAGACCGGCGGCGTCCCGCGGGGAAAGTACCTGGTGGGAGACGACGCGCGCATCGCCTTCCTCGCCGACCCGGGCGTGTGCGGCGTGGAACCGGTGCAGCGCGGGCCGGACGGCAAGGTGGAGAAGGTGGTCTCCAAGTTCGATGCGCCCAAGGCGCGGCTCTTCCAGCTGATCATCGACGGAGTGCTGGAGCGGAACCTGCCCTGGAGCCTGGTGCTGGTGGGCGTGTTCCTGGCGCTGCTCCTCGACCTGTGCGGCGTGTCCGTCCTTCCCTTCGCCGTCGGCGCCTACCTGCCGCTCTCCACCTCCTCCACCATCTGGCTCGGAGGAATCGCACGGTGGTTGGCCGACCGGCGCTCGAAGGCCTCGGCGGCGGAGGCGGAGTCCTCGCCCGGGGTCCTCTTCGCCTCCGGACTCATCGCCGGCGGGGCGATCGTCGGCCTCATCGCCACCGCCCTGGAGGGGCTGGAGACCACCGCCGCCGGGCCGGACGGGGTGGCCCATCCGGTGACGCTGATCAAGCACTGGGGGCTGGAGCTCTCCTACCGGATCTTCGGAGAGGCCTCCGGCGCGGCCATCGAGGCCAACGCCTGGTGGTCGATCATCCCGCTGCTCGCTCTGGGGGCCCTTCTCTACCGGGTCGCGTCGAAGCCCGCGCCCAGGGCCGCCTGACGGGCCCGGGGCTAGCGCCGCCTCCGCTGGAGCCGGACCGGGCTCGACCCGAGGAGCACCTGCGCCCGGAGCGCGGTGGCCTCCTCTTCCCAGTGGATGAGGGCGGCGGTCAGGGCGGCCGCTTCGCGCTCCCGGTCGGCGCGCAGGCGGCGGAGGAGCTCCGCCGCCGCGGGGAGGTCGGCCGGTCCGGCGTGCTGGTCCACCAGGGTCACCTGGACGTCGAGGTCGTGGAGGTCGCCGAGGGCGGTCTGCAGCGGGACGAGCTCGTGGCGGATCGCGGCCGTCTCGGCGGGCATGGCCGGCTCGAGGAACTCCAGGCCGTAGCGGAATCGCTTCACGGCGATGCGCAGCCGGTGCATCGCCTCCGGGCTCGGGTCGACCAGGGCCGCCTGGGCCAGGTCCTCGACGCTCGCCAGCCTTCGCACCAGCCCCTTCCGGAGGCGATGGCCGCCGAGCTTGCCGCGGGGCTCGAGCCCGGCCAGGGCGTCGAGGACCCGGGGCCCGCGCTCGGCCCAGCGGTGGAGCGCCTCCCTCGCCCCGGCCACGCTCTTCGCCCGTCCGGCGCCCAGGGCGGCCCGGAGGTGGGTCACCACCGCCGCCTCCTCGGGCGGGAGGCCGCGCTCGAGGCGCGCCAGCCGGGCCAGCTGGACGTGGAGATCGCGCAGCTTCCCCAGCGCGCCCTGCAGGCGCCGCAGCTCGGCCTCGGCCCGGCGCACCGGCCGGCCCTTCCCGAAGAGCCGCACGGCGCCCCGCAGGCGCCGGAGGGCGACGCGCAGGTCGTGGACCGCCGCCGGGGTCAGCCGGCGCTCCACCGCCGCACGGTGCGCCTCGACGTCGGCCCGCCGGGCGGCGAGGAAGACCGGGGCCGCATCGCGGATGCGGCTGGAGGCGCGGAGGCCTCGAACGGGGCGAGGAGCGGCCATGGCCGGGGGGGCCGAGCGTCGCCGCGCTTCTCTCGGCCGGCAAGCTTCTCGGTGACGAAGCGGTGACGGTCGCCGCCCGGGGCGAGCCGCCTCGCGCGGCTACGCGCTGGCCAGGCTGCGCAGGTCGTCCGCGGTGAGCCGCAGCGCGGCGGCGGCCACGTTCTCCTCCAGGTGCTGGAGGGAGGACGTTCCCGGGATGGGGAGCATGACCGGCGAGCGCTGGAGGAGCCAGGCCAGCGCCACCTGGATGGCCGTGGCCCCATGGCGCTTGGCCACGGCGGCCAGCGCCCCGCCCGGTCCACCCAGCTCGCCGGCGTCGAGCGGGTACCAGGGGAGGAAGCCCAGCCCGGCCCGCTCGCAGGCATCGAGCACCGGCTCGGCCGGGCGGTGGTCGAGGCTGTAGCGGTTCTGCACCGACACCACCGGCACCATCCGGCGCGCCTCGACGAGCTGGTCGACGGTGACGTTGGACAGCGCCACGTGGCGAACCTTGCCCTGCTCGCGGAGGCGGATCAGCGCGCCGAGCGAGTCCAGGAAGGGCACCTTCGGATCGACGGCATGGAGCTGGTAGACGTCGATTCGGTCGAGCCGCAGCCTCTTCAGGCTTCCCTCGCAGGCGGCGAGCAGGTGCTCGGGCCGGCCGTCGCGGTGCCACCCGCCCGGGCCGGAGCGGGTGAGACCGCCCTTGGTGGCGATGACCAGGCCGGGCGGGTAGGGGTGCAGCGCCTCGGCGATGAGACGTTCGCTGACCTCGGGTCCGTAGGAGTCGGCGGTGTCGATGAGGTTCACTCCCAGCTCGACGGCTCGGCGCAGGACGGCCTTGGCGCGCTCGCGGTCGGGCGGCTCGCCCCACACGCCCTTGCCCGTGATGCGCATGGCGCCGAATCCCATCCGGGCGACGGGAAGGTCTCCCCCGAGGAGGAAGGTACCGGCGGCTCGGGCTGGAAGTTCGGTCACGGGCATCCCCGCAGCGGCGAGGGGTGAGCAGCTCCTCATCTAGCGGGAATTCGGCCCGCGCGCAGCCCCCCACCGAGCCCGCCCGGCCCATCCCCGGCCGGAGGCTGACAGGGAGAGCGCTTTCTGGTGTGTTGCCCGCGCCATGCGCTTCGACACCCTCGCCATTCATGCCGGCCAACCGCCGGATCCCGGGACCGGCGCCATCATGACGCCTGTCTTTCTCTCCTCCACCTACGTGCAGGCCGGCCCGGGCGAGCACAAGGGCTACGAGTACAGCCGGACGCGGAACCCCACGCGCAGTGCCCTGGAGACCTGCCTGGCGACGCTGGAGGGGGCGAGCCATGGCTTCGCCTTCGCCTCGGGGTGCGCGGCCACCGACTGCCTGACGCACCTGCTCGACGCCGGCGACCACGTGGTGTGCAGCGACGACGTCTACGGAGGCACCTTCCGCCTCTTCGACAAGGTCTTCCGGCGACTGGGGCTGACCTACAGCTTCGTCGACCTCTCCCGCCCAGAGGCGCTGGCCGCCGCTCTGACCCCGCGCACCCGCCTCGTCTGGGTGGAGACTCCGACCAATCCCATGCTGAAGCTGGTCGACCTGGCGGCAGTGGCGGAGCAGGCGCGCCCGCGGGGCATCCTCACCGTCTGCGACAACACCTTCATGTCCCCCTACTTCCAGCGCCCCCTCGACCAGGGCATCGACATCGTCCTGCATTCGACCACCAAGTACCTCAACGGTCACAGCGACGTGGTGGGCGGTTTCGTCGCCACCCGCAGCGCGGAGCTGGCCCAGCGCATCGGCTTCCTCCAGAACGCCATCGGCGGGGTCCCCTCGCCGATGGACAGCTTCCTCGTGCTTCGCGGGGTGAAGACGCTCGGCGTGCGGATGTCCCGGCACCAGGAAAACGCCTTCCGCGTCGCCGAGTTCCTCGCCGCCCACCCCAAGGCGACCCGCGTCGTCTACCCGGGGCTGCCCTCCCACCCCCAGCACGCGCTGGCCGAGCGTCAGATGAAGGGCTTCGGCGGGATGCTCACCTTCGAGATCCGGGGTGGGCTGCCCGCCGCGCGGAGTTTCCTCTCGTCGTGCCGGCTGTTCGCCTGCGCGGAGTCGCTGGGCGGCGTGGAGAGCCTCATCGAGCACCCGGCGATCATGACCCACGCCTCGGTCCCGCCCGAGAACCGGGCGCGGCTGGGCATCACCGACGGCTTCATCCGCCTCTCGGTGGGCATCGAGGATGCCGCCGACCTGCTCGAGGACCTCGGGGCCGCCCTGGCGCGAGCGTGAGCGAGCCACGGGAGTGGATGGAGGCAGCCGCGGCGGTGGCCCGCGTGGCGGGCGCCGTCGCACTCCGGTACTACCGGGAGGGCGTCCGCGTGGAGCGAAAGGCGGACGGGACCCCGGTCTCGGTCGCCGACCGCGAGGCCGAGGAGGTGGCGCGCGGGTGGCTCGAGGCCCGCTTCCCGGACCACGGCATCCTCGGCGAGGAGCTGGGGCTCGTCCGGCCCGACGCCCGCCGCCGGTGGCTGGTCGACCCCATCGACGGGACGAAGACGTTCGTCCGCCGCGTCCCCCTGTGGGGGACGCTGGTGGCCCTGGCGGAGGGCGAGGACGTACTGGCCGGGGCGGCCTTCTTCCCGGCGGTGGACGAGCTCCTGGTGGCGGCGCGCGGTGCGGGGTGCTTCTGGAACGGCGACCGGGCGCGCGTCTCGGAGGCATCCGTGCTCGAGCAGGCGACGCTGCTCGCCACCGACGAGCGCTTCGGCGGAGACGCGCCGCAGCGGAGCCGGTGGAACCAGCTCGCCGAGCGTGCCGGGCTGGTGCGCACCTGGGGCGACTGCTACGGCTACCTGCTCGTGGCCACCGGGCGGGCCGAGGTGATGGTGGACGGGGCGATGGCCCCCTGGGACGCGGCGCCGCTCCAGCCCCTCATCGAGGAGGCAGGAGGGGTGTTCACCGACTGGGCGGCCCGGCGGACCGCCTTCGGCGGCAGCACCATCGCCACCAACCGGGCGCTTTCCGGCGAGGTGCGCTCCATCCTCGCCGCCTCCCCGGCCTGAGGGAGCGTCGTCAGCGGCGGACGCCGCGCGTCGCGGGCGGAGAGGCGGTGAGCCGGCCGACGGCGAAGGTTCCGGCGAAGCCATCGCCGTCCGCGGCCGGAAGGAGGTTCACCGAGGGCACCGGGGTCCCCGGGGGAGCCGGCCGCGCCTCCACCGCCTCGGGCCCGCACCGGGCTCCCTCGTCGGGGGGGCACTGCCATGCCTCTCCGGCGGGGAAACGCGCCGCCAGCGAGACCGGATGGAGCCCCCAGGTCACCAGGTACCAGCCGACCGGCGCCCGGTCCGCGGTCTCGCCCGGGGGGAGGAGGGTGCGAGCGCTCCGAGCGGCCAGCACCACCACCATCACCGTGCCCGGGTCGGCGCGGCGGGCCAGCTCCACGGTGCGTGCCCGGCGTCGGTCTCCCTCGGCGCCGGCGGCCCGGTCGTCGAAGGCCAGTGCGCGCAGCGGGAGCCCCGCATCGCGCAACCGCCGGAGGCCGTCGAGCAGGCCCAGCATCGCCTCGCTCAGCGCGGCGCGGGCGCTCGGCAGGCGGGCGGTGCGGGAGAGCTCGAGAAAGGCGTCCCGGTCGGTGGGGGTCCCTGCGCTCGCCAGGTAGGTGTCCACCAGCTCCTGGTCGTCGCGTAGCAGGGGCAGAACCACCACCGTGCGGGCGTCCGCCTCCGCGGCCTGACAGGCGAGCTGGGCGACCAAGGCGGGCACCTGGCTGGTTCCGGGGACGTCCTCGAGCAGCACCAGGCGGCGGCCACGGACGAGCGGCTCGAGACCGTCGAGCGGCGGCCCGCAGTCCGGACGCGGCGCGAGGACCGCCGGCGCACCACCCGGCAGGGTCAGGGAGGGTGCCGGTCGCGCGCCTCCATCGATGCCCGTGCCGGCGCCCTCCAGGGCGCGGGCGGCGCGCGGCTCGAGACGCATCAGGACTGCCCACTCGAGTCCCTCGTCGCGTCCGCGCGAGAGGGCGACCAGGCCGGGCGGCGGAGGGCCGAGGGAATCCGATGCCTCGGTCCGGTTGGCGCCGGCGGTGAGGTCGCCGCCCATGCCGCTGGAGCGGGCCTGCCGGTCCTCGATGGGCGAGCCGAGCGGCACCGCGACCACGCTCTCGATGTGCACGGTGCAGTGCTCGGCATCGATGCGGACGCCACTCACCCGGAGCCCGGCGAGGGCCCCCGTCCCCTCGGGGCGCCAGCGCGTGCCCAGCCGGTCTCCGCGCCGCTCCACCTGCCAGCCCTGCTCGGCGAGGACGGCCGAGGCCCCGGCCAGCGCCTCGTCGAGGGGCTGGGCATAGACGTGCTCCTGGACCGCGCCGCCGTGGGAGGCCGGCCGCGGACCTGCCGAACACCCGACCAGGAGGGAGGCCCCGCCCAGCCCTCCGGCGAGGAGGCGGAACGCCCGGCTCACATCCGCGCGGCGAGGAACTCGATGAGGTCGATCTTGGTGATGATGCCCACCACCTGCTCCCGCTCCTTGACCACCGCCACGTTGTCCTGGGCGAACACCTCGCGCAGGGCGGAGAGGCTGGCCTCGAGGCTGACCACGCCCTGGAGCGGCGCCACCAGCGAGTCGATGGGGTCGTGAAAGCCGGTGGTCTTGGTGACCAGGGCGTTGAGCAGGTCGTACTCGTGGATCATGCCCACCGCGTGCCCGGAAGCATCCCGCACCGGCATCTGGCTGATGCCATGGCGCCGCATCGCCTCCACCACCGCGTCGACCCGCTCCCCCTTGCGGGCGAAGTGCACCATCGCCGGTCGGTCGCGCAGGAGGTCGGCCACCCGGCCCGGGGCCTTCTCGTCGATGGCGAACCCGTTGTCCCGCATCCATTCGTCCGAATAGAACTTGCTGATGTAGCTGTTGCCGGTGTCGGTGAGCACGACGACGATGGTCCGGCCGCGCCCCAGCTCCCGGGCCAGCTCCACCGCCACGTGGACCGCGCCTCCCGAGCTGCCGCCGGCGAAGATCCCCTCCTCCCGCGCCAGCCGGCGCGCCGCGGTGAAGCACTGCTGATCGTCCACCTGGCGGACCTCGTCGAGGACGGAGAAGTCGAGCGCCTGGCAGAGCATGTCCTCGCCGATTCCCTCGACCTTGTAGACGTGCGGCTCGGGGAGCTTTCCGGTCTGGAAGTAGCCCTGGTAGACGCTTCCCACCGGGTCGACTCCCACGTTCCGGACGCTCGGCTTCCTCTCCTTGAGGAACTTGCCGGCGCCGCTCATTGTCCCGCCGGTACCCAGGCCGGCGACGAAGACGTCGATGCCGCCCTCGGTCTGCTCCCAGATCTCCGGCCCGGTGGTCAGGTAGTGGGCCTCGATGTTGTCCGGGCTGTGGTACTGGTTGAGATAGAAGCTGCCCGGCGTCTCGCGGGCGATGCGCTTGGCCGTCTCGTAGTAGCTCTGCGGGCTGTCCGCCGGAACGTTGGTCGGCGTCACGACCACCTGGGCGCCGAGCGCCTTGAGCCGGTTGATCTTCTCGGTCGACA
>DASPUU010000059.1:0-23045 GCA_035622755.1 Myxococcaceae bacterium
CCTCGATCAGGATGTGCCCCCGTGCCAGCAGGGCCGTGAGGAGCATTTCCACGGCCCGCGACTCGCCCCGATAGATCAGCGCGATGTTGTCGCGCAGCCGCCGCAGGGCGGCCATCGGGCTTCCGTCATCCCTCATCGCGCTCGTCCCCTTCCCTTCCGCGCCGCCGCGTCGCGCCGGAGGCGCTCGACGGCGGACCGCAGCTCCCCTTCCCGCTCGAACGGCATCACGAGAACGCCCTCGCCCGCCACCACGATCGCGCTGTCGCGGACGCCCGGCGCGATCACCGGCACGTCCGACAGGACGAGGTTGCCGCGCTCGTCGGACGCTCCTTTCAGGTCCCGAACCGCTCGCCACGTGCCCGCGTCGCTCCAGCCCGCACGCAGAGGCACGGCCCTGACGTGGGCGGCCTTCTCCATCACCGCGTAGTCGATGGAGACGGAGGGAAAGCGGCGAAAGGCGCGCGACAGAGCCGCTCGGAAGGTGGGCCGGCGGATGGTGGGCTCGAGGCGCGCCATGGTCTCGGCGACCTCGGGAAGGTGGTGGGCCAGAGCCTCCTTCATCGCCCGCACGGTGAAGACGAAGATTCCCCCGTTCCACAGGTATTCGCCCGAGGCGACGTACTCGGCGGCCCGCACCGGGTCCGGCTTCTCCACGAAGGCCTGGACGCGGAAGGCGCCGTCGGCGAGCGGCGCGCCGGTGCGGATGTAGCCGTAGCCGGTCTCTGCCCGGGTCGGCCGGATGCCCACCGTCACCAGGTCCCCGGTGCGGGCCACCCGCGCCGCCCGCTGCAGCACGCTCCGGAAGCCGGCCGGGTCGGCGACGTGGTGGTCCGAGGGAAGCACGGCCAGCACCGCCTCCGGCTCGCGCGCTCCCACCACCCAGGTGGCCAGGGCGATGGCCGGCGCCGTGTTGCGCGCCACCGGTTCCACCACCACGTTGCTCGCCGGGAGGCCAGGGACGAGCCTCCGCACGAGCGGAGCGTGGCCCGGCCCGCAGACGACGAAGGTGCGCCCGGCCGGCGCCAGGCCCTTGAGCCGGGCGACGGTGTCCACCAGGAGCGGGCGGTCGGAGGCGAGGGGAAGGAACTGCTTCGGGCGACGGGCACGGGACAGAGGCCAGAAGCGCGTTCCTGAGCCGCCGGCCATCACCACCGGGAAGATCGTCATGATCGAAGGAGGGCCTTCCAGGCGGGGAGATCCGCCGTGACGTCGAGCAGGTTCCGCACGATGCGCGCGGTGGCCCCCCAGATGGTGTGCCCCGCGTGCTCGAAAAAGTAGATGTCGCGCTCGGCCCCCCGCACGACGCGGCGTTCCACACGCTGGCGGCCAGGCTCGAGCAAGGCGGTCACCGGTACCTCGATGACCTCGGCGATCTCCTCGGGGTCCGGCGCCAGCACCGTGCCTGCCGAGAGCACCCCTACGAAGGGGACGACACGGAACTCGGTGAGGGTGGGAATCTCGTCCAGCATGCCCAGGACGTCGACGCGCTCCCGCGGAACGCCCACTTCCTCCTCGAGCTCCCGGAGAGCGGCGTGCAGAGGCGTCGAATCACCCGGGTCGCGAACTCCTCCCGGGAAGGAGATCTGACCCGCATGTCGTCGGAGGGAATCCGGACGCCGGGTGAAGACGAGGACCGGCCGGTCCTCCTGCATCGTCAGCGGGACCACCACCGCTGCCTCGCGCAGCTCCAGCCCGGGCAGGTCGAGCGAGTGGCCGGGGCACTCCCGGAGTCGCTGGGCAAGCTGTTCCAGCAGCGGTTGCACGGGCCCTAGTCACTCACCTGCTTGTTCAGCGAGGGACGACCGGGATCGCTGGGCTGGGAAACGTTCTCCAGGCCGCTCAGCGGGCTGAGCTTCCCGGTGACCAAGAGACCGAGCAACAACCCGCCCAGGGCCACCCGGTAGACGACGAAGACCAACGTCGAGCGAGTGCGCAGGAAGCGCAGGAGCCAAGCGATGGCCAGCATCCCGGAGACGAACGCGACCACCGTTCCCACCACCACGTCCGCTCCGGTGAAGGGCTCTCCGCTCCGGACGAGGTGCCGCATCTCGAACAGCCCGGCGGCGGCGGTGGCCGGCACGGAGAGGAGGAAGGAGTAGCGCGCCGCGTCCTCGCGCCGGAAGCCCAGGGCCAGCCCTCCGGTGAGCGTCGTCCCTGACCGGCTCGAGCCCGGGATGAGCGCCACCGCCTGACACAGTCCAATGAGGATCCCGTCCTTCCAGGTCATTTCGGCCAGGGTGCGCCGGTGGGCGGCAATACGCTCGGCGAGCAGCAGCAGGAGCGCCAGTCCGACCATGGCCGCGACGATGACCCAGAGAGAACGGAGCGAAGTCTCGATGCTGTGCTTGAGAACCAGGCCGAGAACACCGATGGGCAGCGTCCCGACGATGACGAACCAGGCCAGGCGCGCCTCCACCGTCCCGAAGGGCGAGCGCTGCACCAGCCCCCGCACCCAGGCAACGGCCAGCCCCACCAGATCCGACCAGAAGTAGACGATGACGGCAGCCACCGTGCCGAGCTGGATCATCGCCGTGTAGGCCGCTCCCGCGTCGGGCCAGCCGAGGAGCTCGGGAACGATGCGCAGATGGGCGGTGGAGCTGATGGGCAGAAACTCGGTGACGCCCTGGACGACTCCCAGGACGATGGCTCGGAAGAGTCCCATGTCGAGCGGCCGGTCATGGCGCAAAGCGCTCCGAGCGGCAAGGGTCAATCCGGCCCCACAGCCCGGAAGCCCGGGCTGGACACGCCTCTCGTCGCTCGTTCACGTGCAGCACCGTCCTGTCACTCGGGAAGGCGACCCGCGAGGTCTCGCGAGGGCCCGACGGACGAGACGCGGCGTCCGCTCCGGTGCCGGTCGCTGGACCAACGAGCACCCACGGACCCCGGGTCGGCCCGTCCTCGCCCTCTCGAGATGACGGAATTCACGGCGCTGCGGCCTCTCGGCTCTCCGAGGCGATCGATGTCTCCACGCTTCGTCGGCGCGGCAGCGCGACCCTGGTGCTAGGGTCCTGCCCCGCCCATGGTCCTCCGGCCCTGGCCTAGGCTCGCCTTGCCTCCGGCGATGCGGTTGCTTGCCGCGGCCGTCGCTCTGGCCTGCCTGCCCGCCCTCGCCGCGGACGAGGACCTGGCCGCCATCCAGCTCCGCGGGACCCTCCGGGTGCTCGTGCTGCGCGAGTCGAGCACCGGCCTTCCCCGCACCGCGCAAGGCCAGAGCGACTCGGCACTGGTCCAGGAATTCGCCGCCCGCCAGGGGCTCCACGTCGAGGAGGTGAACGTCGACCGGATGAACCAGCTCCTCCCCGCCCTCCTCGCCGGCAAGGGGGACGTGGTCGCCGAGGGCATCACCGTCACCGCCGCCGCAGCCGGGCGCGTGGCCTTCACCCAGGCGGTGCGAGTCGTCGACGAGGTCCTCGTCGCGAGGAAGGGGGCGCCCGGGCTTCCGGCACGGGCCTCGGAGCTCGATGGCAAGCGGGTGGCGGTCATCCCCGGCTCGGCGGCGGCCGAGGCGCTCGAGGCACTGAAGAGCACCGCCGCGCCGGGCGTGATCATCGACGTCGTGGAGAGCGCCACCGAGGCGGAGCAGCTGGTCTACGAGGTGTCACGCGGGGAGCGCCCCCTGACCGTGGCCTCGTCCGCCGAGCTGGAGGCGATCGAGAGCTACAATCCCGGCCTCCAGCACCTCTTCGCCGTCGCCCAGCGCCAGCCGGTGGCCTGGGCGGTCCGGCCGTCGGCCCTGCGACTCCATGCCGCCCTGGACAGCTTCCTGCTCGAGAAGGGCCTGGTGCACTACGCCAACCGCCGTTTCACCGGGGACCTCGACGGCATCGTCAAGCGCGGGGAGCTGAGGGTCATCACTCGAAACAACGCGGTCAGCTACTACCTCGACCGGGGTGAGCCGCGCGGCTTCGACTACGAGCTCGCCTCGCTCCTGGCCAAGCGGCTTCACGTCCGGCTGGCCATGGTCGTCCCGCCGGCGCACGACCAGATGGTTCCCTGGCTCCTCGAGGGGCGCGGCGACGTCATCGCCGCCTCGTACACCATCACGCCGGACCGGGCCCGGATGGTCTCCTTCAGCCGCCCCTACCTCCAGGTGCAGGAGCTGGTCGTGCAGCGCACCGCCGAGCCCCGGCTGGCCGGGGTGGCAGACCTGGCCACGCGGAAGATCAGCGTCCGTGCCGGCTCGAGCTACGCCCAGACCCTGGCGGCGCTCCAGCCTCGCGTCGCCCTCACCGTGGTCACCGCTCCGGAGGACGTGGAAACCGAGGAGCTCATCGATCAGGTGGCCGCCGGCAAGGCGGATCTCACCGTGGCCGACAGCCACATCCTCAAGGCCGAGCTGACCTGGAGAAGCGACGTGGCCAGCGCCTTCGCGCTCGAGCCGGAGGGCAAGAAGGACCTCGCCTTCGCGGTGCGGGTGGGAAACCCGCGGCTGCTGGCGGCGGTGGATGCTTTCGTCAAGGCGGTGGACCGAAGCCTGGAGTTCAACCTCGCCTACCGTCGCACCTTCGAGTCACGTTCCGACCCGACCATCCAGCGAGCCGAGCTGACCGGAGCGGGCAGCGTCTCACCCTACGACCCGATCTTTCAGAAGTACGCGCCGCGCTACGGGTTCGACTGGCGGTTGACCGCGGCCCAGGCCTACCAGGAGAGTCATTTCGATCCCAAGGCGCGAAGCCGCGAGGGCGCGGTCGGGCTGCTGCAGATCCTCCCCCGCACGGCGCGGAGCCTCGGCTTCAACCGGCTCACCGACCCCGAGGAGTGCACCCACGCCGGCATCGCCTATCTGGCCCAGCTCATGTCCCAGCTCGAGCCGGACCTGGCCGTGCACCAGCGGGTCCGCTTCGCCCTGGCTGCCTACAACGCCGGCATGGGCCACGTGAGCGACGCCCGGCGCCTGGCCCGGGAGCTGGGGCTAGACCCGAACCGATGGTTCGGAAGCGTGGAGAAGGCGATGCTCGAGCTGCAGAAGCCTGCCTACTACCGGCACGCTCGGTACGGGTATGCGCGGGGAAGCGAACCGGTGCGCTACGTTTCGCAGATCCAGACCCGGTACGAGCAGTACCTGGCCCTGGTGCCCTGAGCGCGCTTCCCGCGATCAGGTCCCCTGGTTCCAGCTGTCGAGGTACTTCACCTGCTCGGGGGTGAGGACATCCACCTTCACCCCCATGGCCTTCAGCTTCAGGCGGGCGATGTCCCGGTCGATGGCCTCCGGGACGGAGTAGACCTTGCGCTCCAGGGTGGAGTGGTTCTTCACCATCCACTCGCTGCACAGCGCCTGGTTGGCGAAGGACATGTCCATCACGCTCGAAGGATGGCCCTCGGCGGTGGCCAGGTTGACCAGGCGCCCCTCCCCCAGGACGACGATGCGTCGGCCGCTCCGGAGGGTGAACTGCTCGACGAAGTCACGCACCTGCCCCCGCTCCTTGGCCATGGCGGCCAGCGCGGCCAGGTCGAGCTCGACGTTGAAGTGGCCGCTGTTGGCCACGATGGCGCCGTCCTTCATCGTCTCGAAGTGCTCGCCGCGGATGACGTTCAGGTTCCCGGTGACGGTGCAGAAGAAGTCGCCGATCCGGGCCGCCTCCTTCATCGGCATCACCCGGTAGCCGTCCATCACCGCCTCGAGCGCCTTGAGCGGATCGATCTCCGTCACCACCACGTCGGCGCCCATGCCCTTGGCGCGCATGGCCAGTCCGCGGCCGCACCAGCCATAGCCGGCGACGACGAAGACGCTGCCGGCGAGGAGCCGGTTGGTGGCACGGACCATGCCGTCGATGGTCGACTGGCCGGTGCCGTAGCGGTTGTCGAAGAGGTGCTTGGTGAGCGCGTCGTTCACCGCCACGATCGGATAGCGAAGGACGCCTTCCCGGGCCATGGCCCGGAGCCGGATGACCCCGGTGGTCGTCTCCTCCGTCCCGCCGACGATGTTGCGGAGCAGGTCCTTGCGCTCGGAGTGGAGCACGCCCACCACGTCCGCGCCGTCGTCCATGGTCAGGTGCGGACGGCTGGCCAGGGCCGAGGTGATGTGCCGGTAGTAGGTCTGGTTGTCCTCGCCCTTGATGGCGAAGACGCGGATGCCGTGGTCCATGACCAGGGCGGCGGCGGCATCGTCCTGGGTGGAGAGGGGATTGGAGGCGCAGAGCGTGACCTCGGCGCCGCCCGCCTTCAGCGCGATGGCCAGGTTCGCGGTCTCGGTGGTCACGTGGAGGCAGGCCACCATCCGCATGCCGCGGAAGGGCCGCGCCTTGGCGAACCGGTCCCGGATGAGGTGGAGGACAGGCATCGACCGGCCCGCCCACTCGATGCGCAGCCGGCCCTTCTCCGCCAGGGAGAGGTCCTTGACGTCGCATTCCACGGGGGCGCCACGGGGGGTCTTCTTCTTGTTCAGCTGAGCGACTTTTCGAGCGGGCACGGCCATGGCGGAGTGAGGCCTCGTTGGCGAGGAGGGATGAGCGGCGCGCACGCTCTACCGTGCAGGGGCGCCCGAGGGCAAGGCGGTCAGGCCCGACCGCGCACCCGGGCGTAGTGCCGCCGCGCCTTGTGGCGATTGCCGCAGGACCCCATCTCGCACCAGCGGCGGCTGTGGTTGCGGGTCTGGTCCAGGTAGAGCCAGCCGCATTCGCCGGAGTGCACCGCCTCGCAGACGCGCACCTTTCGAGCCAGGTCCCCGGTGAGGAGCTCCTCGGCCGCCAGCGCCAGCCGGGGCACCACCGTGTCCAGGTCCTCGGCCGGCGGAGGCTCCCAGACGTAGCCGTGCTCGGAAGGACGGAGCCGGCGAGCTTCCCAGGCGCGCTGCACCTCGCCCTCGAAGGCAGCGAGGTCCTCGTCGAGCGCCCGGGTGTGGTCCGCGATGGCCCGGAAGAGCCGATGGACGACCTCGCGGAAGGCGCGCGCCCGCTCCAGGGCCTGGGCCGCCTCGTGCGGACGGGCCGCCGCCTCGCGGCCGAGCCGTCGCCCTTCCGCGGCCGAGAGGACGCCGGCCTGGGTGGCCCATCCGAGGAGTTCATTGAAAGTATTGAGCTTTTCACGCGACCGGGCGGGGCGAAGGCCGCCGACGGTGTTCACGAAATCGACCGCGGGATGGCCGGCGATGAGCTCGAAGCGGGTGGGCTTGGGTGTCTCCATGGCCACCCCATTATAACCGACAAACTAAGCTTGACAGGTTACTGGGTGTCAGTGCATATAACCCTCATCTAACCAATAGAGGGTTAGACGGAGGTCGTCGCCATGCGCCAGTCCATCCCCGTCCGTCTCGTTGCTCCCGAGCTGCTCTTCGGCGTGTTCCACACCCTCGTGTGGCTCCTGCTCGTGCTTCAGCTCTCCGCCAGCGTCATCGGCCCGCTCGCCGAAGTGGTCGGGTCCTCGGTGGGCGTCGAAGCCCGTCTCTAGAGTGACGAAGGTGCCTCCGGAGGTGCCCCCCCCGGAGCCCCCGGAGGTGCCCCCCCGGAGGTGCCAAAGGACTTGCCCCCGAGGTCCCCCCGGAGGTGCCCCCCGGAGGTGCCAAAGGACTTGCCCCCGGGACTTGCCCCCGGAGGTCCCGGAGGTACCTCCCCCGGAGGTGCCAAAGGATTTGCCCCCCGAGGGGCCTAACCCCGGGCGGCTACAAGCAACCGATGACGTCCTGCCCGTTGTCCCGCACGCACGTCCCCGCGTCGAGCACCTGGTAGCTCCCGGTGCGGCAGAGCGGCTCGTCGCCGCAGTGCACCTCGACGTGGTAGCTGCAGCCGCCGTCGGCGAGGTTGGTGGCGCAGAGCACGGGCGGACCGGCCGTGCAGGCAGCGGCGAGCGAAACTGCGGCCGCGGCGGCTCCGAGCACGACCGCCGCTCGGAGCGGAGCGCGGCCCGACCCACCGAGGAAGCTGGCCGGGCGAGACCTCAGGCGCCCACCGCGCGCAAGCGGCGCTGGCCCACCGCGTCCCGGAGCGCCTCCTTGCGGTCGGTGCGCTCCCAGGTGAAGTCCTTCTCCGCGCGTCCGAAGTGCCCGTAGGCCGCGGTGCGCTGGTAGATGGGCCGGAGCAGGTCGAGGTGCTCGATGATCTCACGCGGCTTGAGCCCGAAGGTCCGCCGCACCGCCTGGGCGATGCGCACCTCGTCCACCTTGGCCGTTCCGAAGCAATCCACCATCACCGACACCGGATCCGCCACGCCGATGGCGTAGGACACCTGGACCTCGCAGCGGTCGGCCAGCCCGGCGGCGACCACGTTCTTGGCGATGTACCGACCCATGTAGGCCGCGCTCCGATCCACCTTGGAGGGATCCTTTCCGCTGAAGGCCCCGCCTCCGTGCCGTCCCATCCCGCCATAGGTGTCGACGATGATCTTCCGGCCGGTCACCCCGGAGTCGCCCATCGGCCCGCCGATGACGAACCGCCCGGTGGGATTGATGTGGTAGCGCGTCTTCCGATCCAGCAGGCGGCGGGGAAGCGCCTTGGCGATGACGTCCTCCATCACCGCGGCGTGGATCTTCTTGTTCGATGCCTCCTCGGCATGCTGGGCGGAGACGACCACGGTATCGATGCGCACCGGGCGACCTCCCACGTACTGCACCGTCACCTGGCTCTTGCCGTCCGGCCGCAGCCAGGGGTGGAGCTTGCGGCGAACCTCGGCCAGCCGCCGGGTGAGGGCGTGGGCGAAATGGATCGGTGCCGGCATGAGATCTGCGGTCTCGTTGCAGGCATAGCCGAACATCATCCCTTGGTCGCCGGCGCCCTGTTCCCGGTCGTTGTCCACACCCCGGGCGATGTCCTGGCTCTGCCCCTCGATGGCCACCAGCACGCCGCAGGTGTGGCCGTCGAACCCCATGTCGCTGTGGGTGTAGCCGATGCGGACGATGGTGCCGCGGACGATCTTCGGGATGTCGACATAGGTCGAGGTCGTGACCTCACCGGCGACCACACAGAGGCCGGTCTTCACCAGCGTCTCCACCGCCACTCGCCCGCGCACGTCCTTGGCGATGATCGCATCGAGCACGCCATCGCTGATCAGATCGGCCACCTTGTCCGGGTGGCCCTCGGTCACCGATTCGGAGGTGAAGAGGAAGTCCTTCGGCATGGCTGCTCCTCGAGAGAGGCGGCGGACACTATGCAGGCACCGCCGGGCCCGTCAAACGAGTCCCCCCGACCTCAGGGGCCGCCGGCCGGGGGAATGGCCACCACCAGGAGCATGGATTCCTGAACGCGAGCCAGGTCCGCATGGCGAAGCACGTCCACCACCTCGGCGAGCCCGATGCGCGAGCGCAGGCGGGTCCAGCGGAGCAGGGGCCTCAGCCCGCCCCGGATGGGCGCCGGCAGGGATTCGTAGTCGGGCACCGGGATCACCACCGCCGCTCCACGCGCCGCGGCTGCCGCCGTCTCGGCCGCGGTGTTCACCCGGTGCACCGGGCGATGGGCGAGCAGCTCGAACAGACCGGGCTCCTGCCGCCACACCGCCACCGTCCGCCCGCCGGCATCCCTCCAAGCCTCGTCCGGGACGGGAAGTGGATTGAGCCCGGGCAGGACGAGGACCAGGGTGAGCACCGCCGCTCCGCCAAAGCCGACGGCCGCCGCCTCCGGGCGCAGCTGCCACAGCGCCCCGGCGCCCAGCGCGAGCAGGACGGCCGCACCGAGCAGCCCGAGGCGCATCGCCATCGGGAACGGGATGCGAAGCCCGATGAGCGCCGCCGCCGTCAGCCCGGCGAAGAGGGCGGCGGTGGCGCGCGAGCCGACCGGATGGGGAGCAGGGGGGACCGCCGCCAGGAGCAGGAGCGGGACCAGGCAGGGGACCACGTAATGCATTTGCTTCAGCCCGGGCAGGGAGAAGATGAGCAGGGTGACGCCGACCCACACTCCGGCCACCAGCCGGAGCTCCGGTCCGATGGGGCGCCAGCGCACCAGGGCCACCCAGGGGAGCGAGAGCAGGGGGAGGGAGAGGAGGAGCCAGGCCTCACCCCCCAGCGTCCACGGCCACCCGGTGAACTTGCCCACGTTCTCCACCAGGAAGAAGCGATCGACGAAGCCCCGGCCGTGCCGGATGGCCATGGCCACGAACCAGGGACCACCCACGACCAGGGACAGACCCGCCCCGGCCGCACCCCAGCGCGTGCGCAACAGGGAGGGGGCGCGCACGGCAAGGATGCCGGCCACGATGCCCAGCACCAGGAGCGGACCCACCGGACCCTTGAGCAGCGCCGAGAGCCCGGCCGCCGCGCCGACGCCGAGCAGGTACTCCGGGCGCCGCGTCTCCACCGCCGTCCATCCGAGGTCGACCGCCACCGCCAGCGCCAGGGCCAGCGGCACGTCCATCATCGTCAGTCGGCCGTAGCGGAGGACGCCCAGACAGGTGCCGACCAGAAGCACCCCCCGGGCGAACGCCGCCTCGCCCCCGAACCGGCGCGCCAGGCGGCCGGCGACGAGCGCGAGCAGCAGGGCGCAGACCGCCACCGGGAGCCGCGCCGCCCAGAGCCGAGGACCGAACACGGCGCTGCAGGCGCGGGCCGCCCAGTAGAGCAGCGGCGGCTTGGTGAAGTCAGGGAGTCCCTCGAGCGTGGGCGTCATCCACGTCCCCTGCACTTCCATCTCGTGCGTCAGGGAAAGGTAGAGGCGCTCGTCGGGGTGCGTTCCGCCGGAGGGCGAATCGAGCCCGGCGAGGAGCACCGAGGCCACCACCGCCAGCGGAGCGGCCCGGCGCACGGCCCGCACCCAGCCGCCCTGGGACACGGCTCGCAGCGGGGTCCGGGACGGGGATTCCGGGTGGGAGGAGGGATGGGAAAGCATCCGGTCTCAGGCCGGGGTCGCGGACGGCACCAGGCGCCGGGCGGTCTCCTCCAGGAAGCGCTCGATCTCCTCGGCGGTGGTGAGCCGCATCGCCTCGTCGAGGGCAGACCGCGCCGCCGCCCGGCTCAGCTTCCGGATGCGCTGCTTGAGCGCGGGGATCTGACCGGCGGTCATGGAGAGCTCGTTCAGCCCGAGGGCGAGCAGCACCAGGGCGTAGCGCGGATCGCCGGCCATCTCTCCGCACATCGACACCGGGATCCCGGCCGTCCGCCCCGCCTGCACCACGTGCTCCAGAGCGCGCAGCACGGAGAGGTGGAGGGGCTTGTAGAGGTAGGCCACCTCCCGGTTCTGCCGGTCGATGGCCAGCGTGTACTGGATGAGGTCGTTGGTGCCGATGCTGAAGAAGTCGGCCTCGGTGGCCAGCCGGTCCGCCAGCCACGCTGCGCTCGGCGTCTCGACCATGATTCCCACCGGAAAGCGGCCCCCCACCCGGACGCCCTCCCGGCCGAGCTCGCTCCGGCAGTACTCCAGCTCGCTCCGGGCCTCCCGCAGCTCCCCCAGCCCGGAGATGAGCGGGAACATGACGCGGAGGTTGCCGTGGATGCTCGCCCGGAGCAGGGCGCGGAGCTGGGTGCGGAACAGGTCGCGCCGCGAGAGGCAGTAGCGGATGGCGCGGAGACCCATGGCCGGGTTGGGCTCCCGCTCCCATCGCCGGTTGCCCGGGACCTTGTCGCCGCCCAGGTCCAGCGTGCGGATGGTGACCGGCCGCTCCCCCATCGCCTCGAGCACGGTCCGGTAGCAGACGTAGTGCTCGTCCTCGCTCGGCGGCTCGGTCCGGTCGAGGAAGAGGAACTCGGTGCGGTAGAGGCCGATGCCCTCCGCCCCGTGGTCCAGCAGCGCCGGCAGCTCTTCGAGGAACTCGATGTTGCCGTGGAGCTGGACGCGGTAGCCGTCGGTGCTCACCGCCGGGAGCTCGCGCAGGGCCAGCGCCTCGCGCTCCAGCTGGGCCCAGCGTGCCCGCGCCACCTCGAAGCCTTGCAGCTCGTGGGCCCGGGGGTTGACCAGCACCAGGCCCCGGGTGCCGTCCACCGCCACCAGGTCCCCCGGCGAGATGGTCTCGCTCGCCCGCGCCGCACCGACCACGGCCGGGGTCGCCCGGGCCCGGGCGACGATCGCGGTGTGGCTGGTCTGGCTCCCGACGTCGGTGACGAAGCCGAGGACGCGTCCCGTGCGGGCGAGCATGGCGGCATCGGCCGGCGGGAGGTCGTGGGCCACCACCACCGAGCCCTCGGGCACCTCCACCTCCACGTCCACCACCTGACCCATCAGATTCCGCACCACCCGGTCGGCCACGAAGTCCACGTCGGCGCGGCGCTCGCGGAAATACTCGTCGGGGATGTTGTCGAAGGCGTGCTTGAGCTTCCGGGTCACCCGGCGCACCGCCCACTCGGCGTTGATCCGGTCGCCGGCGATGAGCCGGTTGACCTCGTCGAGGAGCAGCGGGTCGCGCAGCATGAGCCGGTGGGCCTCGAGGATCAGCGCGTGGTCCTTGCCATCGCTCCGCTCCAGCCGCTCCTTGAGCTCGGAGAGCTGATGGTCGGAGAGGTCGATGGCGGTCTTCATCCGCATCAGCTCCTGCTCCACCTCGGCGTCGGAGATGCGAAGCTTGGGAGTGCGCAGGCGGCGCCGGTCGAGCACGAAGGCGCGCCCCATGCTCAGCCCGGGGCTGGCCCCGATGCCCTCGATGGTGCAGCTCGGGGTGGCCTGCTCGCTCATCGCCCTTCTCCGAACCGCTCGGCGACGAGCTTGGCCACCTCGGCCAGGCAGGCCGCGGCCCCTTCACCGGTGCAGGTGACCCGGATGCGCATCCCCTGTGCCGCGGCCAGCATGAGCACGCCCATGATCGACTTGCCGTTGACCGTCTGTCCCTCGCACTCCACCTGCACCTCGCACGGATACCGGTTGGCCGCCTGGACGAGCTGGGCGGCGGCCCGGGCGTGAAGGCCCAGCTCGTTGATGATCTCGAATTCGCCCTCGGCCTGCTCAGCCATCCGCCCTCCGGGCCCCGGGGAGCCGCTCGAGCTTACAGGAACGCACCGGCCGCACCCGCCAGGAACCCGGCCACCACCAGGAGCACGTAGGTCGGCACCCCCCGGGCGACCAGTCCGTAGGACAGCCCGCCCAGGGAAAGGCACCCGGCGGCGAGCAGCAGGCCCTCCCAGCCTCCCTGCTGGGTCCCGAAGCGCATCGCCAGCCAGGCGGCAATCCCGCCGGCGCAGGCCGCCGCCACCGCTCGCAGCCGCGCTCCCCAGGTGGGGAGTCGCTCCTCGGCGATTCCCTCCACCAGCCGGTCCCCGAGATGCACCCCGAGCCGGAAGAGCTTGATGCGCAGCGCGAAGTGCACCGAGTTGTAGAGCACCACGAAGAGCAGCGCCGCCCACTCGTGGATCAGCGGGACGAGAGCACAGCAGAGCGCCCCGGCGGCGGGCTTGAGCGAGAGCCAGAAGAACCCGTCCCCGAGCGCGGCCAGCGGTCCCATCAGGGCCCGCTTGAAGGCCTGCACCCGCTCCGGTCCCTCCTCGCCCCGGGCGATGCGCTCCTCGTGGTAGAGGACGCCGCCGACGATGGCCGCGGCCACGTAGGGGTGGGTGTTGAAGGGCAGGAGGTGGCGCTGCACGGCGGCTCGCCGCTGGCCGGGGTCCGGGTAGAGCCAGAGCAGGCCCGGGTAGAGCGCCCAGGCCAGTCCGAGGTTCTGCATCCCCTTCGGATTCCAGCTCGCCTGCAGGAAGAGCGACCGGCGGAAGACCCGCCACCGGATGCTGCGCGGGATGGTGGAGGTGGAGACGATCACCTCTGCACCCAGGCATAGGCCAGCATGCACAGGACCACCGCCGACCCGGCGAGCGTGGCCCACAGACCTCCGCGCTGGGCATGGCTCGACCGGGCGGCCAGCGCCGCCGCCACGCAGGCCATGGCCGGGAAGGCCCAGGCCAGGCCGCGCAGCGCCGCCAGCGGGAGGGCGTACACCACCGGGCTGAGCAGGAACCCGGCCAGCGCGCAGGCCGCGGTGAGCAGCCCGAAGGCGAGCACGTAGGGCCACGGGCCGTAGCCGTGGAGGCGCACCGCCCGCTCCAGCTCCCCGGCATCGGTCAGCTCGAGCGCCCGGTCGGCGAGCCGGGCCGAGACGCCCTCCAGGCGCCGGTCGACCCGGCGGCCGACCACGCCCAGGGCGGCGAAGAGCAGCAGCGCCACCGCCCACAGCGCGGCCGTTCCCCCGCCCCCCTCGCCGGTGGCCATGCAGGCGGCGGCGGCGGTGGTCCCGGTGGCGGCCAGCGTCTCGTTCTCGGGAAGGGCGGCGCCGAGCGCTGCCGAGCCGAGGTGGAAGAGCTCGAGCAGCATGCCGATGTAGAGGCCGGTCTCCGGCTCGCCGAGCAGCAGGCCCATCCCGGTGGCGGCCACCAGCGGTCGGCTGAGCATCGCCTGGAGGAAGGCGCGGCGCTCGAGCGCGAGCAGGCCGCCCCATGCACCCGCCTTGGCGACATCCAGCCAGTCCACCACCATGGTGGAGCGGCGGCTTAACCCTTCTGGAAGCGCTCGGCCATCTCCGCGAGCGGGATGGGCCGCTCGGTGGGAACGCCGCGGCCCTCGAGCTCCACCCCGACCGCCTCCAGCTGCCGGAGCTGCTCCAGCTCGTCGGCGGTCAGGTAGACGGAGGCGGTCACCTGCCGGCGTCCGGGGCCGTGGTGGATGTTGCCCAGGTTCAGCTGCCGGACCGGGAGGCCGCGTCCCTTGGCGCGGAGCAGCGCCGGGAGATCGCGCAGGAGCACCAGCGTCCGGACCGCGTCCTGGGCCAGCCGGGCGAAGGGCACGTCATCCAGCCGGGCGATGTCCACCTCGATGCCGGGCGGCACCGCCAGCCCCATCGCCGCCCGCATCAGGGGGCTGTCCGACGCCTCGTCGTCGGCCACCACCACCCGGCCCACCTTGAGGACCGGGAGCCAGGCCTCGACCACCTGGCCATGGATGAGGCGGTTGTCGATGCGGATGAAGGAGATCATCTCGTCGTCTGGCGGGAGGCCGTGCACGGCCGCTGGGACGCGATTCCGGTCCGGGCCATTCACCCCCCGATGGAACGTGCGGTTCGGGCCCCCTGCCCTCAGGACTGCCCGGGGGCGCTCCCCGAGGCGCTCCGCGCCGAGGCCAGACGCAGGAGCTCGGACGCGCAGGTGATGTTCTTCTGGGTGTAGGCCGCCAGGGTGCGGGCCAGCTCGGGGAGCGGGATGTGCTCCTTCCGCAGCGATGCCGCCTTGAGGAGCATGGGGAGGTTCACCCCGGCCAGCACCTCCAGGTGCTCCCGGTTGACCAGCATCAGCGACTCCTTGCAGGGCGTGCCGCCGAACAGGTCGGCGAGCACGAGCACGCCGTCCCCGGCGTCCAGGTCGTGCACTGCGTCCCGCATCTTCTGGCGAATGACCTCGGGCGTGCTCCCCGGCTCGATGCCGACGGTCTTCACGTCGCTGATCGGACCGACGATCTGCTCGGCGGTGGCCACCAGCTCCTCAGCCAGACGTCCATGGGCTGCTACCACGAGCCCAACCATGCTTCACCTCGTCCCACCCCGCGCGGGCCCATACTCCCGTCACATCCTCGCCGCAAGCCCGCCATTCGGAGGATGCGACAACCATGTAAGCATTCCTTCGGGCTTCGCCAGATGGCTCAGCTTGGACCCCCGGAGCGAGCGCGACCCGTCATTCCTTGTCGATGTCCCGGTGCTGGGCGCGGATGCGCGGAAAGGCGGGAGCGAGCCGGCGGACGAGCTCCTCGGCCATGGCCACCGAGCGGTGCTTCCCGCCGGTGCAGCCCAGCGCCACGGTGAGGTAGGCCTTTCCCTCCCGGGTGTACCGCGGGAAGAGGAATTCGCAGAGGGACTGGACCCGATCCAGGAACTCGCCCGCCCCGGCCGCCTGCAGCACGTAGTCCGCCACCCGGGGCTCGAGGCCGGTGAGCGGCTTGAGCTCGGGCACGAAGAAGGGGTTGGGCAGGAAGCGCAGGTCGAACATGAGGTCGGCCTGGGGCGGGACCCCGTACCGGTAGCCGAAGGAGAGGAGCGTCAGGCTCGGCTCTCCCTGTCCCTCCTCGCCGAACCGGGCCTGGACCTCGCGCTTGAGGTCGTGGACGGTCAGCCCCGAGGTGTCGATCACCTCGTCGGCCATCAGCCGCAGCTCGCGCAGCACCTCCCGCTCGCGGCGGACCCCCTCGCCCACCGAACCCTCCGGGGCGAGCGGGTGGCGGCGCCGGGTCTCCGAGAACCGGCGGTGGAGGCTCTCGTCCGAGGCGTCGAGGAAGAGCACCGCCACCTCGTGGCCGTCGCGCCGCAGGTCGGCCAGCACCCGGGGGGCCTCGGCGAGCATCGTCCCCTCGCGGGCGTCGATGACCAGCGCCACCCGGGGGGCCGTTCCACCCAGCTCCGCCAGCTCGGTCAGCCGGGGAACGAGCAGGACGGGCAGGTTGTCGATGCAGAAATACCCGGCGTCCTCGAGCGCCCGGATGGCGGTGCTCTTGCCGGACCCGGACATGCCGGTGAGGACGACGATGCGACGGGGGCCGCCCTTCACTCGACCTCTTCGCCGAGCGGCCGGCGCATCGCCCCGGCGGCGATGGCCCGGTTGAGCCGCTCCGCGAAATCCCGGGCCGAGTGGTGGCCCTGCAGCTTGAGCAGGTGGTTTCTGGAGGCCACCTCGATGAGGGTGGTGAGGTTTCGCCCGGGACGGACGGGGAGCGTGGAGAGGGGGAGGTCCACCCCGAGGATGTTGAAGAAGCGGTCCTTGAGCCCGAGCCGGTCGTACTCCTGCTCCGGGTCCCACTCCACCAGCTCGATGACCAGCTCCACCTTCTTCCGGTCGCGGACGGCGGCCACCCCGAAGAGGTCCTTGATGTTGATGATCCCCAGGCCGCGGATCTCCATGTGGTGCTTGATGATCGGATTCCCGCTGCCGTGGACCGTCCCCACCCGACGGGTGGTGAGCTCGACGATGTCGTCGGCCACCAGCCGGTGCCCGCGCATGATCAGGTCGAGGGCGATCTCGCTCTTGCCGATGCCGCTCTTGCCGAGGAGGAGGATGCCCACGCCGAACACGTCCATCAGGACGCCGTGGAGGCTGGTGGCGTCGGTGAGCGCCTCCTCCAGGAAGGCGGTCACCTTCTCGATGAAGGTCGATGACTGGAGCGGGGTCTTCATCAGGGGCAGCCCGGCCCTCTGGCAGGCCTCGACCAGCGGGGGAGGCACGGGCAGGTCCTTGGTCACCACCACGCAGGAGATCTCCGTGTCCCCGAGGAGCTTCTCCAGCGCCGCCCGCTGGTGGTCGAGGGGGAGCGTCTCCAGGTAGCTGACCTCTGTGTTCCCGAAGACCTGGACGCGTTCCCGGTGAAGGTGCTCGGTGAACCCGGCCAGTGCCAGGCCCGGCTTCTGGATCCGCGGGCTGGAGATGATCCGGTCCAGACCCTCGCCGCCGGCGACCAGCGTCAGCTGCAGCCCGAAGTCCCTGTCCTCCAGCAGCCGGGAGATCTTGATCGAGCCCATGCGCGCCTGAGGGTGTGAGTTAATCACGACCCCGGCTCCCGTGCCTGCTCCCGCCGCCACCCCGTGGAATTCCGCGCCGACCGCCGCCCTGGTCCTCGGCGCGTCTCTGGTCGCGGGGGCGGCGCTGCGCGCCTGGCTCGCCTTCACCGACGCCGGCATCTACTGGCCGGACGAGATCTACCAGTCGCTCGAGCCCGCCCACCGGCTGGTGTGGGGCCGGGGGCTGGTGGCCTGGGAATTCATCGCCGGGGCGCGACCCTGGACGCTGCCCGCGGCCGTGGCCGGCATGTTCACCGTCTTCCGCGCGCTCGGGCTCTCCGATCCTTCGGCCTACGTCCCCGGGGTGAAGCTCGTCTTCGCCGCGGCGGGCGTGGCCACCGCCTGGGCCACGGCGCGGCTGGCACGCGCGCTCGGGGCCGGGCCGCTTCCGGCGGCGACTGCCGGCGCGCTCTGGGCACTGGCCGCGCCGGCCATCTACTTCGCCCCGCGCGGACTGTCCGAGCCGCTCTCCGCCCTTCCGCTCACCGCCGGCCTCGCCCTCGCCTGGCCCTCCGGGGCGCCGCGCCGGCGACGGCTGTGGGGCGCGGCGCTCCTCTGCGTCGCCGTCCTCCTCCGGCTCCAGGATGCCGTGGTCTGTCTGGGCCTTTTGGTCGCCCTCCTCGCCCGGCGGGAGCGAAGGGCGGCGGCGGAGGCGCTGGGCGTGTTCGCGCTCGGCGCAGCGGCGCTGGGGACGCTCGACTGGGCCACCTGGGGGCACCCCTTCCAGTCCGCCCTGGTCAACCTCCACTTCAACGTGGTCCAGGGCGGGGGAAGCCTGTGGGGGACGTCGGACGGGCTCTACTATGCCCGCGTCCTGTTCCGCTCGATGCCGGCGGTGACCCTGACGCTCGTGGCCGGCGCCGCCCTCGCCTCGAAGCGCGCCCCGGGCATGCTCGGGCTCGTCGCCGCCTTCCTCGTCCTCCACTCGCTCGTTCCCCACAAGGAGCTGCGCTTCATCCTTCCGGTGCTGCCGGCCTGGGCCGCG
Organism: Myxococcaceae bacterium; assembly: GCA_035622755.1. Lineage (GTDB taxonomy): Bacteria > Myxococcota > Myxococcia > Myxococcales > Myxococcaceae > JADGRA01. Next base: position 18,353 of record DASPUU010000059.1, read on the forward strand.
CTGGCGGGCCTCGGGATGGAGGTGGCCTCGGAATGGGTGGTCCGGCGCCGCCCGGCCCTCGCCCCGTGGGTGGTCGCTCCCGCCCTCGCCGCCGCCGTCGTCTCGGCGGTCCGCTTCCACGCCCTGACCTTCGGCGACCTCGGCGCGTACGAGGGCCTCAAGCCGCAGGCCAGCGCCTACGACGACTTCGGGGACGTGAACCGCCTGCTCGTCCAGGCCGGCCGGCTCCCGGAGCTGTGCGGGCTCAAGGTGGAAGCGGTGCACCTCGCCTGGACCGGGGGCTACACCTACTTCCACCGGGCGGCCCGGCTCTACTCGCACCTGGGTCCGCCCCGGGGTGAGCGGAAGTACAGCCACGTGCTCACCGTCCGGGGGGCGGTTCCGCGGGGGGCGGTGCGGGCCCAGGCCGGTCCGTTCGTCGTCGCCCAGCTCTTCGACGGGCCGTGCGCCGAGGACCCCGCTTTCTCGTGGCGGCTGCCCTGAGCCCCGCTACATTGCCCGGGCAGGGAGGACCGGCGATGGCGGATTGTCTCTTCTGCAAGATCATCGAGGGAAAGATTCCGGCCAAGGTCGTCTACCGGGACGACCGCTGCGTCGGCTTCGAGGACATCCACCCGGTGGCGCCGGTGCACGTGCTCTTCGTGCCCCTCCGGCACATCGACGGGGTGAGTGCCATGACCGAGGCCGACCGGGAGGCGGTGGGCCACGTCATCCTCTCCGCGGCGAACTACGCCCGCGAGCGCGGCATCGAGGCATCCGGCTACCGGGTGGTGGCCAACGTCGGTCCCGACGCCGGGCAGACCATCTTCCACCTCCACGTCCATCTCATCGGCGGGAAGCCGCTCCGCGGATCGGCGGCCTCCGGGCGCGGGGACTGACGGGTCGCCTCGGTCCGGCGCCGGCCAGCGCGCCGAGGAGCACTTCGGTGAGGCGGCTCCGGTATCGCTCCGCCGTCCACCGGCGCTCGAGCACCAGGTCCTCCCAGGCCCGGAGCGACGTCCAGCTCCAGAGCAGGTCGGCGGCCTCCTTCCGGCCGAGCCCCGGCCGGAGGCTCCCCTCCCGGGCGAGCCGGGCGACGATCTCCCGGCAGCCCCGGAGGCGGTTGGCCAGCCTGTCCTGCCAGGAGCGCTCCACGGCCGGATCTCGCCGGCGCACGGCGTCCAGCGCCCGGGCCACGGCCCAGACGCCCGGATTGAGGCGCGCCTGGAGGGAAATCATCGCCGCGACGGCGGCCGCTCCGTCCGGCGCCTGGGCGATCTTCCGCACCTCGCGCTCCAGACCCCGCTTCTCGTCGACGTGGCGGACCAGGGCGAGGAGCAGAGCCGCCCGGTCGGCGAAGTGGAGGTAGACGGCCTGGCGCGAGAGGCCGGCGGCCCCGGCGATGTCGGCCATGGTCACGTCGGCGCCTCCCCTCCGCTCGACGAGGGAGAGGGCGGCATCGAGGATGCGCCTGCGGCTCGAGGCTTCGGTCACGGACGCCCCACTTGACATCGTGTCAACTGCTCGCTCAACGTAGGCCGCTGCTTGACACAGTGTCAAGGCCACGGGCCCACCGGCCGGAGGAGAGAGACGCCATGAACCCCACCCAGGACGAGGCGGGCATCCGCGACCTGATCGACGGCCTGGTCGCCGGCTGGAACGCTCAGGACGGCACGGCCTACGCGCGCCCGTTTGCCGCCGACGCCGACTTCACCAACATCCTCGGGCTGCGCGCCCGCGGCCGGGAGGCCATCGCCCGCGGTCACGACGAGATCCTGGCCACGGTGTTCAGGGGCACGACCCTGGCGGCGACCGTCGACCAGGTGCGCTTCCTCCGCCCCGACGTCGCGGTGGCCGACGTCGTCTTCACCCTCCGGCAGAGGGACGGGACGCCGTGGGGCGGGCTTCCGTGGAGCCTGGCCGGCCTGGTCGCCGTCCGCGAGGGCGGGTCGTGGTCCATCGCCGTCTTCCGAAACATGATTCCCTTCGAGCGCCCTTCGACCGGGCCCGTCGAGCGCGCCCTGGCCGCCGCGACGAAGCACGCGTCCTGAGCCGCCCGGGCGAGCGCCGCTCCACGACCTCCGGCGACGAGCTCCGGGCCGAGGCCCCCCGCCGGAGCTCGGCCGAGCGGAAGCACTGGCCGGCGGCCCTCGGGCTCGACTAAGCAAGGCCCCATGACTCCCGCCCTGCGCCCCTGGGGACTCCTCGCCGGCCTTGCCCTGCTCGCGGGTTGCTACAGTTACTCCGAGCCTGCACCGCCGAGGAACGTGCAACCCGTCGGCGACCGGGCTCGCGACATGGCGGCCTCGGGCATCGACATGGCGAACGCCGGACCGGGGCGGGAGCAGCGCAGCGGCATGACCGGCACCACCTCCGACGTGGACGATGACGAGGCGAAGCAGCTCCAGCTGGGCATGCCCGAGCTGGCCTACGCCGAGGGTCTCGGCGGCCCGGGCTACGGCAACACCCGGCCCCAGGCCGACCTGGATGCACCGGACGAGACGCGCAACGCCCAGGCGCGGGGAATCGTCTTCCGGCCGTCCGACCACTACTTCGTCAACGGCGTGGACACGGGCCCGAGCGTCGACGCCATGCCCGGGACCGGCGGGCCGGCGAAGCTCCGGGCGATGAAGCGCAGCGAGGCGCGCGAGCTCAGGGCGGCCGAGCTGATGGCCCCCGCCGGCGGAGCGCCGGCCAAGGCCCATCCCAAGAAGTAGCTCTCGTCCGGCGCCGCTAGCCCCCGAAGCGCACCGCCACCTGAAAGCAGCCGGCCACCGCCGGGAGCGGCTCCGCTCCGGGAACGACGCACTCCAGCGCCGAGCGGTCGAGGACGGCCGAGCCCGTGCTGCCGACCAGGCTCAGGCCGCTGGCGCCGCCGCGGGCGTCGAGGCAGAAGCGCACCGGAACCTCGCCGTGGAGCCGGAGCCGTCGCGCGGCCGCCGGGTAGCAGCGCGCCGCGGCCTCGGCCAGGCGACGGTGGAGCTCCCCGACGAGCCAGTCGGACGGGCCGGCGGTGCCCCCCCGAGCCGCCTCGCCGCCGGGCACGGTCCCGGCGCCTGGACGGCCGGCCACTTCCGGCTGGCCCTCGGCCGGGGAACTGCCCGGACCCGGCGCCGGCGCTGTCCGGTCGGCGTCCACGAGCGGCGCGGGACGCTCCCCCGTGTGCAGGAGCCGGTCGAGCGCACGCACCGGAACCTCGCGCCGGAGCGGGCGGCTCACCGCACCACCCCCCGGCACGTTCGGGGCCGCCCAACTCTCGACGCTCAGCTCGACCAGCCGAACCGAGATCACCCCGGTCTGGAGAGGAGCCGGCCGTGTTCCGAGCGCGGCGCCGAGCAGGCACGCGTGGGCCGCGGCCGACACCAGTAGCGCGCCGATAAGGCGGCCGCGCGCGCTCATCGCGCCCAGCGCGGGACGAAGGCCCGCGCCCCCCCCGGCGAGTGGGCCTCCACCATCGGAACGCCGTAGAGCTCCGCCAGCCGGTCCGCCGAGAGCCACTGCTGAACGGGCCCCTGACCGAGCACCCGCCCGTCCCGGAGGAGGAGGACGTGGTCGGCGACGCTGGCCACCAGGTTGGCATCGTGGAGCACCGCGACGCAGGCCAGGCCGGAATCGACGCGGGCCCGCACCCGCTCGAGGACCTGGACCTGGTGGCGCAGGTCGAGAAAGGCCGTGGGCTCGCCGAGGAGGAGGACCTCCGGTCCCTGGGCCAGGGCCCGGGCCAGGAGCAGGAGCCGCCGCTCCCCGCCGGACAGCTCGCGTGTCCGCCGGTCGGCGAGGTGGGCGATGTCCAGCTCGTCGAGCGCGCCCCGTGCCACCTGCACGTCCCGCTGCGATGGAACCGCCCAGGCACCGAGGTGGGGGGAGCGGCCCATGAGCACGAGCTCCAGACCGGTGAACCCCTCCTCGCCGTCGAAGCTCTGGGGGACCCAGGCCAGCCGGCGGGCGAGGAGCCGCCGTTCCCAGCTCTGGACGGGCCGGTCGAAGAGGAGGACCTCGCCCGCCACCGGGGACAAGAGCCCGAGCACGGTGCGCAGCAGCGTGCTCTTCCCCACTCCGTTGGGCCCGAGCACCGCCCACAGCGTCCCCGGGCGGACGTCGAGGCCCACCCCGGCGAGCACGGCCAGCCCGCCGTGGCCCACGGCGAGACCGCGGGTGGCGAGCAGGGGCGTCACCCGCGCACCCCCTCGCGCCGGAGGAGCCAGAGGAAGAGGGGCCCGCCCAGGACGGCGGTCACCACCCCCACCGGCAGCTCGGCGTGAAGGAGCGGGAAGAGCAGCCGGGTGAGCAGGTCGGAGAGCACCAGGAAGGCGCCGCCCCCGAGCGCGCTCGCCGGCACGAGCAGCCTCTGGTCGGGGCCGAGCCAGAGACGGAGCACGTGCGGAACGATGAGGCCGACGAAGCCGACCAGGCCGGAGAGGGCCACCGCGCCGGCGACGCCGAGCGAGGCGGCGAGGAGGATGGTGGAGCGCGCCCGATTCACCGGCACGCCCAGCGAGGCGGCCTCGTCATCGCCGAGCGAGAGGAGGTTGAGGCGCCCGGACTGGTGCCAGAGGACGCCCAGGCAGGCGCACTGGAGCAGCGCGGCCCCGGCCAGGGTGGCGGGGGGCTCGTAGCCCAGGCTTCCGGCGAGCCAGTAGAGGATCTCCCCGACCCGGTCCGGCGAGACGAGGGTCTTGATGCAGGTGATGGCCGCGGCGGCGAAGGCGTTGAA
>DASPUU010000060.1:0-4212 GCA_035622755.1 Myxococcaceae bacterium
TTCTCCAGGGCGATGTACTCCTGGCTCCCGGCCAGGGCGGTGGAGAGGGACTGGTAGAAGCGGTTGGCCAGGATCCGCTCGCGCTGCTCCTCGGACGCGGTGCGAGCGATGAGCTCGTCCCAGGACTGCTTCATGTCCAGCATCATCGCCTCCACCGGTGCCGGGAGGCGGATGCCGGCTCCCCGGAGCGATGCCTCCGGGACCGGCCGGGCGACGTTGCCCAGCTCGGAGAGGCCGAGGGCGCTGGCCAGCCTCCGGGCCGGGTCGATGGTGCAGACCAGCGACCTGCGCCCCAGAGCGCCGCCCTGGAGGGCGAGCGCGGCGGCGAGCGTGGTCTTCCCGACGCCGCCGGGGCCGACGCAGACGACCACCCCGCGGGTGCGGAGCGCGACGTCGAGCGGGTTCATGTTCCGCCCGCCAGCCCGGAGAGCAGCGCCCGGCCGAGAATCTCCACCCCGGCGCGGTCCATCCCCGCCTGGTAGAGCCGGGGAAGCTCGATGACCGGAACGTCCAGCGACGAGAGCCGGTCCGCCGCGCTCTGCGTCCGTCCGGCCTCCTCCACGTGCGAGGCGGCCAGGGCCCGCAGCCGCGGAGCGCCGGCCAGCGCCGCCAGGTCGCCGGGCACGAAGCGCGGCCGGGTGGCCTGGTTGAGCACCACCGCGTCGAGGGCCAGGTGCAGGGCCCGCAGTCCCGTGCCCAGCTCCAGGGTCTCGACGATGGGCAGCTCCTCCGGCAACGACACCACCGCCGCCCCGGTGATGTCGGGATCGACCAGGTGCTGGTGCATCCAGGTCACCTCCTCGGCCATCGTGCCGGGGGGGAGCGTCTGGAGCAGCACCTCGGGCACGCCGAGGAAGGAGAGCGCGTGCCCGGTCGCCGGCGCGTCCATGACCACGGCGTCCCACACCGGGCGGCCTCCCTCCCGCTGCCGCAGGTGCCAGACGATCTTCCCCAGCATCACCGTCTCCGGGAGGGAGGGGATGAAGCGGAGGAAGGACCGGACCAGGGGATTCTCGAACACCGCGCGGTAGACCCGCTCGAAGCGGATCTTCTGGAGCACGTACTCCCGCATCGCCTCGGCGGGGCGGACGTCGACGCTCCACAGCTCGCCCTCGAGGTGGCCCAGCTCGGGCCCGGCCGGCGGATGGCCGAGGAGTGCAGCCGCCCGGCCGCCGCCGTTGACCTCGCAGAGCAGCGTGCGCCGCCCGCTCCGGGCCAGCTCCAGGGCCAGCGCTGCGGAGACGGTGCTCTTGCCCACGCCCCCCTTCCCGGTGACGACGAGCAGCCTTTTCCCGAGCAGCCGAGTCATCGCGGTGGGGCGCGGCACCGTAGGGAAGCGGCTCCCCGGCTGTCAATCGAGCTCGCCTTGACAGCCCGCGCCGGCCGCTGCCAAGAGGGCGAGCGACACCCGGACGGTCGGGCCCGAGGAGACGGCCATGCTCAAGGACAACCCGGTGGTGAAGCGCCTGGTGGAGACGGGGGAGGAGCGGGTCGGGAAGCTGGCCTCGGCGCTGCTCTCCAACGAGAGGTTCGTCTCGGCGCTGCAGACGCTGGTTTCCCGGTCGCTGGCGGCGAAGGGGACGGTGGACAAGAGCCTCCGCACCGCGCTGGCGGCGATGAACCTGCCCTCCAGCGCCGACGTGGAGTCGCTCCGCTCCAAGGTCGCCGACCTGGAGGTCCTGCTCGCCTCGGTGGAGAAGAAGGTGGACGCCTTGCTCGCCGGTCGTCCAGCGCCCTGATGCGGCGTATCGCCTTCGTCAACGAGAAGGGCGGTACCGGAAAGACCACCCTGGCGGTCCACCTGGCCGCCTGGGCGGCCGCGGAACAGGGGGCGCGCGTCCTCCTCGTCGACCTGGACACGCAGGGGCACGCCGGCAAGTCGCTCGGGCTGGACGTCCGGACGCTGATCCCCAACGCCTTTCACTGGCTCACCGACCCCGCGGTGCCCCTCCCGGCGGTGGCCCGGCCCACCGCCATCGCCCGGCTGTCGGTGGTCCCCGCCTACAAGCAGCTCCAAGACCTCGCCGGGGCGCTGGCCGGCGACCGGCGGCCTCGCCACCGGCTGGCGGATCGGCTCGAGGAAGCGTCCGGCGCCTACGACCTGGTGGTGCTCGACGGCCCCCCCTCGCTGGGCCCGGCGGTGTCCAACATCCTGGTCGCCGCGACCGAGGTGGTGCTGCCGGTGGCCCTGACCTACCTGGCGCTCGACGGCTGCGCCGAGGTGGCCCGGACGGTGGAGCGCGTGGCCCGCGAGGAAGAGGTGGCCGGCCTGCACATCAGCGCGGTGGTGCCGATGCTCGTCCGTCACACGTCCCTGGCCGCGGCCATCCTGGAGCGGCTGGAGGCCTACTTCCCGGGACGGGTCACCCCCGGCCTGGGCTTCCACGTGAAGATCGACGAGGCCCAGAGCCACGGGAAGACGGTCTGGGAGCACGCGCCGGGCAGCCGGGCGGCGGAGGCGATGCGCACCGTGGTGGAGGCGATCTGGGAGCGCGGGGTCCGCCCGGAGCGGAGCACCCACGCCGAGCTGCTCTAGCGCTTCTCCAGCTCGTCGAGTCGCTTCTCCAGCTCCTCGAGCCGCCGGGTGAGCGACTGCAGATCGTGCCCGAGCGCGGGCAGGCTCCCCAGGACGCCCTCCACGGCCGACTTCACCCGCTCGTCGACCTTGCGCTGCCAGTCCTCCAGCGCCCGCTGGCTCATGCGCAGGAGATCCTCGCGCAGGGTGCCCTCCGAGCCGGCCTCGCGGCCGAGCAGGCGGTCGAGGCGGCTCTCCGCCTCCTCGCGGATGGAGGCCACGCGCGGGCTGACCTCGCGCTCGATGAACCCGCTCACCACCTCTCCCGGGCGCCGGATGATCTCCCGCAGCACCGAGAGCGGCATCTGGTTCTGCTTCTTCTCCTCCTCGAAGATGATCTGCGCCAGGGTGATGGAGGTCAGGTCGTCCTTGCTCCGGTTGTCGACGATCTTCACCTCGGCGCCCTGCTTGATCATCTCGGCGATCTCGTCGAGCGTGACGTAGCGGCTCTCCACCGTGTCGTAGAGCTTGCGGTTCGTGTACCGCTTGATGATCTTCGGCTCCCGCTGGGGCGGGGGTGGGGCAGCCTGCTCGGCGTCGGTCATCGTCTGCCAGTGTCACAGCCGGCGGCCGGGACCTGGAAGGGCCCGCGCCGGGAGGGCTCCCGGGACGGTGCCGCGCCGCAGCGTGGACGGCCAGGAAGCGTGGGTTTTCACATGGATAGCAGCCGGATTGGTCCCCGGGCAAGCCCGGGCTCCCCGGTCTGCCGCACCGCGCTGGAGCGAGCGCCGGGGTATGCTCCGGGTGCTCCCCGCCCACAGCGGTCTGGATGATCGTCACCTGCCCTCAGTGCCAGACGCGCTTTCGGATCCCCGACGACAAGGTGACCCCGAAGGGCGTCAAGGTGCGCTGCACCCGCTGCCGCCACACCTTTCGCGTCAGCCGGCCCGCCGAGCCGGCCGCCGCGAGCGCCGACCCCTTCGCCCAGTTCGGCCCCCCCGATGCGCTCTCCGAGCTGGACAAGACCCCGGCCCGCGGAACCCCGGCCGCGGCGCTCGGCGTCCAGGTCGAGCCGGCCGGCCCGCCGCCCGCGGATGACTTCGACGTCGACGTCGAGGCCCCGGACGCTCGCCGGGCCGCCTTGCCGGCCGATCCGGCCTGGGCCTCCGCCGCGCTCCCCACCGCGGAGCACGCCCCCGCACCTCCCCCTCCACCACCTCCCCCCCTGCCGGCTCGCCGCGATCCCGAGCCCGCCCCGGAGAGCGGCGCGCTGGCGCGCGGCGATGGGCATCCGGGCAGTGACGAGGGGCTGGACCTTCCCGCCGCGGACTCCGGGGGGCTGGAGCTGGACTCCGGGTCCCCGCAGTCGTCGTGGCAAGGCTCGCTCGAGAGTGGGCTGGAGCTTCCGCCGGCCTCCCCCGGCTCGGAGCTCGACTTCGGCGACCTCGACCTGACCGGCTCGATGCCGGTGCCGTCGCCCCCCCCGCCCTCCGACCGCGCCCTGGACTTCGACGCCTTCGCCGGAGCTCCGGCCGCTCCGCTCCCCACGCGCACGCCGACCTCTCCGGTCCATCGGCGTGAGCCCGCCGAGCGCAGCGACCCGGGCCTGGAGCGCACTCCTCGGCCGGCCCCGCTCGTGCCGCCCTCCGGGCGGACGCCGACCGGGGAGCTGTTCGGCAAGAGCGCCACGCCACTCG
>DASPUU010000061.1:0-17446 GCA_035622755.1 Myxococcaceae bacterium
ATGATGAGGAGCACCAGCACCACGTCCACCAGGGGCGTGACGTTGATGTCCGAGTTGGGACGGCCCTCGCTGATGGCGAACTTCCGCTTCTTGGCGAGGTGTCCTCCGAGTCCGAGGCTCACTTCTGCTGCTCCTGGACGCCGAGCTTGACCGCCTTGGCCCCCGCCTTCTGCATCACGCTCAGCACCTTGCGGACCTCGGCGAACTCGAGGTCACTGTCGGCCTTGAAGAGGATCTGCTTCCACGGCTCGGGGAGGAGCCTGGCCTCGAGGGCCATCTTCAGGCCCTCCTCGTCGAAGGGGTCCTTCTCCAGGAAGATCTTCTTGTCCCGGGTGAGGGAGACGATCATCGGATCCGGCTCCTCCTTCGTCTCCTTCTGCTTGGTGGCCTGGGGCAGCTTCACGTCCTTGCCGCGCTGGAGGAGCGGGGTGACGACCATGAAGATGATGAGGAGCACCAGCACCACGTCCACCAGGGGCGTGACGTTGATGTCCGACTTGACCTTTCCCCGACCACTGCCTGCTGCCATCGACATGGTGTGTCACCTCTCCATGCGGGCCCTTCCTCAGGGAACCGGTCTCCCCACGATCCGGTTCCTGTCGGGGGCCCTGACGGGATGCCCTACTCGGTGAGCGCCGTCCCGGGCGTGCGGGCGTGGCCGCCGATCTCCTTGGCCAGCACGTCGAGAAACTCGTTGGACGACTCGCTGATGTCCACGGCGCGGGCATCCACCCAGCCCTGGAGGTAGTTGTACGCCATCACCGCCGGGATGGCGACCAGGAGGCCGAAGGCGGTGGTGATCAGCGCCTCGGCGATGCCGGCGGAGACCGTCCCCAGGCCGCCCGACCCGGTGGCGGCCATGGACTGGAAGGCGGAGACGATGCCCATCACCGTCCCGAGGAGACCGACGAAGGGAGCGGTCGAGCCCACCGTCGCCAGGAGGCCGAGCCCGCGCTTCAGGCTCTGCACCTCGCGCTGGGCCTGGCGCTCGAGCGCCCGGGCCACCGACTCCACCCGGAGGTCCTTGTCGACGGCGTCGGAGGTGATCTTGAACGCCTTCAGCCCGGCGCCGATGACCCGGCCCAGATGGCCGACCTTGTCGTCGGAGCCCATCTTGGCGTCGGCGGCCAGCGTCAGCCCGCCCTTGGTGAGCAGATTGGCCATCTTGTCCGCGAAGGTGCGCGACTGGTTGCGCGACCGGCTGAAGACCACCAGCCGCTCGAACATGACGACCAGGGAGAGCACGGACATCACCGCCAGGACGAAGACGATGAGCTTGGCGAAGATGCCCATGTGGGACCAGAGACTGACGAGCGTGAATTCCATGGCTTTGGGAACGCGCCTCCGTATGCGCGGGGTGGGGAGTCCGTTTCGAGAAAAGCGACAGCCGTTAGTGCGGCAGCTTCAGCCTGAAATTGAAGACGTAGCTCACCCGGACCGGCTTCCCCTGGAAGGTGACCGGGGTTAAGCGCCGGTTGGTGAGCCACTCGAGGATGGCGTTGTCCATGTGGGGCATCGGCTTGAGGATCTGGCAGTTGGAGACGCGGCCATCGGTGTTGATCACGCACTTGACGATGGCCATCCCCTCGACGTGCGCCTCGAGCGCCTCGCGCGTGTATTCCGGCGAGGCTGACTGCCCGGGAAGGGCCTCCGGCCGGGTCATGCCCTCGCCGAAGGGAATGGTGCCGGTGCCCCCGACCACGCCGCCGAGCACGCCGCCCACCACGCCGCCCTCGACACCACCCGGAACCCCGCCGGTGTCCGGCTCGGGCGTGTCGTTGGGCTTCGGCTCCGCCTCGGGCGGCTTCTCCTGGGGAATCTCCTTGGGCTGGATGAGCTGATTGGTCCGGCGCTTCACCTGCTTGGCTGCCGGGGGAGGTGGCGGCGGCGGAGGCGGCGGCGGGGCCACCTTGAGGACCACGGCCACCTCCTTCTCCTTGGCCTTGGGCGGATGGATGGAGAGGTAGACGGCCAGCCCGAGCACGCCGACGTGGAGGAGGACGGAGGCGGTGGCGCCCGCCCCGAAGCGGGACTTCGGGACAACACCGTGGCCCAACACGGAATCGAACATCGGTCAGTGCTCTCCTCTAGCGGCTCTCGCGGCGCTGATCCCCGGTCTCAGCGCGGGCTCCGCGCCTACCTCACAAGGGGGGGGGCGCACAAGGTGTTCCATTCCCAGCCGGCTGTACGCCCCTCGCCGGAGCGGCGCCTCCCCACGACGCCGAGCGTCGCGCGGGTGACGGCACCACGGCAACCGGGCAACCCAGCGAACAGGCTGTCTGCAAACTTCTATTGACAGGCCGACACTGGCCCGCCGATGCTCGCCAGCCGCTTTCCCGCTTTCCGACCACACTTGGAGGGGTTTCGGTGAGTCCAACTAGGAAAACCATGGTCCGGGGGGCCCAGCTTGCGCTCGCGCTGCTGGGCATCCTGGTCGCCCGGGGGGCGTACGCGCAGCTCGGTGGAACGTCGCTCGTGGGTCAGGTGGTCGACGCTTCCACCAAGAAGCCGGTGGCGGACGTCGTCGTCACCGCCACATCCCCGGCGCTGCAGGGCGAACAGGTCGTCGTCACAAACGCGGCGGGCGATTACCGCATTCCTCAGCTGAGCGCAGGTACCTATACCCTGCGCTTCGAGAAGGAATCGTATCGACCGTACAGCCGGTCCGGCATCGAGCTGCGTGCTGAGACAACCATCCGTCTCAACGTCGAGCTCCTCCCGGAGACTGCGGGTCAGGAAGAAATCGTCGTCGTCGGCAAACCACCCACCGTGGACGTCGGCTCGACGACCACCGGCGCCCAGATCACCACCGAGTTCATGCAGAGCGTTCCGCTCGCCCGGAATGCCCGCACGTTCGAGGCGGTGGCCCAGGTGGCGCCGGGCGTGCAGACCGACTTCAACGGGACGGCCATCTCCGGCGCCACCTCGCCTGAGAACAACTTCGTCGTCGACGGCGTGTCGACGTTCAACCCGGCCTTCGGCGGAAACGGGTCGCCCATCTCCATCGAGTTCGTCGACCAGGTGAACGTGATCACCGGCGGCTTCATGCCGGAATACGGCCGGACCACCGGCGGCGCGGTGGCGGCCTTCACCAAGTCCGGCGGCAACGAGTTCCACGGCTCGGTGTGGGGCATCTGGACGCCGGGCGCCCTGCAGGGCAACACGCCGCAGGTCACCGTGGCCGGCGGCACGTTTGCCCAGACGACCACCCTCTACAACCGGTGGGACGTCGGCGCGACCCTGGGCGGCTACATCATCAAGGACCGCCTCTGGTTCTTCGCCGGGTTCAACCCGAGCCAGGTGAAGAACGAGCGCGCCCGGACCACGAACTACTTCGACGCGAACGGGAACTCGAACGTCGTCGAGAATTCCGGCATCAACACCTTCGCCACGACGACGAACTACCAGTACATCGGCAAGCTCACCCTGCTGCTGAACCCGGACAACCGCCTGGTGCTCACCGGCCTGGGTGATACCTCGCCCTCGGTGAGCTTCCCGAGCCTGGGAAGCGATCAGACCCGGCTCACCGCGGTCAACAACTCGTTCTCCAACTTCGACATGAGCCTCAAGTACCAGGGAGCGTTCCTGGAGAAGCGGCTGCTCCTCGACGTCACCGCCGGCTGGCACAACCAGACGGCGACCGAGCTCCCCACCGATGGCTCGGACGTGCTCGCCCAGCAGTCGGCCCAGACCGGATTGGCGGCCATCCCGCCGGTCCGGATCCGGCAGGGGGGCGTCGGGAGCCTGACACCGCAGCAGTACGGACGGGCCATCCCGGCGCAGTGCGTTCCCGGCACGGGGGGTGTGGCGCAGCCCTGCCCCTTCAACGGCGCGAACACCTATGACATCTACGCGCCCTTCGCCATCCTCTTCGACGAGACGATGCAGAACTACCAGGGCATGGCCACGGTGACCTACCTGGCCCAGGGCTGGGGCTCGCACGTGATCAAGGCCGGCATCGACGTGGCGGACATGGTCTACACCGACGTCCACGGCTACGGCGGCGGCAACCTCTACCGTGGCAGCACCACCAGCACGAGCTACACCGTGTACCGCGGTTACGGAGTGCTCCTTGCCCCCGACCAGCAGAGGCTGTTCAACCTGGACAACACCACCAAGACGGTCTCCATCGGTGGGTTCATCCAGGACAGCTGGGCGATCTTCGACAAGGTGACCCTGAACATCGGCATCCGCTACGACGACCAGACCATCTACGACACGGTGGGCAACATCGGCCTGGCCCTCCCCAACCAGTGGTCGCCGAGAATCGGCGTGATCTGGGACCCGACCTATCAGGGCCGGTCGAAGATCTACGCCAACTACGCGACCTACTACGAGAACCTCCCGCTGGACATCTCCAACCGGTCGTTCTTCCCCGGCGAGCAGTCGGTGACGTCGGTGCGCCGCGGGACCCTGAACATCAACACCCAGCCCACGCGGTGCAACCCGATCCAGGACCCGAACTACAAGACCACCTGCCTCAACCCGGCCAACGGGGCGAGCACCTTCGCCCTCAGCTCCAACCAGGCCTGGCAGGTGAACTCGGGAGCCGGCGCGACCTACCCCGACCCCAACATCTCGCCGCAGAGCTCGAGCGAGGTCGTGGTCGGAGGCGAGTACGAGGTCCTGCCCAACGCCCGGGCCGGTCTGACCTTCACCCGGCGCTGGCTGAACAAGGTGATCGAGGACATGTCCAACGACAACGCCAACACCTACTTCCTCGGCAACCCCGGGTACGGCATCGCGGCGAACTTCCCCAAGGCCTACCGGAACTACACCGCGGTCAGCATCTACTTCACCAAGAACTTCGCCGACCTCTGGCAGGCGCAGGTCAGCTACACCTACCAGTCCCTGCAGGGGAACTACGAGGGGTTGATCGCTTCCAACTACGGACAGCTCGACCCGAACATCACCGCCAACTTCGACCTCCGGAAGTTGCTCGCCAACTCAGGCGGTCCGCTGCCGGGCAACATCACCAGCACGATCAAGGTCTTCGCCAGCAAGGAGTGGGTCATCCTGCCGGTCCTCAGCCTCACGCTGGGCGGCGCCTACGTCGGTCACTCCGGGCCCCCCTACAGCTACCTGGGCGCGGACAACCTCTACGGCAACGGGGTGGTCTACATCACCCAGCGAGGTGGCGCCGGGGCGCTCCCGTGGATCAACAGCATCGACGGGCGATTCGGCGTGAACTGGCGGCTCTCCAAGGACATGGTGCTCAGCGTGGCCATGGACGTGTTCAACATCCTGAACAGCGCCCAGGTGCAGACGGTGGACGAGAACTACACCTTCGCCTCCGTGCTTCCCATCGTCAACGGCACCCCGCAGCAGCTCAAGGCCACTCCCAGCGCCCTGCGCTACGTCGACGGGACCCAGTACAGCCACGCCGATGACAACCTGAACTACGGACACCCCGCCTGTGGCAACGCCGGTTGCGTGGCGCAGCCCGCGTACCAGCCCCCGCGTCAGTGGCGGTTCTCCGCCCGGTTGAGCTTCTAATGACCTCCTCCAGGAAAAGGACCGCGACTTCCATGAAGGCTCTTCTCCCCCTGCTCGTCGCCACCGTGGCTCTGGTCGGTTACGGGTGCTCGACGCAGCCCACCCCGGACTGCCTCATCCAATACGCGACGGGTTACATCAACTACGCCGCGACCTACGCCGAAGGGACGCTGGTCGACGCCGGCAACGGCACCGACTGCCAGTGGTTCACCCTCTCCACCCCGCAGCAGGCGGGAACGCCGGTCTACAGCATCGATTCGAACGGCCAGCCGGTTCCCCCCGCCTACAAGCAGCTCGCCACCGGGGTCATCGCCGGCCTGCCCTTCAACACCAGCTTGCTCGGTCTGGACAAGTTCTACCCCTCGACCGGCGGCTACCAGCTGGGCATGACCCCCGAGATCCTCCAGGGGGCGTCGATCACCGGGACCACCGCCTCGACCGGGTTCGGAATGTTCACCAGCACCGAGCCAGACTCGCAGGACCTGTGCCACGTGCCGACCGTGAGCGCGGCGTCCTACCCGTACGACTTCACGGAATCGGGCGCCGACTGCACGGTGGCCGGCAACTGCACCCCGGTCACGTTCAACTACTCGAACATCGAGCTCTACGTCACCGCGCTGGCCCAGGGCACGCAGATCGCGGGCGACGTGAGCATCACCGTGGGCACCTGCACGGCCAGCTTCAAGATGATCGGCTACGCTCCGGCGGCCACCTGCGTGAAGATCGAGAACGACTACGGTGACTTCGGCTACCCGGTAATCATCGACTCCGCCGGCGATCCGGTGAACGTCAACCTGCCCGATGGCGGAACCACCACCACCCCGCTGGTGGCCGGCGTCAACGTCACTTCCGCCAACGAGCAGTCCAACCTGTGCACCAACTTCAGCCCGATCAGCGGTGACCAGCAGTGGAACAACTACAACGCCAACTTCCTCAACTCGGGGAACGCGGTGAACCAGTACTTCCCTCTGGTCTGCAGCCCGGTCACCGGATACTGCATCCTGAACGGGAACACCTTCCCGAACTTCTCGAACACGGCCAGGCCGTAGCGAAGCTCGGCGCCTGAAGGCGCATTCAGGCCCCGGTCGCCCCCCAGAGGGCGGCCGGGGCCTTTGTCTTGCGGGCTTGGCCTGTGCTTGAAGCCGGTTGGCCCCATGTCCCGCCAGGACCACATCGACCGAGCGCGGGCCCTCCTCGCCGCCGAGGAGGGGACCCTCCACAAGGCGGCGCCCTGGCGGGTGGCGCTGGCCTACCCGAGCCCCTACCACGTGGCGATGAGCTCGCTCGGCTTCCAGACCATCTACCGGGAGATCCACGCCCACCCCGGCGCGACGGCCGAGCGGACGTTCCTCCCCGAGGACGTCCGCGCCTTCCGGAGAAGCCGCCTCCCCCTCTTCACCCTCGAGTCCCAGAGCCCGGTCTCCGGGCACGCCGTCATCGCCTTCTCGGTGGCCTACGAGCTCGAGCTGGGAGGGCTCCTGGAGATGCTCGAGCTGGCCGGGCTCCCGCTGCTCGCCGCCGAGCGCACCGAGCGCCATCCCCTGGTGGTGGCCGGTGGCCCGCTCACCTTCTCCAACCCGGCGCCGCTCGAGCCCTTCGTCGACGTCGTCGTCCAGGGCGAGGCGGAGGAGCTGATTCACCTCCTCCTCGACGCCGTGGAGGCCTTCCCCGCCCGGAGCCGGCTCCTCTCCCAACTGGCCGACGTCCCGGGATTCCGCGTCCCGGGAGTGGGGGGAGACCCGCTCCACGTGGCGCGCTCGGACGACGCCCGGCTGCCGGCGCGCTCGCAGATCCTCACCCCTCACACCGAGCTCAGGAGCATGTTCCTCATCGAGCCGGAGCGCGGGTGCAGCCGCGGCTGCCACTACTGCGTCATGCGCCGGACCACCAACGGCGGGATGCGCACCGTCCCTCCGGAGCGGGTGGTGGAGCTCGTGCCCGCCTCGGCCCGGCGGGTGGGCCTGGTGGGGGCGGCGGTCACCGACCATCCGCGCATCACCGGGCTCCTGCGCACCCTGGTCGATTCCGGGCGCCAGGTGGGGGTGTCCTCGCTGCGGGCGGACCGCCTGTCGGAGGAGCTGGTGGCCACCCTGCGCCGCGGCGGGGCGCGCCTCCTCACCGTGGCCTCGGACGGCGCGAGCCAGAGGATGCGCGACCTGGTCGACCGGCGACATTCGGAGGAGCAGATCCTCCGGGCCGCCCGGCTCGCCGCCGCCGCGGGGATGCAGCGCCTCAAGGTCTACACCATGCTCGGGCTTCCGCTCGAGGAGGAGGCCGACGTCGACGAGCTGGTGCGCTTCACCCGCGAGCTCTCCGCCATCCTGCCGGTGGCGCTGGGCGTCGCGCCGTTCGTCCCGAAGCGGCACACCCCGCTCGACGGCGCGCCCTTCGCCGGCGTGCGCACGGTGGAGACCAGGCTCGCCCGGCTCCGCGCCGGGCTCCAGGGCCGGGCCGAGGTCCGACCCACCTCGGCGCGCTGGGCCTTCGTCGAGTACATGCTCGCCCAGTGCGGGCCGGAGGCAGGGCTGGCGGCGATGGATGCCCGGGCGGCCGGCGGCTCCTTCGCCGACTTCCGGCGCGCCTTCGCCCGACGCGGGTGCGTCCCGTTCCTCGCCGCCCGGACCGAGGACGGCCGCCGGCGCCCGACCGCGTGGCCAGTGGTGGACGGCCGCGGGACGGCCGCCGAGACCGCCCCGGCGGCCTGAGCGGGCGCTCCCCTGGCATCAGCGAGCCCAGGCCGAGCGGGGGATGCGGCGCGCCCCGGCCACCGCGGCGAGCACATCGCGCGCCGGAACCACGGCTCCCACCGTGGTGTAGGCCAGCGGCCCGCTCCGGGTGTGCGTCTGGCGGAGGGGGTAATCGCCGCTCCGGGCGAGGAACCAGGCTCGCGTCGCCGGCACGGGGAGGTGATGCACCTCGAGCGTCTGGAGGAAGACGTAGAGGAGGACGTCGGCATGCGAGTAGAGGAAGCAGCCCGGGGTGTCCCTCTCCAGATTGGAGACGAGCTCGAAGAAGTAGGTTCCCCGGCGCCCGGCCTGGCGGTCCCCCTTCACCTCGACCCCGAGGAGCTCCCCGGAGCTCCTTTGCCAGAGAAGGTCCACTCCCCGGGCCTGGAAGCGCGGGTCCGCCTGCACGTCGTGGATCTCGCCGGTCGCGTCCTCGGAGTGGAGGAAGCTCTGGGCCACGGAGACCGCCCGCTGGGCGGCGCCGTGCACGGCAAGCATGCTGTAGCTCCGGGGCATGGCGGGCGGGGCAAGGACAGCACGGAGGCGCCGGGCGGCGAAAGTCTTTGCCCACCCTCCGGCTCGGCTCCTAGGCTCCGCCATCCCGGAGGGAGCCCATGCAAGCTCGGTGTCCCCGCTGCGCCTCCATCTTCAGCACCGACCGCGCCGGGCTCCAGTTCTGTCCGAACTGCGGGCAGCAGGTGGACGTCCCCCACTTCCCCGGAGCCGCGCCGGAGGGCTCGGCGGCGGGGTGGGGGGGGCCGACCGGGCCGGGAGGGCCGGGGAGCACCGGCCCGGGGCCGGCGGTGCGGGAGGACACGCCCTGGGAGCGGCGGGCCGCGGTGGGCTGGCTCGGCGGACTGTTCGAGACCTGGAAGCGCACCATCTTCACGCCCCAGCCCTTCTGGGCCTCGGTCAAGCCGGGCGGCTCCTGGACCGATGCGCTCCTCTACGCGTGGATCCTCTTCGCCATCGGCGCCGTCATCTCGGCCCCCTTCGGCTCTCTCGGTCTCGGCCGGTGGGGCTACGAGGCGGCGCTCGAGCAGATGCGCCAGCTTCCCCCCGAGTCCCGCCAGGCGATGAGGCAGGTCTTGCACAGCATCGGCCCGGGCCAGCTGGTCGGCTCGGTCATCCTCTACCCGGTGTTCATCATCATCTACGCCGCCATCCTTCACCTCTTCTGCCTCCTCGTCGGAGCGGCCAAGAACGGCTACTACGCCACCTTCCGGGTGGTGGCCTACGCCACGGCCACCAACGTCATCGGGATGGTGCCCTGCCTGGGCGTCCTGGCCGGAATGTACGGGGTGGTGCTCACCGTGCTCGGCATCGCCGCGGTGCAGGAGACGACGCTGGGACGCGCGGCCGCGGCCGTCCTCCTCCCCCTGGTGGTCCTGTTCTGCTGCATCTGCGCCGGACTCGCCTTTCTCGGCGCAGGCCTGGCGGCGATGCTCGGTCAGTTCCAGACCCAGTGAGGCCGCTGCCGTGACGCTGAGCTGGTCACCCCGCGCCCGCCGGTTCGACTTCCTCCACGCCCTCGGGCTGGCCGGGCTGGCGGGATTCCTCCTCGCCCGCCTCGTTCCCTTCGACAGGCTTCCCTTCTGGACCTGTGCCTTCCGCGCCCACACCGGCTGGCCCTGCCCGGGCTGCGGGCTGACCCGGGTGGCGCAGCGGCTGGCGCGAGGCGACCTGGGCGGTGCCCTGGACGCGAACCCGCTGGGGACGGCTGCCGCCCTCGGCCTGGCGGCGTGCACGCTCTTCGCGGCGCTGCAGCTCCTCTTCGCGCTGCCCGTCCCGGAGCTGTCCCTCGATGCGCGCGAGGGGCGCGCCGCGAGGAGGCTCCTCCTCGCCGCGGTGGCCATCAACTACGCGGTGGTGGTGGTGCGCGTCCGGTTCCTGGGCTGGCCGTGACGCCGGCATCGACCGCGCTGACGGCGGTCGCCGGGGGCTACCTGCTCGGAAGCATCCCCTGGGGGCTCCTCCTCACCCGGGCCGCGCGCGGCGTGGACGTGCGCCGGGAGGGAAGCGGGAACATCGGAGCCACCAACGTCGCCCGGGTGGCCGGGATGCGGGTCGGCCTACTCGTCCTCGCCCTGGATGCCGGCAAGGGGGCCGCCGCGGTGGGGCTGGCGCAGACGCTTGCTCCTGCCTCCGCGACGCTTCCGGCCCTGGCCGGGCTGTTCGCCTTCGCCGGCCACGTGGCGCCGGTCTGGCTCGGCTTCCGCGGAGGCAAGGGCGTGGCCACGGCGCTCGGCGTCCTGACCGTGCTGGTCCCGGCCGCGGCGCTGGCCGGCGTCGTCGTCTACCTCGCCACCCTGGCGCTGACCCGCATGTCCAGCCTCGGCTCGCTCCTGGCCGGACCGGCGGCCCTGGCGGCGGCGGGCATCCGCCCCGGCACGCGCCTCGCGGTGGGGCTGACGCTCGTGCTCTACCTCGGGATGCTCTGGACGCACCGGGGAAACATCCGGCGTCTGGTGCGCCGGGTCGAGCGCCGGCTCTGAGGCGGGCGTCCCCCTCCAAGGGTCGGCAGAGCCCTTTGCGGCCGGCGCGGGGTAGAGGAGCAGCGTGCAGGGGATGGCGCCGTTCCAGAGCTCGCGGCGCCCGCTCGGCCGGTGGTGAAAGGCGCTCTCGAAGCCCGGGTTCCCGGCGAGGAGCGCGGCGCGGAAGCTTCCCAGGGCCTCGAAGCGCTCGCCGAGCTGGAAGTAGAACGACTTCATGCCCTTCTGTCCGCCAGTGCCGAGCCGGTCGCCGTAAGGCGGGTTCGACACCCAGAGGCCGCTCGCCCCGGAGGGGAGCGGGAGCTCCGAGGTGGCATCGGCTGCGCGGAGCTCGACCGCGCCCGCCAGGCCGGCGGCCCGGACGCAGGCCCGCGCCACGGCCAGGGCCTCCGGATCGCGATCGAAGCCCCAGAGCGGGACCGGGACCGGGCGCTGGACGGCGCGGGCCTCGGCGCGCAGATCGGCGAGGAGGGGCCGCGACGCCGGCCCGAGCGCCGGCCAGCGCTCGATGGCCAGGGGCCGGTCCAGCGACGGCGCACGCCGGGCGGCCATCCACGCCGCCTCGATGAGCAGCGTCCCCGAGCCGCACATCGGGTCGAGCACCGCCTCGTCACCCGCGAAGCGCGCCGCGCGCAGGACGGCGGCGGCCAGGGTCTCCTTGAGGGGAGCGCGGGTCTGCCGGACGCGGTAGCCGCGCCGGTTCAAGGGCTCGCCAACCAGGTCGAGCGACAGCTGCAGCCGCGTCCCGGCGAGATGCGCCACCACCCGCACGTCCGGGCTCCGCGCGTCGACGTCGGGTCGCCTCCCGGCCCGGGAGCGCATCCGGTCCACCAGCGCGTCCTTGATCTTCAGCGCCACGAAGCCCGAGTGGGAGTGCTCCGACCTCTGGAGCGAGGCCTCGACGGCGAAGGTCGTGGCCGGCGTGAGGTGGTCCTCCCAGGGGACGCTCCGGGCGACGGCGTAGAGGCCGTCCGCCCCCCGCGCCTCTCCCTCGCCCACGGGCCAGAGGATGCGCATCCCGAGCCGCGTCCAGAGGCAGACGCGGAGGGCCTCGGAGAGATTGGCGTGGAAGCGCACGCCTCCCCGGTCACGGCGGATGCGCGTCACCCCGAGCTCGCCCAGCTCGTCGGCGAGGAGGTCCTCGGTGCCTCGAGCGGCGGTGGCGAACAGGGGCAGACGCGGGGGCAAAGGGCCTCAGGGCTCCGAGCCCGGCCGGCACTTCTCGCGCAGGGTATCGACGTGTGCCCGGTACTGCTGGACGACGGCCGGGCTGGCTCCCTCGAGGAGACCGTCGAGGGCCCGGGCTCCGGTCACCGCAGCCTCGCTGCACCGGCCGAGGGCGGCCAGGGCCGTGGCCAGCGTCTCGAGAAAGGCAGGCTCCCAGGGGGCGAGCTGCACGGCGGTGGAGGCGAGGGGCAGCGCCTCCTTCGGCCGGTCCTGTCTGAGGAGGCCGATGGCGAGGGCGTTGAACGGCCCGGGGTGGTCGGGGAGTAGCTCGGACGCCCGGCGATAGGCCCGCTCGCGCTCCGCCGCGTCGCCGGCGGCGTGCAGGCTCTCCGCCAGGCTCAGCCAGGCGAGCCCGTCATCCGGGTGGGCGGCGACCGCCCGGCGCGCCGCACCCTCCGGCACCCGGTCCCCGAGCAGGCGGAGGGCGCGCACGTTCCCCGGGTCCTCTCCCAGCGCCAGCCCCAGCTCCTTCTCCGCTTCCGCCCGGTGCGGCGCGGCGTCGGTTCGCATCCGGGCCGCAATGAGCGCCACGCCCGCCCGGATGGCATGCACGTCGGCGGATCCCAGGGGTCGCTCCACGGCGTCGCTGTCCGGCACGGCAATGGCGCCGGTGAATTCGGCATAGGAACCGTGGCGGGCGTAGGTGTTGAGCTCGGCGTCGATGCCCTCCAGGGCGAGGGACCCGAAGGCCACCTTCCAGGCCTTGTCCGGGTCGATTCCCCTGGCGAGCAGGGACTGGAAGGTCCCCAGCTCCTTGGGGTGGACGTTGTAGAGCCAGTGGACGAGCAGCCAGCTCAGTCCGTAGAGGCCGGCGGTGGCGCCCTCGTCCCGGGCATCGAGCTTGCCGCCCCAGGCGAGCGCATCGGCCACCGTCAGGGTGCGGTAGGCGTTGTAGCTGCGGAGCGCATCGGGGTTGATGGCCCCGAGCAGGGCGCTCCTTCCATCCTCGGAGACGCGGATGGTCTCCAGGAACTGGGCCAGACCTTCAGAGAACCAGCGCGGCTGACGTCGGTAGACATAGGCCGCCAGGTGGTGGGCGAGCTCGTGGCGCAGCACCGAGGTGGACTCCTCGAGCGCGAGCGTGGCCCGCCGCTCCCATCGCTCCGGCGGGCCGTAGAGCACGGCCCGCGGCGGATACCCGCCATGGGCGAAGACGCCGCCCACGTTGCGGCCGAAGTGGTGCTCGAAGTCGAGACCGTCGGAGAAGACGACGACCTCGATGTGCTCGGGCTGGGAGAGACGGGCCCCGCCCCAGGCGGTGGCGAGCATCGCTGCGCGCGTCCGCTCCACGGCCAGAGCTGCCCGGCGCGCATCGGCCGAGACGAGGTCGGTCTGGACGACGACGTGAGGCGTGCGCACCTCGCGCCATCCGGTCTCCGGCCCGGCGCCCGCCGCGGGGAGGGCGGCCGTCGCCAGGACGGGACCGATGAGGAGGGTGCGGCTTGGTGCCATCGCCGCCGGAGAGACTAGCGTGCCGCAACGGGGACGGGGGGCGTACTGTCCCCAAGGTGCCATCGGCCGTGACCGCGCCTCTCTCGATTCATCGCTGGCTGACCTTCGCGCGGCTCCAGGGCGCCGTCCTCGACCTCCTGGCCATCGGGTTCCTCGGGGCGGGAGCCGGAGCGGCGTTCGGCCATGTCCGGGCGGGTGGGCTCGCCGGGACGGCCGCCGGTCTGCTCGTCGCGACCCGGTGGACCCGGATGCGCGCGGCGCTTGCCGTCGAGCAGCGGCGCCCGGAGCTTGGCTCGGCGCTCGAGGCTTACCTCGAGGGGCAGGGCGGGTCCCTGCGGCCGAGCCTGGAGGCCTGGGTCTCGGGGCGCATGGGCCCGGTGCTGCTCCGGGCCGGCATCCTCCGGCTCGGAGCCGCGCTGCTGGTCGCCGCCGCCGCGACGCTGGTTCGCGTCGGACGTCCGCCCCCCTCGCTCGAGGCGCGGCCGGCGGCGCCCCTCCTGGTCGTCACCGCGCGCGTCGAGCCACCGCCCTACACGGGCTGGCCGGCGGTGGAGGCTCGCCTGCCCACCGTTCGCGGTCTGCGCGGCTCCCGGGTCCACCTGGACATCCGGACGCACGCCCCGGCCGTCTCCTGGGCCGAGCAG
The DNA here is from genome assembly GCA_035622755.1 of Myxococcaceae bacterium. Taxonomy (GTDB): domain Bacteria; phylum Myxococcota; class Myxococcia; order Myxococcales; family Myxococcaceae; genus JADGRA01. The sequence continues at coordinate 14,038 of DASPUU010000061.1, forward strand.
GACGGCGCTCTCCACGAGGTGGCCGTGGACGGCGGACGGGCGACCCTCTCCCTCGTGCTCGACCGGAGCCGGAGCCTGCGCCTGGCGGCCGGCCCCGGAGGCCCCGTGGCGCTCATCGAGCTGGAGGCGCTCCCGGACTGCCCGCCGGAGGTCACGCTCGAGGCCCCCGAGACGGACCGAACGGTGACCGCCCGGCCGGAGAGGTTCCCTCTCCGCGCCGGGGCGCGCGACGACGTGGCGGTGGCCGGCCTCGACTTCCACTGGACGCTGGCCCAGGGACACGGCGAGGGGATGCGCTTCCGCAGCGGCCGGATTCCCGGAGGAGCGGTCACCCCGGGCGAGGCCGTCGAGGCGAGGGGGAGCCTCGACCCGGTCGCGGTGGGGATGAGGGCCGGCGACACGCTGGTCGTCTGGGCAGAGGCACGCGATGGCAACCCGCTCGACGGGCCGGGCCAGGGTCGCTCCGAGGCGCGCATCCTGCGCTGGGAGGAGTCCCTGGTCGATTTCACCGGGACGGCCGCCGCGGCGCGGCTGCCTCCGCCCCCGTCCCGGCTCACCGAGCGCGAGCTCCTGGCGCGCACCGGGCGGCTGGTGAGATCCGGAGCCCAGGGAGCCGAGCGGCGGGCGAGGTCCGCCGAGCTGGCCGAGGCCCAGCGGCAGATCCGCGAGGGCTTCGGCTTCTTCCTGCAGGCGGAGCGAGGCGAGGGCCTGGAGCTCGACGTGGACGACAAGGAGCTGGGCGAGAGCGGGGACGCTCGGGCGCGCAGGCTCCTCGCCCGCGCCGTGTCGGAGATGTGGGCGGCCGAGGGGGCGCTGGCGGCCGGGAACCCGAGTGGGGCCCTCCCGCCCGAGCGCGCGGCGGTGCAGGCGCTCGACGCCGCCTTCGGGACCGAGCGGCTGGCCCTGCGCGCCCTGAGGCCCCCGGACAAGCCGGTGGACGAGGGGCGCCGGCTCACGGGAGGCCAGTCCGGTCTCCGCCCCGGAGCCGCCGCCGGCCCGGTGCAGCTCGGCGCCGGCCCCCCGGGCGTCGAGGCCCTCGCCCGCCGCCTCCTCCTGGCCTCCGAGCAGGAGCTCGGGGCGGACGCCGCCCGGGGGCTGGCCGATGCGCTCTGGGCGCTTCCGGGGGCCCCCGGCCTCCCGGCGGCGGCGCTGGCAGCCCCGCTCTACGCCGCCGACGATGCTCCGTCGCGCGCGGCCGCCGCCCGCGCGGCCGCCGTCGCGCTGTCGCGCTGGCTCCGGCCGGCTCCCGTCGCGCTCCCGCCGGTGTCCCCGGAGGAGAGCGCGTTGTTTGCTCGCCTCCCGCCCGTGCGGCGGTAGAGGCGGCGGGCGAGGGCCTCGAGGACGACCAGCGCGGCCAGGAGCACGAAGGCGGCGTCGCTCGACCGCAGCGAGATGGAGCCCGTCCAACGCGGGGGCGGCGGGAGGCGCTCGAGAGCGAGCGCGAGCTCCTCGGCGCCGTCCGGCTCGAGAAAGGGGTGCCCGGTCCTCGCCGCCGCCGCCCGGAGGCGGGCGCGGGGCCAGCCGATGAGCGCGGCCGAGTCCAGGGAGTCGACGGGCAGGCCGGCGATGACGCCGGGCGCAGACAGCGGGGCGAGGGCCGCCGAGGATGCATCGGCGGGGCGCAGCGATGCCCAGTCGTCGGAGAGGACGACCCCCGCTCGTGAGGCCCGGGGCGCCTCGAGCCAGCCGACGAGCGAGCGGAGCACCGAGCGGTAGGCCTCGCGCCCCCGTCCCGGTGGAGAGAGGCGCCAGACGTCGGGGGCCGTCGACGCCGCCACGCGGCCCAGTCCCAGGGCGCGCCCCACGAGCCACGGGAGCGGCGCGCTGTCGCCCGGATCGCCCAGCCGGCCGAGGACTTCCGTCCCCGGCAGGAGCATCGCCGGCGCGGACGGGGCGTAGCCGCGGAAGGCAAGGGTCTCCCCGGTCCCGAGCGCGGCGACCAGGGACCGCTCCGGCGCCGCCGCGGCCAGCGGAGGAATCGCCATCCCCAGCGCCCGTGCCGCGCCCGGACTCGAGAGGAGGAGGGCGCCGCCCCCCCGTTCGACGTAGCGGCGGAGGCCCGCAGCGGCGGCGGCGTCGAGGTCCTCGGAGAAGCCGACCAGCACGAGGAGGTCGAGCGCCTCGAGGCGGTCCGTGTCCCGGAGCACTTGACGCGGATCCTCCGGGCTCCCTCCGCGCGCGGCCACCGCCCGCGAGCCGACCAGGGTGAGCGCGTCCACGCGTGCGCCCGTCGTGTCCAGCGCCTCGGTGGCGGCGCGCGCCTCCCAGGCGGGAGAGGTGGCCAGCACCAGCCGCCGCGGTGTGCGGGATCGCGCGGCCAGCGCCAGGAGCCGGCCGTCCTGAGCCTGGGGCTCGCCGGGAACGAGCGCCTCCGCGGCCAGGTAGATGACTCCCTCCGAGAGCGGCGAGATGGACAGCCGCACGGTGCGCACCTCGTCCGGGCCGTCGACGCGGAGCTCGGCCCTGGCCGGAGCCGCTCCGGTGGAATGGACGCTGACAAGCACCGGCAGGCCCGCCGCGCGGCGGATTCGTACGGTCGCCCACACTCCGGCCGCCGAGCCGAGCGGGACCTCACCCGGAGCGTCCACGCCAAGGAGGTCGACCCGGGGCCTCGCCTGGTCGAAGACCAGCGCATCGGCACCCTCGGGTGGGGCGGAGGCGGAGCCGACGGTGGCGACGAGAGCGCAGGGCGCGCCGGCGCCCGGAGCCGCACACCGGGCGGGAGCGGGCTCGAGCGCCACGGATGTCCTGCCCAGAGCGTCCTCGAGCCGGCGGGACTCCGGGCCGGGGGGCACCGCGAGCGCAGCCACCCACCGCGCCTTCCGCTCGGCGGGTAAGGCAGCCCCCGCTTCGAGGAGCGCGAGCAGGGCCGCGACGGCGAGGCCGGGGACCCATGCCCGGCGGACCTGCCTGGTGGCGAGCATGCCGAGGAGCCACGCCCCCAGAGCGGCCCCGAGAAGCGCCGCGGCCCAGGGCATCTCCCCCCGCGAGGGGCCGGTCCACGGGCGTCCGCCGAGGGACCGGAGCGCACGGTCGTCGAGCGGGTCGGTTCCGGGAGCCCTGGCACGCACAAGGTGAAACGCGACCCGGCCGTCGCTCCGCCGGTAGTCGCCGGGGGCGACGTCGAGCAGACCCAGCGGGGCAGGGCGCCCCTCGACTCCGGTCCAGCCGAGCGCCCCGCCCACCGGTGGCCGGGAGGCCGAGGCCGGGGGGGAGAGCGCGGCCGCGAGGAGGGCACGTGCCAGGGGCACGAGGTCGCCCTCGTGCGCCCACCGCCCGAGGTCCTCCTCGGTGGCGGCCACGGCCAGCTCGACGCCGGCCGGCGTCCGGCGCACCGCAGCCACCGGGATGGGAAGGTCGAAGCGCGGGTCCGGAACGAAGGCCAGCGACGTCTGGAGCCCGAGCCCGG
>DASPUU010000062.1:0-5706 GCA_035622755.1 Myxococcaceae bacterium
CCCCTTCCTGTCGTGTTTTCGACGGCCGTGCAACTGCCAAGAGCGGCCGGGGAAGGCCTTCCGGAGGCGCTCAGTTGAGCGGCTCGTGGAGGAGCAGCACCGGGTCGGGCGCGTTGAAGCCGAGGATCGGACCGCCGATGCTCTCCGAGCGGAGCACGTAGACGAGCCGGACGTCGGTGGCGTAGGGGGTCCCGTCCAGCGTCGCCGGGCGGAAGAGGGAGGCGGACTGGCTCGCGGCGACCTGGCGCAGGGCCGATTCCAGGATCCTGGCATCGGCATTGGCGGACCGCGTCTCGTTGCACGACTCGAGGGCGCCCTCGGCGGTCACCCGGCAGCTGAACTCGACCACTGCCGTCCCGTAGGGAGGGCTCGCCGAGAGGGCAGGCACGCGGACCGCAGACGGGGCGCGGAACCGGTGGTCGAGGACCTGGCAGGCAGCCTCGACGTCGGCGCCGCAGGCCGCGGCGAGGAGATTCTGGGCCCGGTACGCGTCGGGGGGGGTCTGCGCGAGCGCCTGCAACCCCTCCTGGTGGCACTGGTGGGCGTCCGGCTGGCAGTGCGCCGCCACCGCCTTCGACGGGAGGGGCCGCCAGCCGTGGGGGGCGGACACCGTCGCCGGCGCCGAGGCACACCCGGCGCCGAGCAGGAGCGGGAGGGTGAGCCGGAGGGCTGGCCGAGCGACTGTCCCGAACATCGGACCGACCTCCTCGGGAAGGGGTGCCGGACGCCGGAGCGGGCGACCGGCACCGCGGAGCAGGCGAGCTTACCTCAGCTCCACCGTCGCCGGGGGAGCGCCCCTTCTACCGCCGGAGGTTCCCGGCGAAGACGGTGGGACCGGCGATGCTCTGGCTGGAGAGCACGTACACGAGGCGCACCTCGGTGACGTAGGCAGCGCCGTCCAGCGTCGCCGGATGGAAGCGTCCACCGGCCTGGGCGGTGGCCATCTGCCGCGCCACGGAGTCGTCCAGCGACCGGGTGCTGTTCGCCGACCGGGTGCGCTCGCAGCCGGACAGCGTTCCGTCGGTGTTCAGGCGGCAGCTGAACTCCACCACGGCGTTGCCCGCCGGAGGCTCGCCGGTGATGGCCGGGACTCGGACGGCGCTGGGCGGGTGGAACCGCGTGTCGAGGACCTCGCAGGCGTTCTGGATCTCGCCCGTGCAGGCGGCGGAGAGGAGGTTCTGGGCCAGGACCGCCTGCGGCGGCCGGGCCGAGAGCGCGGCCAGGCCCTCCTGGTAGCACCCGGCGGCCGCGTCCCCGGTGCAGCGGTCGGCGATGGCCTTCGACGGTGCCGGCCGCCACGCCTGGGCGACCGGAGCGAGGGGCGCGGATGCACATCCGGCGAGGATCACCGCCGGAACGACGATCAGCGCGAGTGACGAGCGAGCTGGACAGCGAGACATTGGAAGCACCTCCGAGGCCGCCAGGTTCCCCTCGGGTTGGCGTCCCACACTCTCCGAAGGCGAGAACGGAGGGCCGATTGCCGCGATGCCGAGCCGATGCCGCCAGCCGGCGCGGACGTGCAGGGAACAGCACCTCAGCCCGGCGAGGGGTCGCTCGCCCGGGCCCGGGCCAGTGCGCCGAGCAGCGCCGCCGCCTCGTGCGCCGGATGGGGCACGGCCAGCACGGCGCTCTGGACGGCCACGCCGTCGAGGGGCCCGAGCCGGGGAAGCCGCGCGGGGCCGATCCCACCCAGGGCAAACGCCGGGCAGCCGGCGTGGGCCCGGATGCGTGCGAACCCCTCCGGCCCGAGCGTGGGGCGCGTGTCACCCGGCTTCGAGCCCGGGGCAAACACCGGGCTGACGAGGATCAGGTCCGCCCCGCGGGCCCGGGCGAGCTCCTCCTCGGTGTGGACGGCGGCGCTGATCCAGCGGCCGGCGGGAAGGTGGGGGCGCACCGTGGCCACGGGCGGCGCATGGGCAGGGAGGTGGAGATGCGCTCCGACGAGCAGCGCGACGTCGAGGCGGCCGTTGACGAAGAGCGGGTTTCCCGTCCGGGCGCACAGTCGGGCCAGCACCCTGGCCTCGCCGAGAAATCGCCGGGCCGGGGCCCCCGGGTGGCGATGCTGGATCCCCACCTCGGGCCCGAGCGCACACACCGACTCCAGGGCCGCGACCAGCGGCTCCTCGCCGAGCGCCCAGTCGGTGATGACCAGGAGCTCGAGCCGGAGCCGCGCGCGCTCCCCGGGAGCGGTCAGGGCAGGAGCCCCTCGAGCGGGCTGGATGCCGAGCCATGGGCGCGCCGGGGAATGCGCCCGGCGAGGAAGGCCTCCCGGCCGGCCTCGGCGGCGAGCTTCATCGCCCGGGCCATCCGCACCGGCTCACGCGCCGCGGCCACCGCGGTGTTGAGCAGCACGCCGTCGCATCCCAGCTCCAGGGCGACGGAGACGTCCGAGGCGGTGCCCACGCCGGCGTCGACGATGACCGGGACCTCGACGGCCTCGCGCAGGAGCTGCAAGGCATGCGGGTTTCGGATGCCCAGCCCCGAGCCGATGGGAGCGGCCAGCGGCATCACTGCGGCGCAGCCCGCATCCTCGAGCTTCCGGGCCACGATCAGGTCATCGCTGGTGTAGGGAAGGACGACGAAGCCCTCCTTCACCAGGGTCCGGGCGGCCGCCACCGTCTGCTCGACGTCCGGGAAGAGCGTCCGCTCGTCTCCGAGGACCTCCAGCTTCACCCAGTTGCTCATCCCCAGCTCGCGGGCCAGCCGGCAGGTCCGCACCGCATCCTCGGCCGTGTAGCAGAGGGCGGTGTTGGGCAGGAGCGCGATCCGGCCCTGGTCGATCCAGTGGAGGAGGGAGGCCTCGCCCCGGGCCTGGAGATCCAGCCGCCGGACGGCCACGGTCACCATCTCCGTGCCCGAGGCCTCGTGGCAGCGCTTCATGGTCGGCAGATCCGGATACTTCCCGGTCCCGAGCAGGAGGCGGGAGTGGAACCGCTTGCCGGCGATGACCAGTGCGTCATCCATGGAGAATCCTTTTACGCCCCGCCGCCCACGAAGGTCACCACCTCGAGCACATCCCCGTCCCCGAGCCTGACCACGGCGTGCTCCGCCTGACGGAGCACGACGCCGTTGCGCTCCACGGCCACCCGTCCCGGCACCGAGAGCGCGCGGAGGAGCTCGAGCACGGTGAGACCGTCGGGGACTTCACGCCGCTCGCCGTTGACCACCACCTGCATCGCGGGGGCTCCCGCCGCTCGCCCGGGCCTCACCGGACGCGCAGCGCCGGGTCCTCCAGGTAGGTGTCGGTCAGCCGGGGCGTGCGGCGGAGGCGGACCCACTGCCGGCGGACCAGGGCCCGGACCACGAGCCACACCTTGCGCCAGGGCCCGAGCGCCTCGAGGGTCCCGGCGAGCACGCCCAGGCGCTGGAGACGGAGCTCGGTGAGGTGGACCAGGTGGCGGAGAAACGCCTCCGCCTGCCCGAGCACCTCGTGCTCCGAGCCGAGGCGGCGCTGGACGTGGCGGGCGAGGCGGGGGAGGGCGAGGAGGGAGAGCAGGTTCATCCCCAGAAGGCTGTCCCGGAGCCCCGGGTCCTCCTGCACGAGCGCGAGCGTCTGCTGCTCGCCGAACACGACGTGGCGCTCCTCCTGCCGCGCCGTGCCCTCCAGGAGGTGGACGATTTCCCGATCGTCGACGGTGTCGATGAGCGCCTGGAGGACCGTCAGGACCATGCCCTCGCCGACCGCCATCTCGGTGCACACGTGCTCCGCATAGTCGCGGCCCATGCTCGTGGTCGACAGCCAGCGCACGACGGGGTGCGCCGGGCGGGGGAGGGTCCCGAGCAGCGCATGCAAGCGGAGGAAGATGCGGACGTGGGCCAGCTCCTCGCTCGCCTGCCGGGCGAAGAAGGTGGCCGCCTCGAGCGTCGGCGCGCCGTAGAGCCAGTGCCCGCACTGGATGCCGGTCACTTCGCCGTAGAGGAACTGGTCGGCGATCCACCCGAGGAGCGCGGCATCGCGGGGCAGCCGGAAGCGCCCGCCGCGGAAGTCGAAGCGCAGCGCCTCGCGCGGGAGGAGCATCTGCGGTGTGGATTCCACGCCTCCGGAGTCTAACCTGGCTGCTCCATGTCCGGTGTCGATGCCCTCGAGCTTCACCGGTCGGCCTACATCGCCGACGCCCATGCGGACAGCCTGATGTGGAACCGCGATCTGCGCCGTCGGCAGAGCGCCGGACACCTGGACTTCGAGCGGCTCCGGCAAGCCGGGGTGCGGCTCCAGGCCTTCACCGTGGTGACGCACGGGTATCCGCTGGTCGGGGGGTTTCCGCTCTTCGCCGCCTGGCGCCGGTGGCCCCTCCCCGACGCGCTCGGTGGACCCTGGACCCGCGCGCTCTTCCAGATCGCCCGCCTTCGCGCCCACTGTGGAGACCCGGCGGCGCGCGCCCGGCTGGCCACCCGCGGCGCCGAGCTGGACCGGGCCGAGGAGGAGGGCGCCCTGGCGTGCGTCCTCGGCGTCGAGGGGGCGCAGGCGCTCGAGGGGCGGGTCGACCGCGTGGCCGAGCTGTTTCGGCTGGGGGTGAGGTTCATGAGCCTGACGCATCTTTCGGCCAACCCTCTCGGGGGTGCGTCCACCCCCGGAATGAGGCGGCGGGGGCTCACGCCGCTCGGCGCCGAGGTGGTCGAGGCGATGGGCGCCGCGGGAATGGCGGTGGACGTCGCGCACGCCTCGCCCGGGCTTCTCGGGTCGCTGCTCGGGCAGGCGGGCACCCGGCTGTTCTGCTCTCACACCGGCGTCGCGGGCGCCGCGCCGCACTGGCGCAACCTGCCCGACACAGCCCTCCGGGCGATCGCCGCGCGCGGAGGCGTGGTGGGCATCCTCTTCGGGACGACGTACCTCGGAGGCAGGGAGCTCTCCGACGTCGTGCGCCACCTCGACCATGCGCTGCGCGTCGCCGGCGAGGAGGCGGTGTGTCTGGGCAGCGACTTCGACGGCTTCGTCCCCTTGCCACGGGGCATGCGCGACGTGACGGACCTTCCCCGCCTCACCGAGCAGCTCCTCGCCCGCGGTCATTCCCGGCGGACGGTGGAGAAGGTCCTCGGCCGGAATCTGCGTCGGTTCTTCGCCGATCTGCTCGGGTAGGCGTCCCAGGGGGCGGCCAAGCCTCCTAGCCCTCCGGGTTGGCTGGCCAGCGGCCGAGGAATCGCCCGAGCGCAGCGTTGAAGGCCGCGGGCTGTTCGAGGTTGGCGAGGTGGCCGGAGTCCGGGATCTCCACCAGCTCGGAGCCCGGGACGAGCTCGGCCATCGCCCGGGCCTTCTCCCTGGGTGTGATCGCGTCCTCGGCGCCGACGATGACCAGCAGGGGGCCGGCGAAGCGCGCCAGGATGTCCCGTCCGTCCTGGCGGAGCGCCATCCCCCGGAGGGCGGCCGCCGCTCCCGCCGGCGGATTGGCCCGGACCATGGCCGCCACCCGGTCCCGCAGGGCGTCGGAGGCCGCCGGTCCGAGGAGGCGAGGGACCAGCCGCTCCACGAGCACCTCCATGCCACCGCCGAGCACGGCCCCGGCCAGCTCCCCGCGCGTGGCACCGGCGGCATCGTCGTCCGCTCCGACCTGGGTGTCGGCGAGGACGAGGCCGCGCACGCGCCCCGGGTCAGCCCGGAGCAGGGCGAGGGCCGCATAGCCTCCCATGGAGACCCCGCCGACCACCGCCGAGGCGATGCCCAGCGCGTCGAGCACGGCCAGCGCATCGGCGGCGAGGGCGTCCATGGTC
>DASPUU010000063.1:0-9311 GCA_035622755.1 Myxococcaceae bacterium
GTCTGCCACAGCACCGTCGACGCCGCTCCGAAGACGATGATCGCCTCCTACGGGCCGGCCAACGGGTTCGGCTGGAAGCTGAACGAGGTCATCGGGGCACAGATCGTGTCCGTCCCCATGGCCGTGCCGCTGGCCAAGGCCGACGACGCCTTCAAGACGTTCATGATCTCGCTCGGCGCGGTATTCCTCCTCGCCTTCATCGTCCTCAACCTCACCCTGACGGTGATGGTCATCCGTCCCATCGTCCGGATGTCGCGCGCCGCCGACGAGGTGAGCACCGGCAACACGCAGATCCCCGAGTTCGCGGTGACCAGCAAGGACGAGATCGGAGTGCTGGCCGCGTCCTTCAACCGTCTCCGCCGCAGCCTGGAAAAGGCGATGAAGCTGCTGGAGTGACCCCTCGGGGAGGAGACGCGAGAGCGCCGGGATGAAGACCCAAGGGAACAGGACCTTCATGGGCACGGTCGTGTTCCTGGACCTGGGTCAGGCCGCCCAGCAGTCCCCCCCGCCGGAGCTCCAGCAACGGGTGCGCGAGGTCATCTCGCGCACCGTGGGGCATCTGCCCTCCAGCGACCGGATCCTGCTCGATACCGGCCACGGCGCGGTGGTCTGCTTCCCGGGCGACCCCGAGGACGCCGTCTTCGTGGCCATCGGAATCCGGGACAGCCTGCAGCAGGAGACGGCGACCTTTCCGGACCTCGAGGTGCGCCTGGGGGTCAACCTGGGCCCGGTCAAGGTGGTGGAGCAGGGGCCGGGGGAAACTCAGCTCCTCGGCGAGGGGATGCACGGGGCGGAAGCGATGCTCGAGTTCGCCGCCCCCTCGCAGATCCTCGTCTCCCGGTCCTTCTACGAGCTGGTGTCCAGCCTCTCCTCCGAGTACCGGGAGCTCTTCCAGCACCACGGGACCCGGCGGCTGGGGGGCGCCCGAGACGTCGACCTGTACGAGCTCGCCCCGGTCGGCGGGGCGCGCACGATGAGCGAGTCCACCTGGCCGGCGGGAAGAACCCCGGCCGCCCCGGCTCCTCAGCCGGCCGCTGCGCCCCGCGGCGCCGGAGGCTCTGCCCCGCCCCCGGCGGCCGCCGCTCCGCCTGCCCCCGCTCCGGCGGCGGCACCTCCCAGCCCCACCCCGGGGGGCGGTTGGCAGCCCGAGGCGCTCGCCGCGCTGTCCACGGCGCTGGCCAGGGCCCTCGGCCCTCTGGCCCCGGTCCTGGTCAAGCGGACGTCCCGGCAGACCGAGGACCCCCGAGCGCTCTGCGACCTGCTCGCGGATTCCATCACCAACGACGATGACCGGAGGGCCTTCGAAGCCTTCGCCCGGCGCTGGGTGCAGTCCGCGCGAAAGAGCTCTCCCCCGGCGCCGGCCGCGGCCAGCTCCCAGCAGGCCCCGAGCCGCCTCACCCCCGAGGAAAAGGCCAAGCTCGAGGCCGCCCTCGCCCCCCACCTCGGGCCCATCGCCAAGGTGCTCGTCGAGCGGGTGGCGCACGAGGCTCCTGACCTGGCCTCCGCCTCCAAGACGCTGGCCGATTCCGTTCCGGATGGAGAATCGCGGCGGACGTTCCTCAAGACCCTGACCCTCATCCAGCCGGGGGGGAAGAAGTCCGCCCCGGCCGCGCCACGCACCGCCGCCCCCCCGGCCGCGGCGAAGGGCGCCGCCGCGTCGGGGCCCTCCCGCGTCCAGGGTCTGGGAGGAACCCAGCCCCTGGCCGCCACTCCCTACCTCGCCGAGGACGTCCTGGCCCGGGCGGAGCAGAGCCTGGCCCGCTCGCTCGGCCCGATGGCCCGGGCGCTGGTGCGCAGGTCGGCCAAGAACGCCAAGAGCGTCGCCGAGCTCTACGACTCGCTGGCCGAGGAGGTGCCCGCAGGCCCGGAGCGGGAGCGCTTCCTCGCTTCCCGCGACCAGGTCTGAGCCACGCTCAAGGCTTGCCGTTCGCCGCGGCGGCGGCGAGCGTGGCCCTGAGCTCGCTCCCGGTCCGCGAGGCCAGGTCCTGGAGCTCGCCCACCGTCCCCTTCTCCGACCAGGCCGCCGCCACCTCGCCGGTGGAGGTGTCCTGAACGCGGACGACGAGCTTCAGGACGCTCGAGGAGGCGTTGCCCATGCACAGGTAGGAGCCGAGGACCGCCAGGTGGGCGCCGGTGCTGTCCCGGAGGCGCTCCAGCACCTCCTTGGAGAGCGTGTCGTGGGCGCCGAGCGAGAGCGCCCTCTGGGCGCGCGCCACCTCCTCGGCGGGAAGCGTGCGCAGCGTCTGGCTCGCCTCCTGGAACTCCCGGGTGAGCATCTCCACCAGCGCCATGGACAGCCAGGCGCTGTCCGGGCGGCCGGCCAGGTTCCGGAAGCCGAGCACGGCCACCGCCTTGCGCGGGTCGAGCGTCTGCTGGCCCACGGCACGGACGACGTCGAGCACGGACCGGAACCGGCGCTGGGGCTCGCGCTCCAGGCACCGGAGAATGGCCGAGTCCCAGCGAGAGTCGAGGTTCTTCACCAGACTGGACGCCGCGGGCGGGGCCTGATGGAGGCGCTTCATCGCCGCCTCGAGCGCCGTCTCGCCCTGGAAGGGAACGGCGCCGGTGAGCGCCTCGAAGAGCACCACCCCCAGCGCGTAGATGTCCGTCGCCGCCGAGAGCGTCCCGCCGGTGAGCTGCTCGGGAGCCATGTAGGCCGGGGTCCCGATGAAGCCGACCCGGCTGGTCACCGAGGAGTCCGGCTCGTGCCGGCTGGAGTGGAGGGCACGGGCGATGCCGAAATCGGTGATCACCGCCCGCATGGAGACGTTGCCCTGGTGACCGTGCGAGTCCACCGCGTTGCGCATGAGGAAGACGTTGGCCGGCTTGAAGTCCCGGTGGATGACGTCCTGGACGTGCATCGCCTCCAGGCCGTCGGCCATCTGGCGCAGCAGCACGAAGAGCTCGTAGGTGGCCATCGGACCGGTCCGGACCAGCCGGGCGGCCAGCGTCTCGCCCTCGAGCAGCTCCATGCTCAAGAAGTTGAGGCGCTCCCCGCGGGCATCCACCGTGTCGTAGAGCTCGAACATCCGGCAGATGTTCATGTGGGTGACGCGACGGGCGAGCAGCACCTCGCGGCGGAAGCGCTCCATGGCGGTGGGGTCCGCGGCGAACTCGGGGAGGATGGTCTTCACCGCCACCCGCGTGCGCAGGACGGTGTCCTCCGCCTCGTAGACCGCGCCCATGCCGCCCCGGGCGATGAAGCGGGTGATGGTGAAGCGGTTGGCGAGCCGCTCGCCGACCTCGAGGATCGGCCCGCCGGGGCCCGGCGGCTGGGTCACCTCGGAGACGAGCTGGAGCGGGGTCTGGGGCGTGGCGACCGGCGTGCGGCCGGGCGCTTCGGCCGGCCGCGGCCCTCCCTTGGCGGCCCCCGGCCGTCCCGCCGCCTTGTCCCAGTCTGCGCCCATCGTGGACCGTTCACCTTCTCAGGCGACGTCGGCTACCCGACTCAAACATTTGAGTTTGCACTGGCTGCCGCCGGACCGGCAAGGGCATGGGATGAGCGGCTGGTGGCCCGGCCGGCCCGGCCCCTGGACAGCGGCACGCCGCATCTCGTCGAGAACCAGGACCGGCACCCGGGGAGTGCCGGTCCACCCGCCGTGAATGGCCGGGAGCACCCGGGCAGGATGCCCTCGTGCCGGCGAGCGCCGGTGGGTCCCGAGGTACCCGCAGCGTGTCATCTCCCGGGCCGGCGCGCCGAGCCCCATCCCCGCGGGGAGCCCCGGGCCTGTAGCGCCCCACCGGGCCGCCCACGTCGTGGTCGCCTCGGCATCGCGCGCCGGGCCTTCGACTCTCGTCGGATGGGCCCTGGCCGGGAGGCACCCTGGGGCCTTGGGGCAGCGTCATGTTCCGCATCTTCGACACCGCACCAGCCGATCGATGCGCGGCGAGGCTCGCTTCGTTGAAGATTGTTGCCACTGCCCCGTCGATGGGCTAGGCGTCCCCGACCCGGAGGTCACCTGCATGAGACACGCCCGTGTGGTCGCATCGGTTGCTGCCGCTTCCGTTCTCCTCAGCGTCGCTGCGCTGGCAGAGGTCGACAAGAAGACCGAGCGCCTCTGGAAGGCTCAGTGCGCGAGCTGCCACGGTCAGGGAGGCAAGGGCGACACCGACGTGGGCAAGCAGATGAAGGTCCAGGACATGACCACCGCGGCCTTCCAGGCGAAGAAGGACGACGAGCTCAAGAACGCCATCACCAACGGAGCCAAGTCGGACTCGGGCAAGATGGACCCGTTCAAGGACCTCACCCCCGATCAGGTCAACTCCCTGATCGCGATGATCCGGTCCTTCAAGAAGTAGCCAGGTCGCCGCAGTCGGCGGGGAGCCGCCCCCCGAGAGGTCCGCTCCCCGGTGCGTTGCTCCTTCCTACGGGTAGAGGACGTCCATCGCCTCGGGCTTTTCCTCGTCGGTGGCGAGGATCTCGTGGCAGGCGCCGGAGCACTTCTTCGTCACTGCGTCGCCCTTGGCATTGACGTGCCCGTTGTCGTGGCAGCGCCAGCAGCCGGGCTGGTGCTGGAGGAAGTCGACGTACGTCCCCCAGGTGACCTTCATGTCGGGGAAGTTGTTCTGGCTCCATTCCTCGGCCAGGAGAGCTCCGGCCGCTGCCACCTTCGCCTTCCCCGGACCATCGAGGTCGGGCGCGAGCTTGGCGTAGGACGCGGTCATCGCCGTCGGAATCCCCCTCCTCGCCTCCTCCTGCGACGGGTAGCTCGCCTTGAGCACTGCCACCGACTCGCGCCGGACGAAGGGGAGGTCCCTGGCGATGGCTCCCCGCGCGAGCGCCTTGTCGACCACCGCCTCGGGCGAGAAGAAGCGGTGGGCCGGCCGGCTGTGGCAATCGGTGCACCCCATCTCGTACCACTGCGCGCCGGCAGGCGCCTGGGCATCCTTGACGGTGAACCGATCGCTGCTGCCGTCGGGGCGGGTGACCTCGATGTCGGTGATCGTCGTGCGCTTGGGATCGGCCAGGTAGCGGACCTTCATGGCGTTGTGCCGGTGGATGCCCTGCCACTTCCCGTCGCGATGGCCCCCGACCAGCATCCGGAAGATGGTGTACGTCTCCACCGCCTTCTCACCGTCGCCGAACGTACGCCGGATGTGCAGGCGATCCTCGCTGAAGCGCTCGGTGGCGTGACACCGCGTGCAGATGGCGCTGGGAACCGGGGTGGGCTGGGGAACCGGGCGCGGGTAGTCGCCGGCCAGGAACTCCACCATCTGCGCCGAGCCCCGGAGCTTGGCCTTGACGAAGTGGCTGGCGCCCTCGCCGATGTGGCAATCGACGCAGTACACCCGGGCGTGGGTCGTGTTGAGGTGGGCCACCGCCTCCGGCTGCATCACGTTGTGGCAGGTTCCCCCGCAGAACGAGTCGCTGTGCATCACCTCCAGGCCCTTGAAGGTCGCCGTGGAGACGATCATCAGATTGAGGATGGTGAGGAGCACGACGAGCAGGGCAGTGGAGCGCAGCCGGGGGTCGTTGAAGTTGAACACCGGGAACGACACCGGCTGCCCGGCCTTCTCCCTCTTGCGGATCTGGCGCAGGCCGATGGGGATGAGCACCAGCCCGATGACGAAGACGGCCGGCAGGAGGAGATAGCTGATGATGCCGGAGTAGTTCTCGCGCGTCCGGCCGCCGAGCTCGAGCGCCAGGATGGCCAGGAAGGAGATGGCGGCGACGCTGGTGAGCACCACCCCGATGGCGGAGATCCAGTGCCGGGTGGCCAGCCAGACGAAATCCCGGATCGTCGAGAGAACCTTGAGGATGAATTTCACGAGGGACTCACCACCGAGGCGCGCGGTGCGCCTCCGCTCGGGTTAGCCCGGGCCGCTGGACGACGCACCTTCACGGCCGGGAGGAGCCAGGCGCGGGACGGCGATCAGTCCCGCTCCGTAGACGACGAAGGAGATGAGCAAGAGCAGTGGCTGCCCGCTCGGTAGGCCCTGGACCACGAGCTCGAGTCCGCCGAGGACCAGCGCGAGGTACGCAATCCACTTGAGCTCCGGGCATGCCATACGCCGCCGGATGAGAGCAAGCGACAAAGCGAGCGCCACCGCCACCAGCGTCCGCGCGGTGGCGGCGCGCGCCGCGTCCGAGGTGAGCGGCCCGAGCGCCTCGAGAATCGCCGCCGCCAGTCCGGCGCCGGCGAGGAAGAGCAGCGCGGCCGGGGGGAGGCGGTCCGGTGCCGCAGCCGCCGGGCGGACCGCGGAGGACCGCGGCGCGAGAATGGTGGCGAGGTAGGCGAGCGTGACCAGCCCGAGCGCGACGACGCTTCCGGCGCTGGGCGCCGGCCAGGGGCCCGGTTCGCGGCCGGCCAGGGCCTGCCACGCCGTGCCGAGCAATCCCGCGGCCAGCGCCCCGCCCCAGGCGAGGAGCGCCGCGACTGCCCAGAGCGGGCCGGCCTGCCTCCGGCGCCCGAGGAGCACGGTGACGAGCGCGAGCGTGGACCAGAGCACTCCGCGCAGGCCATCCCCGGCCAGGAGCGCCACCGCGAAGGAGAGGAGCCCGAGCGACACCACGGAATAGAAGAGAAAGTCCGGTTCCCGGTCGCCGCGACGCGGGATGATCCACCCGGCGAAGGCGAAGGCGAGCAGCGCGGCGGCGACCACCCCCCCGGCCAACACGCCCGTGCCCTGCCCTGCCTCGACCAGAGCTCGGAGGGCCCCGGCCAGGCCGATGGCCAGCCCGGCCACCGTCTGGAACACCTCGAAGGCGCCCACCGGTCGCGCCAGGGCCGCCGTCCGCGAAAGCACCAGAGCCAGGGACAGGCAGGCGAGCGCCAGGGAATCGAAGAGGAGCGGCGGAGTGAAGCCGAGCACGGCCCGGCCGATGACCAGGTCGAGCGCCAGTGCGGGAAGCCACCGGAGGCCTCCCCATCCCGGGCGGTCTCCGAGCCAGAAGGTTGCCGCCGCCAGGACGAGGAGCACCGCGGTGAACTCGGCCCTGGCCTGGGTGACCCTGAGCAGCACCAGCGCCGTGAGCAGGCAGGACAGGACGCCGGTCCAGGCCAGCCAGCCGAGAGCGTCCCGCCAGGACACGAGCAGGAGCAGGGCCGTGAACCCGACCAGCGTCAGGGCGGCGACCGGGGCGGACATGGCCCCGAGCCGGGCGGTCGTTTCCAGGATGAGCGGGTAGGCGATGACCGCGGCAGTGACCGCGTGGAAGGCGGCGCTCAGCCGTGCGCCGCCCGCTCCGGCGCGATGGGCAAGGAACACCCAGGCCGCCGCAAAGAGGATCCCCAGGGCAACTCCGATGCCGGTGGGCAGGAGATGGCTGTCGGTGAGTGCACGGAGCAGGAACGCGCCCCCGAGCACGACACAGCTGCGCCCGAGCAGGGTCACCCAGCGAGCCGTCTCCGCGCCGGCGGGGACGCCCGGCAGCTGGAGCTCGCCGCTCGGCCAGACCGGGGGGAAGGTCGGCGGGGGGGCCGCCGCCAGCCTCTGCTCGAGCTGGTCGACCCGCTCCGCGAGCCGGGTCACCTTCTCCTCGAGTGCCTGCAGCCGGGTCTCCACGGTGCCCCCTCGGCCAAGACCAGGATGCCCCGAAGGTTGGACGAGAACCGACGAAAAACGCGCCGAGCGGATTCAGAGCTCCCGCCCGGCGCGCCTCATTGCATGTTTCCGCCCTTCACCACCCCGCTACTGCGGCTCTCGCGGATAGGCGAGGTGGATGGGGTAGAGCGTGGTGATGTTGTGCACCACGTCCACGGCGAAGTCTGCCCCCGGCCCGTGGCAGACGGTGCAGCTCTCGATGGGGGGACTGCCCGGCGGGGCGGCGGTCATCGCCGCGGCGTGCGCCTCGGCATCCGCCCCGTTGTGGCAGGTGATGCACGCCCGGGCCGTCGGGTTCTGCCAGGCGGTGTTCTGGCACTTCCCGGAGGTGCACGACTGACCGTAGCCGCAGTCGGTATCCGCCGAGCAGCTGGCCAGTGTGGACCCATGGCAGTTGGTGCAGGACCGGACGTCCACCGGCGCCAGGACCTCCTGGAACTCGGCCAGGGCCCCCTGGAGCGGGGTGTCGACCAGGCGGGCGAAGTGAATCTCGTGCATCATCTTCTGGAAGTCGACGGAGTACTCCGGGGGGCCGGGCGGCGGCGTGCCGGCCGGCGCGGAGGTGGCGTTCTCCGTGTGGCAGGTGCTGCAGGTCTCGCTGTCCTTGCGCTGGTTGCCGTGCCAGGCCAGCCGCGGGAAGCCATCGGCCGCCAGGCCGTGGCAGGAACCGCAGGCCGCCTGGGTGACCACCTGGCGGGCCTGGACCTGCTGGCTGGCGCCGAAGGCGACCACGAACTGCGCGTCCACGGCGTCGCGGACCGTCGCCGGTCCTCCTGGGTAGGGGGGACTGGGGGTGGTCGTCTTCGCCCAGTAGAACCAGACCGTGTAGCTCCCGGCCGGGTTGACCTGGATCCCGCCATCCGGGTTGTTGCCGATGGCCCCGACCGAGCTCGCCGGCCAGGTCGTGCTCGGGGTGTAGGTGTAATAGCCCTGGGCGTCGGGGCCGGTCATGTTCGGCGCCGTGGTCGCCGTCGCCTTCATGGCCACGTTCGGGTAGACCCGCTGCGGATTCGACGTCGGTCCGGAGACGAGGAACGTCCCGGCCCAGGTCGCGTCGGTGATCAGCGTCAGAACCGGCGCGCTGGTGGGGTCGAGCAGCTGGAACTTCAACACCGGCGTGTCGCCGACCTGGAAGAAGCCGCCGGCTCCGGTGCCTCCGGTGACGGTGACGTTCGCCAGCTTGTAGCCGTCGAGCGTGATGGGCGACTGCCACTGGGTGATGGCGTGCACCTTGGTCACGTCGGCAATGGCAGCGCCGGGCGCATGACAGGTCCCGCACAGCGAGTCGTTGGGCATCGGCTGCACGTGCTGCGTCAGCTCGCAGTAGTGGGTGGTCGTGTTGCAGGTGGCGATGGCGGCGAAGATGGCGCAATCGCCGTTGTTCTGGCAGGGCCCCACGCCGCCGTCGGGCAGGACGTTCGCCGGCTGCCCGAGGACCGACGGAGGAACGAACGCGCCCGCATCGGCGCTGTTCGGAACGCCGCCGTCGGGAAGGGGCGCCCCCATGAAGAAGAGGTTGTCGTGGCAGGTACCGCAGGCGGCCCGCGAGATGTTGTTCGCCCAGACGTTGTTCACGTGGCAGGCGGTGCAGTTCTTCTCCATGGCCAGGGCCGGCGTCAGCACGAAGCCGTAGCCCGGCCCGATGCCCGGACCCCCGTCGGCGAGGGCCGCCGGCTCGGTGGCCAGGGGCATGGACGGAAAGTTGACGTTGAGGAACGCGGGCAGCGAGGTGTCCGTCCCGAATCCGTATTCCGGGTGGGCGGCAC
>DASPUU010000064.1:0-9369 GCA_035622755.1 Myxococcaceae bacterium
GAGCCGGGCACAGATGAACCTTCTGCCCCGGCTCAAGCCCCGGAGCTTCTACGACCTGACCATCGAGATCGCCCTCATCCGACCCGGCCCCATCCTCGGGGACATGGTCCATCCCTTCCTCCGGCGCCGCGAGGGACTCGAGGACGTCACCTACCCCTCGGAGGAGGTGAAGGCCATCCTCGACAAGACCCTCGGCATCCCGCTCTTCCAGGAGCAGGCCATGCGTCTGGCGGTGACCGCCGCCGGGTTCGACCAGGGAGAGGCGGATGCGCTCCGGCGCGCGCTGATGCACAAGCGGGCCTCGGCGCTCCTGCCCTCCTGGCGCGCCCGGTTCATCGAGGGCTCGGTCGCCCGCGGCTACACCCGCGAATACGCCGAGCGCTGCTTCGAGCAATTCAAGGGCTTCAGTCACTACGGTTTTCCCGAGTCCCACTCCGCCTCGTTCGCGCTCATCGCCTATGCCTCGGCCTACCTCAAGCGCTACCACCCGGCGGCGTTCGCCGCCGCGCTGCTCAACAGCCAGCCGATGGGCTTCTACGCCCCGCACACCATCGTCGAGGACGCCCGCCGTCACGGCGTCGAGGTCCGGCCGGTGGACGTCCAGCGTTCGGTCTGGGACTGCACGCTCGAGGACGGGGCCCTCCGCCTCGGCCTGCGCGAGGTGAGGGGCCTCCAGAACGCACATGGCCAGGCGATCGGCGAGGGGCGTCCGGAGCGGGGCGACGATTCCCTGCGCGCGCTGGTGCGGCGCACCGGTCTTCCCCGGAGCGCGCTGGTCCGGCTCGCCCGGGCCGGGGCTCTCGATGGCCTGTGCGGCAACCGCCGCCAGGCGGAGTGGGAGGTGCAGGCCCTGAGCACCACCTCCTCCTCGGATCTCTTCCAGGGCGAGCCTCTCGACCGTTCACCCCAGCCGGGGGTGGCCCCAGGGCTCCTGGAACGGGTGGTGGAGGACTATCGCCACCTGGGGCTGTCGCTGGAGCGGCACCCGGTGGCCCTCCTCCGCGACCACCTTCGCTCCCGACGGGCCCTGTCCGCTCTCGAGCTGCAGGAGGCGCCGCACCGCTCCCGCGTCCGCGTCGGGGGCCTGGTCACCTGCCGCCAGCGTCCCCCCACCGCCAAGGGGGTGGCCTTCCTCACCCTGGAGGACGAGACCGGGATGGCCAACCTCGTCGTCCCGCCGGAGACCTTCGAGCGCCAGCGCGCGCTGGTCCTCGGCTCGGTCTTCCTCCTCGCCGAGGGAAGGGTGGAGCGCGTCGGCCAGGTGGTGAACGTGCAGGTGTCCCGGGTGTCGACGCTCTCGCTGCGCGCTCCCCCACCGAGCCGCCTCAACCGATGATCATGTCCTCGCGCTCCAGCTTGCCGCTGGCGAAGCGCTCGAGGTTGAACCGGGTGAAGAGCTCGTCGGCGTTCCCGGTGACCATCCATTCCGCCATCCGCTCGGCCACCGCCGGCGCCATCATGAAGCCGTGCCCGACGAAGCCCGACATCTGGAGCAGATTGGGCAGCCCCGGCGTGCGGCCGAGGATGGGGTTGTTGTCCGGCGTCACGTCGTAGCAGCCGGCCCACTGCCGCAGGACCTTCACCTGGCCGAGGATGGGGACCTGCTCGGTGAGCGCCCGGGCGAAGCGGGCCAGGAAGCGCAGCGTCGAGCCCTGCTCGAGCCCGGCCGGCTCGTTGGGATCTCCCATCCCCCCGACGATCTCCCCGCGCATCGACTGGCTGAAGTAGAGGCCCGAGTCGAGCACCGACACCAGCGGTCCGAGGAAGGGCTTGAGCGGCTCGGTGCTCAGGATCTCGTGGCGGTGCGGCTCGTTGGGGAGCGTCACCCCGGCCAGGCGGGCCACCCCCGGGCTCCAGGCCCCGGCAGCGAGGACCACCGTGTCGCAGGCGATCGGCCCGCGGTCGGTCTGCACCGATCGGACGAGGCCGTCCGACGTCTGGAGGCCGAGGACCTGGGTGAACGTCTCCACCCGGACCCCTCGCTTCTGGGCCGCCTGCGCGTAGCCCCAGAGAAAGGGCCAGGGGAAGATGACCCCGTCCTCGGGGTGGTACGCGGCCAGGACGACGCCCCGGAGGCTCAGCTCCGGCACCAGGTCGCGCGCCTTGTCGGGCGAGAGGATCTCCGTGCGCACCGCGTGCTGGTTGTGAAGCCGGGCGTTCTTCTCCAGGCGCTCGGCGACGGCCCGGCTCCGCGCCAGGAACAGGTACCCGCCCTGGCGCAGCCAGATGTTGATGCCCATCTCCCCGGCGAACTGCTTCATCAGCTCGATGGACCGCCGGGCGAGCTCGATGTTGGCGCTGGTGCCCCACTGCATCCGGACCCCGCCTCCGTTCCGGCCCGAGGCCCCGGCGCAGAGATAGCCCTTCTCCAGCACCACCACGTCCGTGCATCCGCGCTTGGCCAGGTTGTGCGCCAGGGCGAGGCCCATCACCCCTCCGCCGACGATCACCACCTGGGCCCGCGCGGGAACCGGGGTCGCCGGCCGGAGGGCCGTCGCCGAGTCACCCGAGGAGACGGGCACGCCCTGGGAAGGCACCTCCCGCTCGTCCACCCCGAGCGTGGCCAGGATGCTCAGCTCGGTGGGATGCGTCGGCGGGCGGGGGGTGAAGGGAAGCACGGCGCTCGGAGCGACCCCCGGCGTCCGCGAGAGGACCTGGGCCACCGCGGTGAGGCAGCTCTTCCCCTGGCAGATTCCCGTTCCGAACCCGGTGTAGCGCTTGATGCTCTCCACGTCGCGGTAGCCCTTGGCGATTGCCACCTCGACGTCCCCGAGGGTGACGTCCTCGCACGGGCAGAGGAGGGCCTTGCTCACCTGGCCATCTCCCGGACGAGGGCCCCGGCGGCGCGGCGTCCCGAGGCGGCCGCCCGGGCGGCGGTGTCCGCCCCGAGGACGTCGCCGGCGACGAGGACCTCCGGCACCCGCGTGCGCCCGTCCCCGTCCGCCTCCACGGCGAAGGAGCCCGGCTCGGCGCGGAACACCACCCGCGCGCCGGCGTGCCGGGCGAGCTCGTAGGCCGGAGAGGGCGGCAGGCTGACCACCACCGCATCGCAGGCGACCTTCCGCCGTCCCCGGCCCGCGACGTCGACGGTCACGCCCTGGACCCGGGTGCGCCCGTGCGCGCTGACCAACCGGCCGGCCACGGCGCCCCGGGCCGGCGACGCCGAGGTGTCCAGCACGAGGGCAGGGCGCGCGCCGGACTCCCGGAGCAGCCAGGCGAGGCCCGGGAGCTCCGGACCGTGGCCCACCAGGACCGGCTTCTCCGCGGGCAGGACGCCCCGGCGGCGGACGAGGTCGCTCACCGCACGCCCGCTCAGGACGCCGGGGAGGTCGTTGTTGGTGAAGGGCATGAGGGGGGCGTGACCCCCCGGCGCGAGGAGGAACCGCGAGGCTCGGACGAGGAGCAGGCGCGGCCCTTCGGGCCGCGCGGAGAGGGCGGCCAGGAACCGGCCCCGGGCATCGGTGTACAGACCGAGCGCGGTGGTGGCCACCCGGACCATCCCGCTCCCGCGCGGGAGGGCGAGCGGCGGCGCCTCCGGCTCGGGCGCCCCCGTCCGCCAGCGACCCCCGAGCGCCTCCTCGCGCTCGAGAAGCACGAAGGGAACCCCGGCCGCGCCGAGCACCTCGCCGGCGGCCAGACCTGCCGCCCCCCCGCCGACCACGGCCACCCCGGTCTCGAGGCTCTCGGCCGGGGGCCGCTCGGGCGCCGCCGCCTCGGGAAGGAGGCCGAGCCCCGCCAGATGGCGCGCCACCCTGGCCATGACCTGCTCGGCCACCGGAACGCCGGCGAACATGGCGTGGTGGTCGAGTCCGCGCGGGAAGAGCCAGTCGATGGCCGAGAAGACGTCCACCTTGGCCGAGGGGTAGCTGTTCTGGCGCTGGAGCCGCATCCCCGCTCGGGCCGGAACGCGGCAGGCATAGAGATTGGGCGTCCCGTCCACCCGCATCAGGCACTGCGAGCAGGCGGCCGCGAGACAGAAGGGTCCCCTCGGACGGTGGTACTTCACGCTCCTGGCGAGCACGTCGTGGCCGGCGGCGATGAGCGAGACGGCCACCGGCTCGCCCTCCTGGGCCGGGACGGCCGTCCCCTCGAAGTCGAGCGAGATCCGGCGCTCGGGCGGGATGGGAACCAGGCGGCGCATCGGAGCCTGCAGTTCTATGCCGGCCCCGGGCCTCGATGCGCGGCGAAAGCGCCGGGAGGGGGCTACGGCCGCGGCTTGCTCTCCTCGGCTTCCTCCCGCCCCCCGTGCCGGGCCTGGAGGGCGCGGCGCTCGTCGTCGGTGAGCTTGGGCAGGTGGCGCACGAAAGTGACCAGCTTCCAGATGGTCTCCTGCGATTCGCTCTTGGAGAAGGCCGGCATGCCGGTCATCCGGACTCCGGCGGAGATGAACTGGAACAGCTCCCCGTCGCTGCCTTCCTGGCTGTCCGGGTCGCCGAGGTCGGGGGCGGTGGGGTTGAGCCCGGCGCCGATGGCCGTCTGCGGCTCCCCCGGCACGCCGTGGCAGATCAGGCAGTGCTCGCGGTACTCGGCCAGGCCCTTGGCCAGGACCTCGGGCGTGGCCTGGATGGGGTTCGGACCTTTCGGCGCGCGCCGGGCGACCGACCGATCGACCAGCCAGGGGGCGACCGTTCGCTCGAGCCAGGAGGGCTTCACCGTGGCCGAGGTGTCGTAGGCGCCGGCGGCCAGCGCCACCGTCCCGAGCAGGACCACGGCCACCAGGATGCCGCCCACCCACAGTTCGGTCTTCCGGAGCTTCACGGTGCCGCCTCCCGGAGCAGCGCCGCCAGGCGCTGGAGCTCCTCCGCGTTCACGTCCGACACTGCCCACCACGTCATCCCCTGGCTCGACCAGTGGAGCACATGGATGCCGCCCCGCGTCTCCGCCTGCGGTGCGCTGTCCCGCGCCTCGGGATCCGGCCAGACGAGGACGTTGATCGCATGCTGACGGGCTCGGTACACGAGAGCCGCCACCGGGCGGTCGCCGACGAGGTCGAGCCGCCCGCCCTCGAGCGGGTACCCCTGGTCGCGAAGGTCCGGGACGGGCGGGCTGAACGGCACCTTCCCCTGGAACCAGGGCTTCACCGTGTGACGGTCGGACGAGGCGACGTCGGTGAGGTGGTCCACCTGCAGGGAGCGAAGGTGCGCGGCCACCACCTCCCCGGTCAGATCGGGGCGCGGGCCGCGAAGCCCGGGGAAAACCGCGACGGTGAGGAGAGCCGCCGCCGCCAGCGGCACCGCCGCCCAGCCGACGCGCTCGGCCCGCCGGCGGAACCGGGACGGGTCCGCGCGCCGCAACGATGCCCGGAGCCGGCGGAGAAAGGCCGGTGAGGGTTCGGCAGGACGGAGGGTGCGCTGCAGCACCCCCCGGAGCGCCCGGACGTTCTCGTAGGAGCGGCGGCACTGGGCGCAGGCGGCGAGGTGGGCCCGGACGTCGAGGGTTCGCTCCGTGCCCAGCTCGTCGTCCACGTAGGCGTGGAGCACGTCGCCGAGGTGCTCGCTCATCGGGCGGCCCTCAGGGGCGCGCGCTCGGCGAGCCTCTCTTGCAGCAGGCGCCGGCCGCGCGAGAGCCGGGACATCACCGTCCCGATGGGGATGTGGGCGATCTCCGCGATCTCCTTGTACGAGCACTGCTCCAGCTCGCGCAGGACGACGACCTCCCGGAACTCGGGGGGAAGGGTGCCCAGCGCTGCATGGACGGCCTCCGCATCTGCCGCGCGGGCGAGAAGGCTCTCCGGAGTCTCGGCCTCGACCTCGGAGCTGCCGGCATCCGACGGGGAGTCGCCGTCGGCATCGAGCTCTGGGACGGGCTGCGCCGCCCCGCGCCGGCGGAGCAGGGCATAGCCGGCGTTGCGCACGATGGAGAGGAGCCATGCCCGCGGGTTTCCCCCGGAGTAGCCGCCGAAGTACTGGAACGCGCGCATGAAAGCCTCCTGGACGACGTCCTCAGCGTCGGCGTCGTTGCGGGCCAGGGCGCGCGCGAGCCCGAGAGCGGCCGCGGCGTGAGGGAGGGCGAATCGCTCGAACTCCTCGGCCGACGGATGGACCAACGTGGCGACTCCTTGCCTCGCGGTTGCTCTTCCTGCGTCGTGGCGCCCCGCCAGTTAGCACGCCGGCCGGCCGGGGCGATGTCTTTCACCCAGATTCGCAAGCGGCCCCCGGTATTCCCCGGGGGGGGGCGACCAGGGCCGTCCAGGCCTCTCGGGAATAGATATTCCCCTCGGCGAATCTCCCCGCTGGCGGGCACTTGCGCCCGGCCGTCACCCCAAGGAAGAGAGGGGACCACCCCATGTCCTTCGACGATCAGCGCCGTGATTTCCTCAAGCTCCTCGGCATCGGCGGGCTGGTGTACGCCTCCGGCCTGGCCGGGGTGGGGAGGCTGGGAAACGCCCTGGCCGCCAAGGGCTCCACCCCCGCCGCCGGCGACTTCTTCTTTCTCCAGCTCTCCGACACCCACTGGGGATTCCAGGGCCCGCCGAATCCGGACGCGGCCACCACCCTCAAGAAGACGGTGGAGGTCATCAACCAGAGCCCGAAGCAGCCCGACTTCATCGTCTTCACCGGTGACCTGACCCACACCACCGACGATCCGGCCGTCCGCCGCACCCGGATGAAGGAGTTCAAGGAGATCGTCGCTCCCCTCAAGGTGAAGACGGTGCATTTCATGCCCGGGGAGCATGACGCCTCCCTGGACGCCGGCGAGGCCTACCGCGAGTTCTTCGGGGCCCTGAACTACACCTTCGATCACAAGGGGATTCACTTCGTCTGCGTGGACAACGTCTCCGACCCGAAGGGGGCGGTGGGGAGCAAGCAGATGGAGTGGATCGCGGCCGATCTGGCCAAGGTGGACAAGGACGCCCCGATCGTCGTTCTCACCCACCGGCCGCTCTTCGACCTCTACCCGCAGTGGGACTGGGCCACGGCGGACGGAACCAGGGTCATCGAGCTGCTCCAGACCCACCGCCACGTGACCGTCTTCTACGGCCACATCCACCAGGAGAATCACCACATGACGGGCGACATCGCCCACCATGCCGCCAAGTCGCTCATCTTCCCCCTTCCAGCGCCGGGCTCGGTGCCCAAGCGGGCGCCGCTGCCGTGGGATCCGTCCAGCCCGAACCACGGCCTCGGGTACCGCACCGTGGCCGCGCAGAAGAAGGGCACCGCGTTCGATCTGACCGAGCTCGGCCTGAACGGGGCCAAGGCTTGAGGCCGGGGGGGTGGGGCCGGGCGCTGCTCGCGCTCGGGCTGGTCGCCGCGGGTGGACTGGCGGCGTGCAAGGAGCGCCCGGCCCCAGCTCAGGCGCCGCCGGCCGCCGCCGGCCCGCGCGTCATCCCCATCCGGGCGAAGAAGTTCTCCTACACGCCGAACCGCATCACCGTGAAGCAGGGCGAGGCGGTGGTGCTGGAGTTCACCTCCGAGGACCGCAAGCACGGGTTCAAGCTGCCCGAGCTCGGCCTCCGCGCGGACATCGAGCCGGGGAAGGTGACCCGGGTCAATCTCACCGCCCCGCGGGCGGGGACGTTTCCCTTCGCCTGCGACCTCTTCTGCGGCGACGGCCACGAGGACATGACCGGCGAGCTGGTGGTGCAGCCCTAGAAGACGAAGCAGTCGGCGGCGAACAGGACGAGCAGCAGGAGGCCGAGCAGCCCCTTGCCCAGAGAGCCGGCGAGCACGCCCAGACCGGCGCCGACGCCGGACTTCACCGCCTCGTCCGGGCTCCGGCGGGCGAGCACGAGCTCGCCCACGGCCGCGCCCAGCATCGGCCCGAGGAGGAGCCCGGGAAGGCCGAAGAAGATCCCGACCAGCCCACCGGCCACGGCTCCCCACACGCCTGCGCGCGTGGCGCCGGCCCGCTTCGCGGTCACCGCCGTGGCGGCGAAGTCGACCCCGAAGCCCAGCGCCGCGACGGCGGCGAAGACGGCCACCGTCCACCAGGAGAGGACCCCGGGGACGAGCAGCTTGTGCACGAAGGCCCCCAGGGCCATCAGGGGCAGCCCGGGGATGGCGGGCAGCCAGGTGCCGAGGAAGCCCACCCCCAGGAGCAGCACCGACAGCCCCCAGCCGAGCCAGGTCATCGCTCGAGCGGCCCCGGTCAGAAGACCAGGTGCCGCCCCTTCTGGCGCCGGGTGTAGATGGCCAGCGTGGCGGTGATCTCCCCCACGCCCATGTTCCCGGACTCGCCGATGCCCGAGGCGCCGAACTCCTCCCACTCCAGGGCCGAGTCCGTGCCGTCGTTCTCCTTGAGCATCCCGCCCAGCGTCCGGCGGCCGAGCTGGAGCTTCCGGTCGTCCCGGGTCCACACCGAGGTGGCCAGGTCGTGTGGATTCTGGAAGAGGCAGAAGCGGACGTAGGACTCGAAGTCGGGCATCTCCATGCCCACCAGGACGGGCATGAAGAACTCGTCGGTGGCCAGCCGGAAGTCGCGCATGCCCTTGCCGTCGTAGTCCACCTTGACCACGCTCTCCGGGCGGATGCGGATCAGCGCCGGCTTCACCGCCTCGGAGTGCTCTCCGTAGGAACCGTCGGCACGGCCTCCCTCGCGCAGCACGGTGACGCCCGGGAGCTTCTTCGCCGCGGCCACGATGTCCACCAGCGTCTGCGCCTTGTGGACCATGAGAGGGCTGAGCACCTTGTCGTCGGTGGCCTCGCGCGGGTCAGCCACTCGCCAGGTCCCCATCTCCTGGTCGATGTGTCCGAGCAGGGCGTCGAGCGTCCTGGCCGAGGCGGCCACCCCGTGCAGCGAGGTGCACTTGTGCGATCCGAAGCCGAGCTTGGCGTAGGTCAGCCGGACGGCGATGCGCTTCAGCTCGGCGTCGGTGAAACCGTCGTCGACGAAGGCCCAGTTGCACCCGCCGCCCTCGAAGCGGAGCCGGTTCAGCCCACGCCCGGCCTGGATCTTCCGGGCCGTCTCGGACGAGCCGGTGACCGCCACCACCGCCACCCGCGGGTCGGTGGCCAGCGAGGCGATGCCGCCTCCGAAGCCCTCCACCTTCTGGACGTAGGCCGGGTCGGCGCCCGCCGCCAGCAGCATGCGGATCATGGTCGTGTTGCTGAGCGCGGCGAAGGGGTGCCCCTTGTAGATGAAGGGCACACCGGCCAGGTACGCCCCGATGAGGTGAATGCCGGGGATGCCGTAGATGAAGTTCATCGGGGAGATGATCACGCTCACCCCGGCGGGGAGATAGGCGTTGCGCCAGTAGCTGTGCCCCTCGGTCATCGGCGGGAGCAGCTCTCCCTGGAGGCAGGCCTCGGCCGATCCCTCGAGGTGATCGGCGGCGCGCTTGGCCTCGAAGAAGTCCTTCTGCGCCTCGAGCCGGGTCTTGGGGATCTGCTGGCGGATCTCCCGCATGCAGTCCTCGCTGAAGTAGTC
>DASPUU010000065.1:0-5063 GCA_035622755.1 Myxococcaceae bacterium
GAAGCCCGGTCCGGTCCTCGGTCCGGGTGGTCCCGGTGACGGTGTGTCCGGCACGCACCAGCATTGGCACCAGTCGCTGTCCAATGACGCCCGAGGCTCCGGCGAGGAAGATTCGCGCCATCTGAGCTATTCCCTGGGATCGATGGAGGCCCGCATCGTCGAGTTCGCCGAGGTCCTGCGCCAGAACGGCCTGCGGGTGAGCACCTCCGAGGTGATGGACGGCGCACGCGCCGCGGCGCTGGTGGACCTCTCCGAGCAGGAGAGCCTGCGCAGCGTGCTCCGGACCACGCTGGTCAAGCGGTCCGTCGACGTCGACGTCTTCGACCGCGCCTTCGGGCTCTTCTTCTCCGGAGCGCTGCGCACCGTCGAGGCGCTGGAGACGTCGCTCCTGACCTCGCTCGAGGAGCAGGGGCTCCTCTCCGGGGACGAGCTGGCCATGGTGGTGGCCTCCCTCCGCTCGCTCGGGGGCCAGCTGGCGCCGCTCACCCAGGCCGCCCTGGCCGGCGACCGCGCCCGGCTGGCCCAGCTCCTCCGCGGAGCGACCCTCCAGCTCGACCTCGGCCAGCTGCAGAGCCCGCTCCAGTCCGGCTTCTTCGCCCGGCGGCTCCTGGCGGCGGCCGGGGGAGGACGCCTCACGGGGGACCTCGAGGCTCTCGAGGCGGAGCTGCGGCGTCGCGGCCTGTCGGCCAGCGGTCTGGACCTGGTCAGCCGGCGACTGGCGGCGGCACTGCGCTCGGTGGAGGAAGCCGCGCGCCGCGAGGTCGAGCGCCAGGGACGGGCGCGGCTCCGCCGCAGCGATGGGCCGCTGGCCGAGCGGACCTGGCAGACGCTGTCCCGGGCCGAGCTGGCGCAGGCCGAGCGGGCGGTGGCCCGGCTGGCCGAGCGGCTCAAGGCGCGCCTCGTGCGCCGCGCGCGCTCACGGCGCCGGGGAGCGCTCCATGTCCGGCGCACCCTCCGTCGCAACATGACCTGGGGCGGCGTCCCGATGGTCCCGCGCTTCCGGGCGCGACGTCCCGAGCGTCCGGATGTCGTCGTCCTCTGTGACGTCTCGGACTCGGTGCGAAACGTGAGCCGGCTGATGCTGCTCTTCACGCACACCCTGCAGTCGCTCTTCGCCCGAGTTCGCTCCTTCGTCTTCGTCTCCGACCTGGGAGAGGTCACCGAGCACTTCCGCCGCCTGCCGCCGGAGCAGGCCATCGACCTGGCGGTGGCGGGGAAGGCGGTGTCGCTGCAGTCCAACTCCAACTACGGGCTGGCCTTCACGCGCTTCGTCCAGCGAGAGCTCCCCACCGTCCGCCGCCGGACGACGGTCATCGTCATCGGCGACGGCCGGAACAACTACAACGCTCCGGCCGCCTGGGCGCTGAAGGACATCCGGCGCAAGGCTCGGCGCCTGCTCTGGATCTGCCCGGAGGAGGAACGCTCCTGGGGCTACGGGGACAGCGAGATGCGCACCTACGCGCCCATCTGCCATCAGATCTCCGTGGTCCGGTCCCTGGAGGACCTGGCCCGTCTCGCGGACGTGCTGGTGCCGCGATGACGCGCCGCCCGGGCACCCCGGATCCGGGGCTGGAGCGGGCCGACGAGGTGACCCTTTCGCTCTCCACCGTCCGGCTCGATGCAGCGCGCCTCCGGCAGCTCCTGGCCTTCGAGCGCGCGCTTCGCGCCCAGGCCTCGCCCGGCTGCGCCTCGGAGGCCCTGGCGGCGGCGCATGCCGCAGCGCTCGCCGCGTCCGGGCTCCAGTCCGGGGAGGTGGAGGCCCCGCTCGCCCTCCTGCGCCGCTTCGCGGCCAACCGTGCCCTGTCCGGACGGCTCCGGGAGCACCTGGTCAAGCTCGAGGCGCGGGGGACGATCGACGGTGGGGCAGCCGACCAGGCCGCCGACGTGCGCCGGCGCCTCGGCGAGCTCGACCAGGCGATGCGGGCCCGCGAGGACTCTGCCACGCTGGCAGTTCTCCAGGCGCACGAGCCGGAGATCCTCTCCCTGTTCACCGCCAACTCCGCCTCGACGGGGGCGCCGCTTTCCAGGTGACACCCACCGCGGGCTGACCGATGCTGCGCGCGCCATGAGCCCCCCACGCCTCGCCGCCCCCCTGTCCTGCCTGTTCCTGCTCGCCTGCGCGACGAGCGCGCCGCCCCCCGTCCCGGCTGGCCCACCTCCCGACTGGAAGCTCGCCTCCGCGTCGATGACTGCCGCGGACCAGTTCCAGGCCGTCGGGGGCGGGGGAGGGCAGATCTCCGTCCAGATCAGCGGCCACAACATCTACGGGCCGTCGGTGAGCCTCTCCGTGACCCCGACCTACATCCGCGGGCAGATCGGAACCGCCTCCACCATCGACGTGACCATCCGGGGCGACCGCGGCGACGGGAACGTGAAGGGGCTGCCCTTCAGCTGCATCGTGACCACCAATCCGGACGGAAGCGCGCGGGTGACCGGCGCCATGGGCCGGGGAAACACCGACTTCACCCTCAGCCCCGCGGCGCTCCAGGGCCGCATCGGCGTCATCACCTACAGCCTGGCGTGGAACGGCACTCGCTACGAGGGTGGCACCACGCCGGGGGGCCGTGCCTGGCTCCAGCTTCCCCCGGTGATGGCCACCTGGAGCAACGTGGAGGTCGCCTGCACCCTGGCGGTGCTGCTCATCGGTTGACGGATGTCACCCCCTCGAAGGGGTGACGCTCCGGCGCGCGCCGGAGGGTGGCTGCGGGCGACGGGACGGGGTGAGACCGCCGCCGCGATCGCTGCTCTCGCCTGGTGTGCCCTCCGGCTTGCCCGCGGCATCGGCCCGGCCCCCTTCTACAACTCCGATTCGGCGGTGCCCATCCTCCTCATGCAGGGCCTCGGGGAGGGACCCTTCGTCCTCTATTACCCGGGGCAGGATCGCTTCGGGATGTGGCCGTTCCTGGCCGCACGCTGGATGCACCTGGGCACGCCCGAGGCCTTCCAAGCGTTCTCCGTCCTCGCGCTCTGCTCGGCGGCGATCCCGCTCGCCCGCCTGCTCGGAGGGTCGGCCGTGGCGGTGCTCACGCTGCTCGCGCCCATCGTCCTCAACCACCTCGTCTCCTGGAACCTGTTCCAGGCCGGGCAGCCCTATCTCTGGCAATCGGTGGCCCTCTGCTGGGCGTGGTGGGCGTGCCGCGCCGCGATCGATTCCGGCACTTCCCGGGCAGGCTGGGCCGCCGCCGCCGGGCTGACCCTGGCCAGCGTGCTGGCCATCTGGGCCTCCCCGCTCAGCATCCCGGCGCTGCTCGGCGTCGTCGCGCTGGAGATGCTCCGGGTCCGCCGGTGGCGCGCTCCGGAGGGCATCGCCGCCGTGGCGGCAGCGGCCCTTCTCGAGGCCCGGCTCCGCGGTCTGTTCTACCGCTACGTGCAAGGAGCCTTCGCCCAGCGGTTCATCACACCCCTCCGCGTCGACGTCGGCCACTTCACATCGAACCTCGCTTCGGTGGCCAATGCCCTGCACGGCCACGACGTCCTGCTGCCCCTGGGGCTCGGCGGCGCGCTCGCCCTGCTGCCGCGCTCCAATCGGACCGAGCGCTGCGGCCAGTGGATCCTCCTCTGGCTCTCCGTCTGCACGCTGCCGGCGCTGATCGTGATCGGGCATTTCCGGATGAACGGATTCAGCGCCCGCTACTTCACTCTCCCTGCCTACTGGGCGACGGCGGCGGCTGTCTCCGGAGCGGTTAGCCTGGTGGCCAGGCTCGCCGGGCGAGCGCGGCCCGCGGCGCTGCTGGTCCTTCTCCTGGCGCTGGCGGTGACCGTGCCGGCCTCTCCCCGAGATCCCCTCGCCCCGCTCCGGAGAGAGGTGGCGGAGCTCACCGGCCCGGAGCCTCGGGTGTTGCTGGGAAGCTACTGGGACGTCTACCTCCGGGCGTCGCTGGCTGCGAAGGGGTCGCTGCTCCCGCTGCCCGTCGAGGGGGACTACAACCGCTTTCCGGCGCTCACCGGAGAGCTCCGGCCGGAGCGCCAGGTCCTGGCGCCGTGTGCCATCGATCGCCCGGACGGGACGGCGGAGCAATACGGAGCGCTGCTGCGCCGAACCGGGCCCGAGCTCCGTCCGGGGGACGATGCTTCCCTCTGCCTCCATCGCGTCGAGCGCGCGGCGCGACCGGTCGGTTCGCTGCCCTGACGCACCTGACGCCGCTGGCAATCCGCTCGCCACTGCCGAGCTCTACCAAAGCGGTGTCCCAAGGAACTTGCATGTGCCGGGCCACGCTTCTGACCGGGCTCGGCGCCTTGGTCGTCCTAGTCAACTTGTAAACCGACGCTCCCCGTGCGCACCGCGTCACTCACTTCGACGCGCCGCTCCGTGGAGCCCTCAACACGCGCCCCAACCAAGGTGCGCCTCCGGTGTGGATGCCAAACCCATCTAGACAGGAGGGACTCCATGGGCACTCAATCGAGTGGGTCTGGTCGTGTCGCTGTCCGCTGCGCGAGATGGCTGTTGATCCCAGGCGCGAGCGCCATCCTGGCGTTTGCAAGCACTGCCCGCGCCGAGATCACCGGCATCACGTACACCACGACGTCGCCGATGTTCGGCGGCGCCAGCTTCGGAGCCGTCGGCCAATACGAGCAGCTCGATGGCATCGTCACGGGTGAGCTCGACCCGGGCGATGAGCGCAACGAGATCATCCAGGACATCAAGCTTGCCCCGCGTAACACGCGCGGCAGGGTTGAGTACGCGATGATGTTCTCGCTGCTGAAGCCCATCGACCTGAGCAAGAGCAACCACACGCTCATCTATGACGTCGTCAACCGCGGGAACAAGGTGATCTCCGGCACGTTGAACGTCGGCGGATCGGCCACGGCTGCCGGCGACGGGTTTCTCGAGAGCCAGGGCTTCATCCTGCTGTGGAGCGGGTGGCAAGGGGACGTGCTGCCGGGCGGTGGCCGCCAGGTGATGACCGTGGTTCCGGTGGCACATCACCATGACGGCTCGAGCATCACTGGCGAGGTGCGGCAGGAGTACACGCTGGCCGCGGCGACCGGCACGGTATTCCTGGCCGGGAGCGGCGGAACCGCCACGGCATCCATCCCCACCCGCACCCTCGACAACTCCTCGG
>DASPUU010000066.1:0-11592 GCA_035622755.1 Myxococcaceae bacterium
ATCATCGTCGTCCCCACCGACGGCGAGGCGGGCTTCGAGCCGCTCGACCTCAAGGGAGCGCTGAAGCGCTTCGACGTGAAGGAATGAGCCCGATGCCCCGCCGCCCGGTCCTCGCCCTGTGCCTGCTCGCCCTTCCCCTCAGCGCCTGCACCTGCCACTCCACCGGCAGCACCGAGGTGGGCGTGCTCACCAAGAAGGTGGCCCTGGGCGGGCTGTACGGGAGGCCCGGGGTCCAGCCGGAGATCTACGCGCCGGGCGCCAACTACTTCTTTCCCGCCCTCATCACCGACTGGAACACCTTCGACGTCTCCCTGCAGAACCTGGCCATGGTCAGGGACCCGGCGCGCGGCGACCGGACCGGCGAGGACGACCTGAGCTTCAAGACGGTGGACGGCAACGACGTCCGGGTGGACGTCACCGTCGCCTGGCAGGTCGACCCGAAGCGGGCCCCCTATCTCCTGAACAAGGTCGGGGAGAACGTGACCGAGGTGAAGGAGAAGCTCGTCCGTCCGGCCTGCCGGAGCATCGTCCGCGACGTCCTCAACGAGCTCCGGAGCGAGGAGTTCTACGTCTCGGAGAAGCGTTTCGCCAAGGCGGCCGAGGCGCGGGATCGCCTCCAGGCCGTGCTCGAGCCGGAGGGCGTGGTCGTGCGCCAGGTGATCCTCGGCGAGCACCGCTTCAATCCGGACTACGAGAAGGTCATCCGCGACAAGAAGCTGGCCGAGCAGAACAGCGAGCGGATGCGCAGCGAGGCCCGGGCCGCGGCCGAGCAGTGGAAGAGCGAGCTGGAGAAGGCCAAGGGCACCGTCTCGCAGCAGCTGGCCGCTGCCGCCGGCGCCCTGGACACCGCCCGCCTCGGCGCGGACGCGAGCTACGTCCAGAGCCAGAAGCAGGCCGAGGCCATCGTCGCCGAGCGCAAGGCGCACGCCGAGGCGGTGCGCAAGCAGAACGAGGCGCTGGCCGGAAGCGGCGGCCGGGCCCTGGTCAAGCTGCGCATCGCCGAGGCGCTGGCCGGTAAGCAGCTCGTCTTCCTCCCCACCGGCAAGAGCGGGGTGGGGGTTCAGACGTTGAACCTCAATCAGCTCCTCGGGGCGCTCTCGGCCGGGGCGGAGCCTCCGGCGGCGCCGCCCCCCGCGCCGTAGCCGGGCGCCCGCCCGGGGCCGGCCAGAGCGCAGGCCGCGACCCCGGAGGCGCGAGCTCTGCCGGGCGCCGCTCTCCGCAGCGCCGTCCGCTCAGTTCCCGGCGGCTTTCGCTGCCTTGGCTGCCTTCTTGGCCTGGGCGGCGACGGCCTTGCAGGAGTCGCTGAGGTTGGCCTCGTTCTTCTTCAGGCACTGGAAGATCCGCCCCTGACCCTTCTCCACGCCGGCGCAGAACTTCTCCACGTCGCCCTTGCACGCGTTGTAGATGGCCTCGGCCTTGGTCTTGATCTCGTCCTTGCAGGCCGCCGAGACCTGATCCGACTTCTCCTCGAGGCAGGCGATGATGCGCATGTGCCCGGGCTGGATCCCCGGACAGAGCTTCTTGACGTCGGCCTGGCAGGGCTTGCCCGGCTCACCCTGGGCGAAGGCCAGAGGTGCGGCGAGAAGGGTGACGGCGCCGACGAGCGCGGACCAGAAAGTCGAACGGCTGGACATGATGCCTCCCGGGGGGGTGCGGTGCGCGACGGGAGCGGCATCCAGACGACCTGGCTCGGCCCCGCCGGGCCCGGCAG
Source organism: Myxococcaceae bacterium (assembly GCA_035622755.1). Classification (GTDB taxonomy): domain Bacteria; phylum Myxococcota; class Myxococcia; order Myxococcales; family Myxococcaceae; genus JADGRA01. The sequence goes on from DASPUU010000066.1 coordinate 1,712, forward strand.
GTTAGGCGCCGCCCCGGGGTTGTCCAGCGAATTCGGCGTCAGCCAGCGCCGGTGGTCACTTCGAGGCGGGCGGTTGAGCCGCCGGCGGCGGACCGCGCTTGCCCTGGTGCGCCGCCTTGCAGGCGTCGCTCAGCTCGTTCTGGTGCTGGCGGAGGCACTGCATCACCTGGCCGCCGCCCTGTGGAACGTTGGAGCAGAACTTCTCCACGTCGGGCTGGCAGGCCTGGCGAGCGGCCTCGGCCTTCGCCTTGCGGGCGTCGATCTGCGCCTTGCACGCCGCGGAGAGCTTGTCCTGCTGGCTGTCCAGGCACTGGGCGATGGCCTTGTGCGCCTCAGGTCCGGGCTGAACGTTGGGACAGAGGGCAGCGATGTCGTCCCGGCAGGCTCCGCCCTGCTTCGGCGGCGGGCCCCCCTCGGCGAGGGCCAGGGGGGCGACGAGGAAGGCGGCTGCACCGAGGAGTGCGCCGAGGTGAGAGCGTGATGCAGTCATGCGTGGGCCTCCGTGTGTCCAGTGTCAGAACCCCTCCGTCGAAGCCCCGGTTAAGCCGGGGCGCGGTGGTTCCGCGGGTGCGCTCCATTACACTCGCCGGCGCCCCAGATGCCCCGCCGCCCGCCTCCTCCCGCCCTGGTGCTGGCCGATTCGCCGCTGCGTCGGCGGCTCGGCGAGCTGCGTGCCGAGGCGGAGTCGCTGCGGGATGCGGTGGGCGCGCTGGACTTGGAGATCGAGACGCTGCGCACCACCCTGGCCGTGTTCGACGCCCGGGTCCGGGGAGAGCTCCGGGAGCCCCACGCGCTCCTCTCTCGCATCGAGGCGGTGGTCCGTCACCTGGAGCGCTGGGCGGAGCTGCTCGTCACCGCTCCTCGGGCGGAGGTGGCGCGGCGGGGCCGGCGGCTCGATGCCCGCCGGCGGCGCCAGCTCCGGATCCGGTCGGAGGACGACGCCCCGGAGCCGGCGGAGGCCCTGCCGGCGTCGGAGGAGGCGAGCGAGCTCAAGTCGCTCTACCGGCGCCTCGCCCGCCGCCATCACCCGGACCTGGCTCGGGACGAGGAGGAGCAGCTCCGCGCCGCCGGCCTCATGTCCCGCATCAACGCGCTCTACCGGGCCGGGGACCTGGCCGGTCTGCGGGCGCTGGCCGACCAGGCGCTGGGGGCCGAGGCGGAAGACGAAGGGCTCTCGCTGGAGCGCGAGGTCGAGCTCCTGGCCGAGCGCTGCACGCGCTTCCGGGCGGTCCTGGAGGGGCTGGAGGAGGAGCTCGCCTCCCTCGAGGACTGTCTCACCTCCCGCCTCTGGCGGGCGGTGCAGGCACGGGAGGCGGACGGAGTCGACGCCTTCGCCGAGCTCCGCGCCGAGCTGGCGGACCGCGCCAGCCGGTCCTACGACGACGTCCGGGCCGCCAGCCGGACCCTGGAGGAGGCCGTGCGCCGCTACAACCGCAATGCCACCGAGCTGGACGCCGCCCGTGCCCGGACGATGGGGCGGAGCTTCGACGCCCACCTCCGCCAGCCGCTGGTGCGACTCTCGCTCGAGTCGCTGGCCACGATGCGCGCCTCGCGCGAGGTCCGGGCGCGAGCCGACTGGCTGGTGGAACAGTCGGACGCTCGTCCAGGGCTGGTCCGGCTGGTGCTCTTCACCTACGCCTCCGAGCTCGTCCCCCACGGGCTGGAAGGCCTGGCCACCCTCGAGGCGGTGCGGGAGCGATTCGTCGGCCACCCGCGAGAGGTCTCCGGGCGGCTCGAGGAGATCCTCGTCGACGCGGCCGACCTGGTGGAGCTGGGGGTCAAGAGGGCCGGCCCGCGGACGGTGCAGACCGGGCTCATGTTCCGGGACCGCACCCTGGCCGAGGCCGTCCCGCTCGCCCTCCGGAGCCATGCCCTCCGGGAGGAATTCCGCGGCGTCCTCGCCACCCTGGGGGACCGGGTGCGGTGCCCGGAGTGCCGGAAGGACGTCTTTGCCCTGCCGCTCTACCGGCTGCGGGGGCTGGACGATCTCCACGCCTCGGCCTGCCCGGGCTGCGGCCACGTGCTGAAGAGCTACTGGATGCCGCGCGGCAAGGACGTGCAGGCGGTGCTCAACGACGCCTTCCTGGACCTGGAGCTGCTCACCGAGTGGACCTTCCGGCTCGGGCGGGCCTCGGTCAGCACCCAGCTCCTCCCCGGGCAGCTCGACTCCCTGACCGTCGCCGGGCTGAGAAAGCGCTTCGTGGACGACGTCCTCCTCCGGCACGGGGTGGAGGTGCCGGAGCGCGAGGTGAGGCTCCTCCAGGGCCGTGCTCCGGCGCCCGGCGCGCGCGTCCTCGCCGACTGCGAGGTCCGGACCTTCATCGTGGCCTTCGGCCCGGGCGCCCCGATGTCCGTCGCCGAGGCGCTGGAGCGCGTGCGCTACCGCATCCGGACCCGGTTCCGGCCGGAGGACTAGGGGAGCGGGCGTGGCGCCCGGCGCCTCGCCGCCCTGCCCGGCCCCGCGCCGGACCGCTCCGGTCAGTCGTCGCCGCGGCCCCGGCGCTCTACCTTTCTCCGGGCCCGGTGCCGCTTCTGGCGGAGCCGCCGCTCCTCGGACGCCCGGGTGGGCCGCGTGGGGCGGCGCGGGCGAGGGACGTGCGCCAGGGCGCGCAGGGCGCCGCGGAGCCTCCGCAGCGCGGTGCCCCGGTTCAGGGCCTGGCTCCGCCGCTCGGTGGCCGTGACCGCCACGCCGGTGGGCAGGTGGACCAGCCGGACGGCGGTGGCGGCCTTGTTCCGGTGCTGCCCACCCGGTCCGCTTCCGACGAAGAAGGATTCCAGGCAGGCAGCGAGCAGCCCCCGGTCATCGAGCCGCAGTGCCTCCGCCGCCTCCCGTCGCCGCTCGGAGAGGGCGTCGCCGCTGTCCCTTGCTGCCAACGTCCCCTCCCTCGGCGGACCCACCCGGGTGAGCGCCGGCGCGCCGGTTCCGCTATTTACCCTCCTCCCGCCGCCGATGCTGAAGACCCATCTCGTCCGGGCCCGGACCCACAACCTCAAGGACGTCTCGCTCGACCTCGCCGAGGGGGAGCTGGTGGCGGTCACCGGCGTCTCCGGAGCCGGCAAGAGCAGCCTGGCCGTGGACACCCTCTATGCCGAGGGCCAGCGGCGCTTCGTCGAGAGCTTCAGCCCCTACGCGCGGCAGTTCCTCGAGCGTCTGGAACGCCCCCCGATGGAGGCCCTCGAGCCGGTCGCTGCCGGAATCGCCGTGGACCGGCGCGCGCCGGTGAAGAGCTCCCGCTCGACGGTGGCCACCCTGGCCGACCTGGAGGCCTACCTCTGCGCGCTCTTCACGCGCGAGGCGCTCCCGGTGTGCCCCGACGACGGCGAGGAGGCGCGTCCCACCGACGCCCGGGCCGCGGCCGCCGGGCTCCTCGCCGGGCGGAGCGGGAGCCTGGGCGTGCTCACCCACGCCATCCGGATGGCGGACACGGCCGATTTCCTCGACGCCCGGGAGCGCCTGCTCCGAGACGGCTACCGCCGGCTCTACGTGCAGGGTGCCATCCGCGAGCTGGAGACGCTCCGACCGTCGGAGGCCATGGGCGCGGCCGGGACGGCCGAGGTGGTGGTGGATCGCCTGGTCCTCGAGCCCGGCGCGCTCGGCCGGCTCTCGGCGAGCATCGAGGAGGCGTGGGCGCGGGGGGCCGGCACCGCCGGACTGTGGGTCGACGGCGTGCGCATCACCGTCCGGCAGGGACTGTCCTGTCCCGCCTGCGGCCGTGGATTCGAGCCGGCGTCGGCGGGACTGTTCAGCTACCAGTCGGCGGTGGGAGCCTGCCCGGCCTGCCGGGGATTCGGCCGGACGCTGGGCATCGACTGGGACAAGGTCATCCCCGATCCCTCGCTGAGCATCGCCGGCGGCGCGCTGCGGCCGTGGAACGGCCGGTCCAGCGAGTGGGAGCGCTCCATGCTCGAGCGCTTCGCCAGGAGCCACCGAATTCCGCTGGACGTCCCCTGGCAGGACCTGTCCTCCGGCCAGCGGGAGGCGGTCCTCGAGGGCGAGGGTCGGTACCGGGCCGGCCGCTATCCGGGGCTGCGCGCCTGGTTCCGGTGGATGGAGGGGCGGACCTACAAGATGCACGTGCGGGTGTTGCTCAGCCGCTACCGGGCCTACGCGCTCTGCACCGCCTGCCACGGCGCCCGGCTCAACCGGGCGGCGCTGGGCTACCGGGTGGGGGGCCTCGACCTCGCCGCCTGGCATGGCCTGGAGGTGAGGGATGCCCGAGCCCGGCTGGAGCGGCTCTCGGCGCGGACCGGCCAGGGCGAGCTCGTGCGCCGGGAGCTCGGCGGCCGGCTCGTCTATCTCGAGCAGGTGGGCCTGGGCTACCTGACCCTGGACCGGCAGAGCCGGACGCTCTCCGGGGGCGAGGCGCAGCGCGTCTCCCTGACCGCGGCGCTCGGCACCGGGCTCACCGGCGCGGTCTTCGTGCTCGACGAGCCGACAGTGGGCCTGCATCCCTCGGACGTCGCCCGCCTGGCCGGCGCGCTCGACGAGCTGGCCGCCCGCGGCAACGTGGCGCTCGTGCTGGAGCACGATCCGGTCATCCTCCGGCGGTGCGCCCGCATCCTCGAGCTTGGTCCGGGGGCGGGGCCGGCCGGCGGCAATCTCTGCTTCGACGGAACGCCGGCGGCGCTGGCGAAGCGGCCGGACCTCGCCACCGGCCGGGTCCTCGCCGGCGCGGGGAGCGTCGCTCCCCGGGCCCCGCGCCCGGCCCGCGGCCACCTGGTCGTCCGCGGGGCGCGCGCGAACAACCTCCAGTCGCTCGACGTCCAGCTGCCGCTCGGGACGCTGTGCACTCTCACCGGACCCTCGGGCAGCGGGAAGAGCACGCTCCTCGAGCTGGTGATCCACCGGACGCTGGCCCGCCAGCTCGGTGAGCGGGACATCGAGGCTCCGGGGCCGGTGGAGGAGGTGCGGGCCACCGAGCCTCTCCGGAGGGTGGTGCTCGTGGACCAGGCGCCGCTCGGACGGACCTCGCGCGGTAACGCCGCCACCTACACCCGGGCCTGGGACGCGCTCCGCAAGGCGTTCGCCGCAACCCCGGACGCTGTCCTGCGGGGCCTGGGCCGGGCCCACTTCTCGTTCAACGTCGATGGCGGCCGCTGCCCGGTCTGCTCGGGCGAGGGTGCGGAGACGGTGGAGATGCAGTTCCTGGCCGACGTCCGGCTCACCTGTCCGGCCTGTCGGGGACGGCGGTTCCGCGACGAGGTCCTCGCCGTCCAGCTTCGCGGGCACTCCGTGGCCGAGATCCTCGAGCTCCCGGTGGCCGAGGTGCTGGCGGCGTTCGCCGACCTGCCCGGTGTGGCCGATGCGCTCGGTCCGCTGGCACGGCTCGGGCTCGGCTACCTGCCGCTCGGTCAGCCGCTCTCCACGCTGTCGGGTGGAGAGGCGCAGCGGGTCAAGCTCGCCCGGGCCCTGGGTGGGTCGCAGGAAGGGACGCTCTATCTCCTCGACGAGCCGAGCGCCGGCCTCCACGGCGAGGACGTGGCCCAGGTGCTGGCGGCCCTCCACGCGCTCGTCGACCGGGGGGCGAGCGTGCTCGCCGTGGAGCATGACCTGGCCTTCGTCCGTGCCGCGGACTGGGTGCTGGACCTGGGCCCGGGCGGAGGCCGCGACGGTGGCCGGCTCATCGCCCAGGGTTCGCCGGCCGAGCTGGCGCGCGGACCGGGCCGCACCGCCGAGGCCCTGCGCGAGGCCGCCCGCCTCGACGCCGTTCCGGCCGGGCGCCCCCCGGCCCCGGCCTCGTTCCCCCGGAGCATCGACGTCGAGCACGCCCGGGAGCACAACCTCCAGGACGTGAGCTGCCGCATCCCGCTCGGGAAGCTGGTGGTGGTCACCGGTCCGTCGGGCAGCGGCAAGAGCACGCTCGCCTTCGACGTGGTCTTCGCCGAGGCGCAGCGGCGGTTCGTGGAGACGCTCTCTCCCTACGCGCGCCAGTTCCTTCCCATGTTGCCGCGACCCGACGTGGAGCGCATCCGAGGCCTCCCCCCGGCCGTGGCGCTCGAGCAGCGCACGGCGCGAGCCGGGGCGACGAGCACCGTGGCCACGGTCACCGAGGTGGCGCACTTCCTGCGCCTGCTCTACGCCAAGGTGGGGACGCCGCACTGTCCGCGAGACGACGAGCCGATCGAACCGGCCTCGGTGGACGCGCTGCTCCGCCGGGCGCGCCGGGCGAGCGGCGAGGTGACCCTGCTCGCGCCCGCGGTCCGCGCCCGGAAGGGGACCTACCTGGATGTCTTCGCCGCCGCCGCCCGCGCCGGGGTCTCCGAGGCCATCGTCGACGGCGTCCGGGTCTCGACGGACGCTCCGCCCCGGTTGCGCAAGACGCGCGAGCACGACATCGACCTCGTGCTCTGGACCGGCCGGGCTGCCGAGCTCCCGGGGGACGCCCTGGCGCGGGCGCTGCGGTGGGGGCGTGGGCTGGCCCGGCTCGTCGGACGCGCGGAGGTGCTGCTCTCCGCTTCGCGGAGCTGTCCGCGGTGCGGCCAGGCCGTGCCGGAGCTCGACCCGCGCTGGTTCTCCTTCAACACCCGGCAGGGGGGATGCACGGGATGCGGCGGGACCGGCATCGAAGGTGGACCGGAAGCCTGGGCCGAGGGTGAGTCGGCCCCCTGTCCGGAATGCGGCGGGAGCCGCCTCCAGGCCGTGCCCCGCGCCGTGCGCCTGTTCGGGGCCCGGTACCACGAGGTGGTGCAGGAATCGGTGTCCCGGGCCCGGGAGCGCGTCGAGCGCTGGCGCTTCACCGGCGACGCCGCCCGGCTCGGCGACGCCGCCCTGGGGGAGCTCCGGCGCCGGCTCCGGTTCCTGGAGCGCGTCGGGCTCGGCTACCTGCCCCTGGACCGGAACGCCTCCACGCTGAGCGGCGGCGAGATGCAGCGGCTGCGGCTGGCCGCCCAGGCCGGGGCCGGGCTGACCGGAGCGCTCTACGTGCTCGACGAACCCACCATCGGGCTGCACCCGCGTGATACGCACCGCCTGCTCGAGAACCTGCGCGCCCTGGTGGAGACCGGCTCGACGGTCCTGGTGGTGGAGCACGACGCCGACACGCTGCGCGCCGCCGACCATCTCCTCGACCTCGGGCCCACCGGGGGCCGGGGGGGAGGCCGGGTGGTGGCCGAGGGCCCGCCTGCCGAGGTCCTCATTTCGGAGGCGTCGCCCACCGCCCGCGCTCTGGCCCGGCCGGTCGCGCTCCCTGCTCGCCGTCCCGAGGCGGCCGACTGGCTCACCCTGCGCGGTGCCCGGGCGAACAATCTGCGGTCGGTGGACCTGCGGCTCCCGCTCGGCCGGCTGACCGTGGTCGCCGGCGTCTCGGGCAGCGGCAAGAGCACGCTCGTTCGCCAGGTGCTTCAACCGGCGGTCCGCGAGGCGCTCGGGCGGGCCACCGCCCCGCCCGGTCCCTTCGACTCGCTCTCCGGGCTGGGGACGCTGCGCCGGGTGCTGGCGGTGGACCAGTCACCCATCGGCCGCACGCCCCGCAGCGTCCCGGCCACCTTCCTCGGCCTGTGGGACGAGCTGCGGCGCGCCTTCGCCGCTACGCCCGAGGCCCGCGCGCGAGGATTCGGCCCGGCCCGCTTCTCCTTCAACACCGCGACCGGCGGACGGTGCCCGGCCTGCCAGGGGCAGGGGAGCATCAGCCACGAGATGTCCTTCCTGCCCGACGTCACCACGCCCTGCGAGGCGTGCGGCGGGATGCGCTTCGATGCGCCTACCCGGGAGGTGCGCTACCACGGACTGGACGTGGGCGAGGTCCTGCACCTCACCGTGGAGGAGGCCGGTGAGGTGTTCTCCGCCCTCCCCCGGGTGGAGGCTCCGCTGGCGTGCCTGGTCGACCTCGGGGTGGGCTATCTGCAGCTCGGCCAGGGCAGCCACACGCTCTCCGGCGGCGAGGCGCAGCGGCTCAAGCTCGCCGCCGAGCTGACCGCCTCGGCGCGGCACGAGCCGACGCTCTACGTGCTCGACGAGCCAACCACCGGGCTCCACCTGGCGGACGTCGAACGCCTGGTCCGCTTCCTGGGCAAGCTGGTCGACCGGGGGGACACCCTGGTGGTCATCGAGCATCACCCGGTGGTCATCGCCGCGGCGGATCACGTGGTGGAGCTCGGCCCCGAGGGCGGCGAGGCGGGCGGGCGGATCGTCGCCCAGGGGCCGCCCGAGCGCATCCGGCGAGCCCCGACGGCCACCGGCCAGGTGCTGCACGCGCTCCTCGGCGGGGCAAAGACCGCCCGCAGCGCCTGACGCGCGACCTCGGCTACTTCTTCTTCTTGGTGGACTTGGTGGAGGTCGACTTGGCCGGCGGCTTCTTGCTGTCCGGCTTGGCCTCCTTCACCGGCTCCACCTTCCGCTCGGCGAGGAGCTTGTTCTCCCGCTCCAGGTCGGAGACGCGCTTCTCCAGCGCCGATTTCTGGCTGACGATCTCCAGATTCTTCTTCTGGAGGAGGTCCACCTGATCGCGGGCCGCCCGCAGCTGCTTGTCCAGGTCGTCCTTCTGCCCGGTGAGCGCGAAGGCCGCCAGGCCGCCGCCCAGGACCGAGACCACCAGGAGGATCCAGGGCAGCTTCGACGGGCGGGCGCGCTGCCAGTCTGCTTCGAACTCGTCGGTCTGGGACACGGCCCGGGGAGATTAGCAGGTCCGTCTCCAGGCCCAAGTTCCTGAGCACCCCGGGGACGTGGTACCGAGCCCTCCTCCCATGCCCAGGCTCGCGCACACCCCGGTGGTGGCGGAGGGCGCCCGCCCCTCGCGCTGGCTCCTCGTCCTGCACGGGCTGCTCGGCCGCGGAGCCAACTGGAGGAGCTTCACCCACCGCCTGGTGGCCGCCCTCCCCGAGTGGGGAGCGGTCCTCGTCGACCTCCGGATGCACGGGGACTCCTCCGGCTTCTCCCCCCCTCACACCGTGGAGGCGGCGGCGGCGGATCTCGACCCGCTCGCCGACGAGCTCGCCGGCCCGGTCGAGGGCGTGCTCGGCCATTCCCTCGGCGGAAAGGTGGCGCTCGCCTGGGCCGGCCGCCGCCGGGGGCTTCGCCGCGCGGTGGTGCTCGAGGCCAGCCCGGGCCCGCGGCCGTCGGGGGCGGGAAGCGAGACGACCCGGGAGGTGCTCGACCTGCTCGAGGCGCTGCCGCCGCTCCTCTCCTCGCGCCGTGCCTTCGTGGAAAGGATGCGGGCGTCCGGACAGTCCCCGGGGGTGGCCGCCTGGCTGGCGATGAACCTCGAGCCGGTCGAGGGAGGGGTGCGGCTCGGAGTCGACCTGCAGGCCATGGAATCCCTGCTCGGGGAGGTGCTCCGGCGCGACGACTGGCCCCTGTTGGAGTCCCCGCCGCCCGGGCTGCGCCTGCACTTCGTCCTCGGCGGCCGGTCGACCACCGTCGACGGAGCCGCCCGGGCCCGGCTGGAACGGCTGGCGGAGGCGGCACGCCTGGAGCTGACGGTGCTCCCCGGGGCGGGGCACTGGCTGCACGTCGACGACCCGGAGGGGACCTTCCGGGCGGTCTCCGGCGCGCTCGCTTCTGGGTCACCGTCCTAGGAATAGAACAGGTGGCTCAGCACGGTGGACATCACCACCCCCGAGAAGTCGGTGATCAGACACGCCGCCACCGTGTGCCGCAGCGCCCGCACCTGCACGCTGCCGAAGTAGACGGCGAGCACGTAGAAGGTGGTCTCCATGCTGCCGTTGATCACCGAGCACAGGTAACCGATGAACGAATCCGGCCCGTAGGTCTTCATCGTCTCGGCCAGGACGCCGATGGCGCCGTTTCCGGACAGCGGCCGGATGAGGGCCATGGGCAGGGCCTCGGGCGGAAAGCCGAGCGGAGCGGTGACCTTGCCCAGCACGCCGACCACGGCATCCATGGCGCCCGAGGCGCGGAACACGCCCACCGCGACCATGATCGC
>DASPUU010000067.1:0-6728 GCA_035622755.1 Myxococcaceae bacterium
ACGGCGAAGAAGTACCTCACCGAGAAGTTCGCCCGGTACCTCGACCCGGCGACCCCGCTCGCCGACTTGGACCACCACCACTCCTGAACGGACGCCCTCTGCCCTGGGGCCCCCTCGGCAACCGGCGGCGCGGGCTGCTAAAGCTTGGGCGTCGTGCCACCCCGCAGCGACCAGCGGATGAGCCTGGCCAGCTTCGAGCGCCTCGCCACCCGCGGCGACCTGGTGCCGGTGTGGCACGAGCTCCCGGGCGACACGGAGACACCGGTCTCCGCCTTCCTCAAGCTCCCCGACCCGACCCACGCCTTCCTCCTCGAATCCGTGCAGGGCGGCGAGCGGTGGGGCCGCTACTCCTTCCTCGGCGACCGCCCGGTGGCGCTGGTGCGGCAGGCTGGGACGGCGGTGAGCGTGGAGGAGGGCGGACGAACCTCGAGCACCGAGGAGCGGCAGCCCCTCGAGGCGCTGCGCCGGCTCCTGGGGCGCGCCCGGTTCGTCCGGCCCGAGGGGGCCCCGCCCTTCGTGGGCGGCCTGGTCGGCTACCTCGGCTCGGGCGCGGTGCGCTGGTTCGAGCCTCGGGTCCCGCAGCGCCACGGCCCGGACGCGCTCTTTCCCGACGGCGAGTGGATGCTTGCCCAGAGGGTGGTGGTGTTCGACAACCTCACCCACCGGCTCCGCGTCTGGGCATCGGTCCGTCCGTCTCAGCTCTCCACCGTCGAGAGCGCCTACCGGGCTGCCCTCGAGGACGCCGAGCATCTGGCCGAGGCGCTGCTTCGACCCCTCCCCCCGCCGGCGCCGCCCACACCGCTGGAGCAGCTCATCGACGGGTGGGAGCGCCCCGCCTTCGAGGCGGCCGTGGCCCGGGCCCGGGAGTACATCGCCGCCGGAGATTGCATGCAGGTGGTTCTCTCCCGTCGGCTCGAGGCCGACTACCTCGGCCCCCCGTTCGACCTCTACCGCGCGCTGCGCACCGTCTCCCCCACCCCCTACCTCTTCTTCCTTCGCTTCGGCGAGCGCGCCCTGGCCGGTGCCTCTCCGGAGCTCCTGGTGCGGCTCCAGGGCGAGACGGTCACCGTGCGGCCCATCGCCGGCACTCGCCCCCGGGGCACGGACCCGGAGGAGGACCGGCGGCTCGAGGCCGAGCTCCGGGACGACCCGAAGGAGCGCGCCGAACACGTGATGCTCGTCGACCTGGGCCGTAACGACGTCGGGCGGGTGAGCCGGCCGGGCACGGTGCGAGTCGAGGAGCGCGAGGTGGTGGAGCGGTACAGCCACGTCATGCACCTCGTCTCCCAGGTCTCCGGCCGGCTGCTCGCCGGGCGCGACGCCTTCGACGTGCTGGCCGCCTCCTTCCCGGCGGGCACGGTGAGCGGCGCGCCCAAGGTGCGGGCGCTGGAGATCATCGACGAGCTGGAGCCCTGCGCCCGGGGGCCCTATGCCGGCGCGGCGGGGTATGTCGGCTTCGACGGAGACATGGACCTGGCCATCGCCATCCGCAGCGTCGCCCTCAGCGGCTCGCGGCTGCGGCTGCAGGCCGGTGCGGGAATCGTCCACGACAGCCAGCCGGCCACCGAGTACCAGGAAACGGCCCACAAGCTGCGCGCCGCCCTCGTCGCCCTGGCCGACGATGGAGGCGAGGGATGATCCTCGTCCTCGACAACTACGACTCCTTCACCTTCAACCTGGTCCAGGCCCTGGGCGAGCTCGGGGCCGAGGTGGAGGTCCACCGGAACGACGTCATCGACGTCGAGGGCGTGCGCGCCCGCCGTCCGGAGGCGGTGGTCATCAGCCCCGGACCCTGCACGCCCACCGAGGCGGGCATCTCGGTGGACCTGGTGCGGAGCCTCTCCGGCGAGGTCCCGCTCCTCGGAGTCTGCCTCGGCCACCAGGCCATCGCCCAGGCGTTCGGGGGCACGCTCCGGCGGGCGAGGCGGGTGATGCACGGAAAGACGTCGCCCCTCCGCCACGCCGGGGTGGGGCTCTTCGCCGACCTGCCGGCCATCCCCCTGGTCGGGCGCTACCACTCGCTGGTGGTCGAGGCGGGGACCCTGTCCGCCGACCTCGAGGTCACCGCCTGGGCGGTCGACGACGGCGAGCTCATGGCGCTCCGGCACCGACGCCACCCGACGGTGGGCGTCCAGTTCCATCCGGAATCCATCCTCACCCCGGACGGTCCGCGCCTGCTGCGCAACTTCCTCCAGGGCCGCCTGTGCTGAAGGAGGCGATCCACAAGCTCGTGGAACGGAGCGACCTCGCGCCCGCCGAGGTCGAGGCGGCCTTCGAATCCATCTTCGCCGGCCAGGCCAGCCCGGCTCTCCTGGCTGCCTTCCTGGTCGCCTTCCGGATGAAGGGGGAGACGCCCGAGGAGATCGCCGCCGCGGCGGCGGTGATGCGCCGCCGGGCGACGCCGGTGCGCGCCCCGCCCGGCCGGATCGTCCTCGACACCTGCGGGACCGGCGGCGACGGCGCCGAGACCTTCAACCTCTCCACCGCTGCGGCGCTGATCGTCGCCGGAACGTCGACGGTCACCGTGGCCAAGCACGGCAACCGCAGCGTGTCGTCGCGGAGCGGGAGCGCCGACGTGCTCGCCGCCGCCGGAGTCGACGTCGAGGCGCCGGTGGCGGTGGTCGAGCGCTGCCTCGAGGAGCTGCACATCGGCTTTCTCTTCGCCCCCGCCCTGCACGGAGCGATGCGCCACGTGGCTCCGGTGCGCCGCGAGGTGGGCGTCCGCAGCGTCTTCAACCTCCTCGGCCCCCTGGCCAACCCGGCCCGGGCGCCGCGCCAGCTGCTCGGCGTCTACGCCGGGTCGCTCGTCCCGGTGGTGGCCCGGACGCTGGCTCGGCTCGGCACGGAGCGCGCCCTGGTGGTGCATGGCGAGGATGGTCTCGACGAGGTCTCCCCCTCGGGCCCGACGCGGGGAGCGTGGGTGGAGGGCGGCGTGGTCAGCGACGTCGTCCTCACCCCCGAGCAGGCAGGGTTCGACCGCGTCCCCGTCTCCGCCATCCGGGGGGGAGAGGCCGAGCACAATGCCCGCCTCCTCCGGGCCCTCCTCTCCGGCGAGCCGGGGCCTCTCCGGCAGGCCGTCCTCCTCAATGCCGGAGCGGCGCTCTGGGTGAGTGGAGCGGCCAGCTCGCTGGCCTAGGGAGTCGCGCTCGGGAGCCGGTCCATCGACTCCGGCGCCGCCCGGGCTCGCCTCGACGGGCTGGTCGCCCTCACCCGGCGGGGAGCGGTCCCTTGAGCTGGCGCCCCCCTCGCGGGGCGCTGGCCGAGCTCCTGGCCGGAGCGCGGGAGGACTGCGCACGGCGCCGGCGTGACCGGCCAGGAATCCCGGCCGAGGCGGCGCGCCTGCCGCGGCGAGCCCCTCGCTTCCAGAGAGCGCTCGAGGGCGGCGCCCATGTCCCGCTCATCTGCGAGCTCAAGCGCGCCTCGCCCTCGGCGGGCGCCATCGCCGGCGGAGCCGACGCCCCGCGCCTCGCCCGTGCCTTCGTTCGCGGGGGAGCGCGCTGCATCAGCGTTCTCACCGAGGAGCGACGCTTCGGGGGACGCCTCGACGACCTGGCCGCGGTCCGGGCCGCCGTGGACGTCCCGCTCCTCCGCAAGGACTTCGTCGTCGACACCTTCATGGTCGAGGAGGCCGCCGCCGCCGGGGCGGACGCCGTGCTGCTCATCGCCGCGGCGGTGGAGCCCTCCCTGCTCGGCGAGCTGATGGCCAGCGCCCGGGGCCTCGGTCTGGATGTCCTCCTCGAGGTGGTCCATCCGGCCGAGGTGCCCTCGGTCGACGCGGCCGGCGCCACGCTGGTCGGCATCAACGCCCGGGATCTGGAGACGCTCGAGGTCGACACCGGACGCTTCGCGCGCCTGGCTCCGGCGCTGCGGGCGAAGGACAGGTCGCTGGTCGCCGAGAGCGGCATCCGCACGGCGGCCGACCTGGTCGCCCTGGCCCGGGCGGGCGCACAGGCCGCCCTGGTGGGGGAGACGCTGATGCGCGCAGCGGAGCCCGAGGCCTCGGTTCGCGCGCTGGCGGAGGTCCGGTGGCCATCCGTGTGAAGGTGTGCGGGCTGACGCGTCCGGAGGATGTGCGGAGGTGCGTCGCCGCCGGGGTCGACGCGCTGGGGCTGAACTTCTGGCCCGGCAGCAAGCGCCGCGTCTCGCTGGACGCCGCGCAGGAGCTCGTCCGGTCGATGCCGCCCCACGTCCTCCGGGTGGGAGTCTTCGTCCGGGCCAGCGCCGCGGAGGTGCGCGCGGCGGTGGCGCGGCTCGGGCTGGGGGCCGTCCAGCTCCACGGTGACGAGGACCCGTCCGAGTACGCCGGCCTGGGAGCCCCGCTCTGGCAGGTCATCCGCGTCCACGGCCCGGGCGCCCTCTCCGCCCCGCCCTCCCCGGCCGCGGCGGCCGTGCTGCTCGACGCTCACGCCGAGACCCCCGGGGGAACGGGCCGGCAGCTGGACTGGGGGCTCGTGCCGCTCGCCCGGCAGTGGGGTCTTCCGCTCTGGCTCGCCGGCGGCCTCACCCCGGACAACGTGGCCGAGGCCATCCGGAGGGCGGCACCGGACGGCGTGGACGTCGCGTCGGGCGTGGAGAGCGCCCCCGGCATCAAGGACACCGACCGCGTCGAGTCGTTCGTGGCCGAGGTCCGCGCATCGGAGACCCGGCGGTGAGCGTCCTTCCGGGCAGCCAGACCGGCCGCTTCGGCCCGTACGGCGGCCGCTACGTGCCGGAGACGCTCGTCCCGGCGCTCGAGGAGCTCGAGGCGGCCTGGCGGGAGGCCCGCGGCGATCCCGGCTTCCTGGCCGCCGTGGCCGAGGACCTGCGCGACTTCGGCGGCCGTCCGACTCCCCTCAGCCGGGCGGGCCGTCTCACCGAGGCCTTCGCCGGCGCCGAGGTGTGGCTGAAGCGCGAGGACCTCCTCCACACCGGCGCCCACAAGCTGAACAACACCGTGGGCCAGGTACGGCTCGCGCTGCGGATGGGCAAGCGCCGGATCATCGCCGAGACCGGAGCCGGGCAGCACGGCGTCGCCACCGCCGCGACCTGCGCTCGCTTCGGCCTCGAGTGCCAGGTCTTCATGGGGGCCGAGGACGTCCGGCGCCAGGCTCCCAACGTCCAGAGGATGCGCCTCTTCGGCGCGGCGGTTCGCTCCGTCGAGAGCGGGAGCCGGACCCTCAAGGACGCGATGAACGAGGCCATCCGGGCCTGGGTGAGCAGGGTGGGCGACACCTTCTACGTCATCGGCAGCGTGGCCGGGCCGCACCCCTACCCGAGCCTGGTGCGCGACCTCCAGCGCGTCATCGGCGTCGAGGCGCGGGCCCAGTGCCTGCAGCGCTTCGGCGCCCTCCCCGACGCGGTGGTGGCCTGCGTCGGCGGCGGCAGCAATGCCCTCGGAGCCTTCAGTGCCTTCGTCGACGATGCCGCCGTCCGGCTGGTGGCGGTGGAGGCCGGAGGCGAGGGACTGGCCACCGGGAGGCACGGTGCCTCGCTCTCCGCCGGGCGCTTCGGAGTCCTCCACGGCTCGGCCTCGAGCGTTCTCCAGACGCCCGACGGCCAGGTCGCCGAGGCCCACTCGGTGAGCGCCGGCCTGGACTACCCGGGGGTGGGGCCGGAGCTGGCGCACCTCAGGGACACCGGCCGCCTCGAGGTGAGGACGGCCACCGACGATGAGGCGCTCGACGCCTTCACCGAGCTCTGCCGGCTGGAGGGCATCCTCCCCGCGCTGGAGACCTCCCATGCGCTCGCCCGCGCGCGGGACGTGGCACGGGAGCTCGGTCCGGGCCGGCGGGTCCTGGTGAACCTCTCCGGCCGTGGGGACAAGGACCTGGTCCACGCCCTGGCCGAGCTCGAGCGGCGAGGCCGCGGAGCTCCGCGGTGAACAGGCTCGAGGCCTGCTTCCGGACCGCCCGGGAGACCGGGCGCACCCTGCTCGTCCCGTACGTCTGTGCCGGCGATCCGGACCTCGAGACGACCGAGCGTCTCGTGCCCGCCCTGGCCGAGGCCGGCGCGGACGTCATCGAGCTCGGCGTCCCGTTCTCCGACCCGCTCGCCGACGGACCGACCATCCAGGCCGCCTCGCAGCGTGCCCTGGCCTCGGGAACGACGCTGGACGGCGTGCTCGGGCTGGTCGACCGGCTGCGGCACAGCGGGTGCCTCGCCCCGCTCGTGCTCTTCGGCTACCTGAACCCCATCGTGAGCATGGGAGCCGAGAGCTTCGTCTCGCGAGCGGCCAGCGTCGGCGTCGACGGGTTCCTCGTTGCCGACCTGCCGCTCGAGGAGTCTGACGAGCTCTCCCGGCTTGCCCGGGCCAGGGGCCTGTCGCTGGTCCTGCTCGCCGCGCCGACCACGCCCGAGGAGCGCCTGCGCGCCATCGGCGCCCGGACGCACGGGTTCCTCTACTTCGTCAGCGTCACCGGGGTCACCGGCGCCCGGAGCGAGCTTCCGGCCGACCTTCCCGGCAGGCTCGACGCGGTCCGCCGGACGGCCGGGGTGCCGGTGGCGGTGGGCTTCGGCATCTCCGCACCCGAGCAGGCACGAGCGCTCGCCGGGCACGCGGATGCCGTCGTGGTCGGGAGCGCGCTGGTCGATGCGCTTCACCGGGGCGGCGTCGCCGCCGGCCTCGGGCTGGTTCGCTCCCTGGTGAGCGCCCTCGCCTCGCGCTAGCCGGTTCCGTGGCCCGGAGGAAGGAAGGGGAGCGTCCGCAGGCGCTTGCCGGTGGCGGCGAAGACGGCGTTGGCCACCGCCGG
>DASPUU010000068.1:0-5405 GCA_035622755.1 Myxococcaceae bacterium
CTGGACGCGGGCCGGCTCCCGGTGGCGCGCTCGCTCGAGCCACCGCCGGTGGCGCTGCTCACCGCCAGCATCCGATTCGGCCATACCGCCCTGGCCGCCGATGCCGACGGGACGGTGCGCGGCATCTACCACCTGATCCGCTACGTCTCCCCCCGGGGGAGGGTGCACCTCCTACCCTCGCTGCCGCTGGCGGCGGCGCTGGGAGAGCTGGGGGCGCCCCGCCGGCTGACCTTCGCCAACGGTCGGCTGGAGCTCGCCCCGGGCCACTCCGTGCCGCTCGAGCCGGACGGCCTTTCCCCCTTGCGCTTCGATGCCGCCGAGCCGGGCCGCTCCGGCCGGGGCTCGCTCGGGCGCGCCATCTCCGCCTGGCGGCTGGTGCAGAACCTGGCCGACGGCGACGCTGGGCTCCCCCTGCACTACCGCAACGATCTCGAGCACCGGGTGGCCCTCCTGGCGGACACCGCCCCGGGAAGGGCCACCTGGTCCCCGACCCCGCTCGGGCCGGGCGTCACCGGGGCGGCGGTGACCGGACAGTCCATCGCCAGCCTGCTCGCCGGCGTCGGGCTGTCGCGCGCGCCGGTGCGCACCGACGTCCTGGCCACCTTCGCCCTGGCCTTCCTGGGCGCCTTCCTGGCTCTGACCTTCAGCCAGGTGGTGCGCTCAACCCTGGGGGCGCTGGTCTACCTGGCCAGCGCGGCCCTGGGCATCGCCGCCTACCTGGTCTGGGCGCGCCACCTTTTCCTCGGCGAGGCGCGGGTGGCGGCCACCGGAGGGCCGCTGCTCGCCTTCGGGCTCACCTTCCTGCTCACCACCGCTTACGCGCTGCGCACCGAGCAGAAGATGCGCGACTTCGTCTACGGGACGCTGGGGCGGTACGTCAGCCCGGAGACCGCCGAGCAGGTCTTCCGAAACGTGGACCTGATGCGGCCCCAGCGCTTCCAGGTGACGCTGGCCTATGCCGACATCGATGGCTTCGGCGCACTCTGCCAGAGGCTCGCCCCGGATCCGCTGGTCGGGCTCCTCAACGCCTACTTCACCGAGCTCACCACCCTGGTGCGGCAGACGGGCGGCCACGTGGAGTACGTGGGGGACGCGCTCATCGCCTTCTGGGGGGCGCCGGTGCGCCTGGAGCGCCATGCCCAGGTGGCCTGCCGGACCGCGCTCGCCGTCCGCGACGCCCTGGAGAGGCTCCAGCCGCAGTGGGAGCTGCGCTTCGGCACCGCCGCCCGCTGCCGGCTCGCCCTGCACACCGGCGAGGTGGTGGCCGGCGACATCGGCAGTGCGCACAAGTCGCACTACTCGGTGCTCGGGGAGGCGGTGTCCGTCTGCGCCCGGCTCGAGGCCGCCAACCGACTCTATGGCACCCACGTCCTCGCTTCGGCGGAGACGGTTCGACAGGCGGGATCCGGCTTCGTCTTCCGGGTGCTGGAGTCGCTCCCGCTCGGCGGGGCGCCGGAGGCGGTGCACGAGCTGGTGTCCAAGCGCGGCGAGGTGCCGGCGGCGCTGAGCGAGATCCTCGCCGGCTGGGAGGCAGCGCGGGCGCGTTACCTGGCCCGCGACTTCCAGGGGGCGCTCGCCTGGTTCGAGCGCCACGCCGCGGCGGATCCCCCGAGCGCCGCCTATGCCGAGCGCTGCCGCTCCTTCCTCGCCCGGCCGCCACCACCGGGGTGGGACGGCCGGGGAGAGACAGCCGAGCTCCCTACTTCGGCGGGTTGAGGAGGAGGATCTCCACCCGCCGGTTCAGCTCCCGTCCGGCCTTGGTCGCGTTGTCCCCGATGGGGTTCTCCGGCCCACGGCCGACGGCCGAGATGCGGTCGGCGGGGATGCCCCCGTCCTTGATGATGTCGTTCATCACCGTGTCCGCCCGGGCCTGAGAGAGCTTCATGTTCGTGTCCATCGAGCCGGTGGAGTCGGTGTAGCCCTCGACGACGATCTTCCGGCCGTCGGTGCGGAGGAAGTCCATGAGCGGCACCAGGTTCCGCCGCCCGCCCGGCGACAGGGAGGACTTGGCGGTGGGGAAGAGCAGGGCCCCGGGCAGGGTGATGATCGTGCCCCGGTCGGTGACGGTGAGCTTGCCCCGGATCTTGTCCAGGGCCGCCTGGGCCTTCCTCTGCGCAGCCTCGGCGGCGGCGCGGTCGGCATCCAGCTGGGCCTGGGTCTTGCCCAGCGTTCCGAGGGC
This sequence comes from Myxococcaceae bacterium, assembly GCA_035622755.1. Lineage (GTDB taxonomy): Bacteria > Myxococcota > Myxococcia > Myxococcales > Myxococcaceae > JADGRA01. Next base: position 2,180 of record DASPUU010000068.1, read on the forward strand.
GGCGGCCGAGGCGGCGTTGGCGGCGGCCAGCTTGGCCTGGCCCGCGGCCACGGCATCGCTCTGCAGCGAGGCGAGCTGGGCGTCGGCCGAGGTCAGCTCCTGGCCCATCAGTGCGGTGCGGGACATGGCCTCGGCGCGCTCGGAGGTCCGCAGGGCGACGTAGGCCTTGTCGCGGCCGACCACGTCGGCCCAGCAGGTGGCGCAGGCGTTCTCCGCCTCGTCGAGGGACTTCCGGGCCTCGGCCACTTGGACGGGGTTGGTCTGCGCGGCGGGGCCGGTGGAGACGCGCTTGTAGGCGGCGCGGGCGTCGATCAGCTCCTTCGGGGTCTCGGCGCAGCCGGACGCGAGCAGGCCGACCGCGGCAACCCAGGACAGCTTCTTGCTCATGGGGGTCATGGTGGCGAGCCTCTTACCTTCCGAGCTGGGCCTTCAGGGTCTTGATCTGATCGAGCACGGACTGCAGCTGCGACCGCGTCGTGCCCTCGACACCGAGCGCCTGCGCCAGCTTGGCGTCCGAGTCGGACTTCTCCAGCACGCGGAGCGCGTCGTCCGTGCTGCCGCTCTTGGCCATCTGCATGGCGGAATCGAACTCCCGCTTGGCGTCGGCAAGGCGGTCGGCCGCGACGCCGCTCTGGCTCCCGACTGCGTCGGCGGCGCCGTTGATGGACTTCTGGACGCCGTCGATCTTCGCCTGGGGTACCGCGGTCGCGCAGCCGGTGCCGAGCGCACAGGCCAGGACCAGTTTGCTGAGGTGTCGCATTGGGCTCCCTCGTCCGTCAGTTGGTTTCATGTCTACTTGGTGGCCTTCACCATGACCACGTCCACGCGCCGATTGAGGGCACGGCCGGCCTTGGTCTTGTTGTCTCCGATGGGCCGCGTTTCGCCGAAGCCCACCGAGGTGATCCGGTCCGGCGAGACGCCCTGACCGACGAGGAAGTCCATGACGTTCTTCGCCCGGTCCTGGGAGAGCTTCATGTTGTACTCGGGCTTCCCGGTGTTGTCGGTGTGGCCCTCGACCACGGTCGGGCGCGGATCCAGCTGGAGGTAGACCGACAGGGCGGTCAGTTCCTGGTTGGCGCTCGGGCCAAACTTGGCGGAGTTGGTCTTGAACAGGGTCTCGCCGCCGATGGAGATGACCAGGCCACGGTCCTTGTCCTCGACCACGTTGGCAAAGGACTTGAGCGTGTCCAGCGCCCGCTGGCGCTGCGCCTCGGCGGCGGCCAGCACCTCCTTCTGCTTGGCGATCTGCTCCTGGGTCATGGCCGTGGCGGCGGTGGCCGCGGCGGTCACCTGCCCGGCAGCCATGCCCTTGGCGCGGATGATGGACAGAGACTCGTCCTGGACCTTGACCACCTTGTCCAGGGCATCGCCGGCGCTGCCCGCCGCCTGGGCGCTCTGCACCCGCGTCAGGGCGATGTCGGCCAGCGGGCCGGCGGTGGCGGTGTCGTTCTGCGCCACCGCGGCATTGGCCTTGTTCAGGGCCGCCTGCGCCTGCGCCCGCTCGAGGGCATTGGCCGGGTTGTTGCTGCTGGCCATCGCCTGGTAGCCATTGCGCGCTTCGACCAGGGCCGGCGACGGTTCCAGCGACGCGCAGCCACCCAGGAGGGCGACGGCGGCGACGGCGAACATCTTCTGGGTCTGGGTCATGGTGTCCTCGGAGTCCCGGTGGATCACTGAGCCTTCAGGGCGTTGAGCTGGTTGATGGCGGCGGTGAGGTCCGCCTTGGCCTTCGCCTCACGTGCCAGGTTCTTCGCCAGCGAAGCCTCGGCGGAGGCCATCGATCCCTGCAGGGAGCTCTTGTTGGCAATCGCCGCTGCGAGCGCCTTCTGGGCCTTCGCCAGGTGGTCCTGGGCAGCGGGGATCTGCTCCGCGCCGGCGGCCTGGGCGGCCTTGATGTCGGCCTCCGCCTGGGTCTGCCACTTCGGCGGCTCCGGCGGGGGAGCCGCGGTGGCGCAGCCGACCAGCGCGCACGCAAGGATCAACTTGCTGAGGTGTCGCATGTGGGTTCCTCGTTCCGGTATCGGTCTCGGGGATTGTGCAAGCCCCTGGTCATTCCTCCGGAGGAGCGCCTGCCCCCCGGCCCGCCGGTTCGCCTACCCCGTTCGGGGCCGGACGTCCAGCGTCAAACTCGCGGTGCGGGCGTCGAGCCGCCGGGGAGCAATCCCCGGCCGGTCGAGGAGGGGTGGGGCTTCCCCGGCCCGGCGCGCAGCCCGGGGAGGGAGCGGTCAGTCCTCGCGGGCGCCGCGCAGGGCCTCGACCGGGGCGTCCCGCCCCACGTGCTCGGAGACGACCCGGGCGATCCGTTCCGGGGTCATCTCCCCGTAATGAACCTCGTCTGGCCAGCCCATGAGCTGGAAATCCTCCTGCATGAACATGTCCCGCGGGCGGTCCCGCTCCTCGCGCACCACCACGTTGGGACCGAGATGGCACAGCCCGTAGCACCCGCCGCGGGTGACCAGGCACTTGGCCTCCAGGCCCTGTTCCCGGGCGGCATCACGCGCTGCGGCGAAGACCCGCTCGGCGCCGTTCCGGCGGCAGTCGGGTCCCCGGCAGACGGACATGCGGTAGCGCGGCACGGTGTCTCTTTACGGGCTCGTCCCCGCGGGCGGTAGCCCCCCGCCCGCCCGGTCGACCTCGGCGGCGAGCAGCCGTGCGTCGTAGCGACGCACGAAGGGCCAGTAGATGGCAATGCTGAGCGCCAGAAGAGAAAGTTGCAGGACGACGGCGCGCGGGTCCCCGCCGGTGGTGAGGAAGGCCCCGATGGGAGCCGGGAGCGTCCAGGGGACCTCCAGGGCCGGCCGGCGCACCAGGTCGAGCGCGAAGGCGCCATAGGCGGCCACCGCGCTGAGAAGCGGTGCGGCGATGAACGGCACCGCCAGGGCCGGGTTGAGCACCACCGGGGCCCCGAACAGGAGCGGCTCGTTGACGTTGCAGACCGCGGGAAGCAGCCCGAGGCGTCCCACCGACCGCAGCTGAGCGCTGCGGCAGCGGACCAGGAGCAGCCCGAGCGCGAGCGCGGCGCCCGATCCGCCCTGCCAGACGAACCACAGGTAGAAGTGGAGCGGAGCGATGTGGGGAAGCGCGCCGCCGGCCGCCGCCGCGTCCATGTTTTCCACGAGCATGGCCTCCCACAGGGGGCGGAGCGAGGCGCCGAGCGCGGCGGCGTGAACGCCGAGGAGCCAGAGGGCGCTGTCCAGGAGCACCACCGAGACGACGCCCGGAAGGC
>DASPUU010000069.1:0-10839 GCA_035622755.1 Myxococcaceae bacterium
CGAGGTCTTCGTCTCCGCGCCCTTCTACGTCATGGCGGCCGCGGCTGCCTTCCGGAGGGTGGACCCCGCGCTGCTCACCGTGGCTCGCAGCCTGGGGGCCGGACCGGCGAGGACGTTCTTCCGGGTGGCGGTCCCGCTCTCGCTCCCCGGCCTGGCCACCGGCGCCGCTCTCTCCTGGTCGCGCGCCCTGGGCGAGTTCGGCGCCACCCTGATGTTCGCCGGGAATCTCACCGGCCGGACCCAGACGCTCCCCCTGGCCATCTACACGGCGATGGAGGTCGACCTCCGGCCGGCGAAGGCGATGGCGGTGCTGCTCGTGGCCGTGGCCTTCGCCCTCCTCCTCCTGGTGAGCCGCGGAACACAGGTCCTCCCCCCCGCCGACCATGCTCTCCGCCCGACTTGACGCCCGGCGTGGCTCCCTCAGGCTGTCGCTCGAGCTCGAGGCCGGCCCGGGGCCGCTGGCCATCATCGGCCCCAACGGGTCGGGCAAGTCCACCCTCCTCCTGGCGGTGCTCGGTGCCCTGCCCGGCGTGCGCGGGACGCTCTCGCTCGGCGGTGAGATCCTCCTCGACTCGGGACGCCAGCTCTTCACCCCCATCGAGGAGCGGCGCATCGCCTACGTGCCCCAGGACTACGGGCTCTTCCCACACCTCACGGTGCAGGCGAACGTCGCCTTCGGGCTCCCCCAGCTCCCGGCGGACCAGCGCGCCGAGCGGGTGCGCCGGGCCCTGGACGACGTGGGCATCGGGCAGCTCGGCGAACGCCTGCCCGGCCAGCTCTCCGGCGGCGAGCGGCAGCGGGTGGCCCTGGCGCGGGCGCTGGCCATCCGCCCCCGCGCCATCCTCCTCGACGAGCCGCTGGCCGCGCTCGACGCCCCGACCCAGGTCCGGGTGCGGGCCTTCCTCGCCGAACGCCTGCGCCGGCTCGCCGTCCCGGCGCTGGTGGTGACCCACGACACCGCCGACGTCCTCGCCCTGGGAGGTCCGCTGCTGGTGCTGGAGTCCGGCACGGTGGCGCAGCGCGGATCGCCGGAGGCGGTCCGGGCCGGGCCGGTGACGGCCTTCGCCCGGGCCTTCTGGAGCGGAGAGCCTCTGTAAATCGCGCTTGACAGACGATGGGCGCGATTGACGGGGGGGCGGTCCTCTGCTCTTGCTCGGCGCCGTGCGCCCCGCCCTCCCCGTCCTCCTCGTCGCCGCGGCGCTGGCACCCCGGCCGCTGGCGGCGAGCGGCTCGGCCGGCCCGGAGCTGGTGGTCTTCGCTGCCGCCTCGCTCCGCGAGGCCTTCGCCCAGGCGGCGTCCTCGTTCGAGAAGGACCGCCCCGGGGTCCACGTCCGGTTCAACTTCGCCGGGAGCCAGGAGCTCCGCACCCAGCTCGAGCAGGGCGCCGTGGCCGACGTCTTCGCCTCGGCGGACGAGCACCAGATGGAGGGGGCGCGGGCGGCCGGACTGGTGGAGGCGGAGCGCATCCTGGCCACCAATGCGCCGGTGGTCATCGTCCCCCGCGCGAACCCCGCCGGCGTCCGGGCCTTCGCCGAGCTCCCGCGCGCCCGGCGCCTGGTCATCGGAGCTCCCGAGGTGCCCATCGGCCGTTACACGCTCCAGATCCTGGACCGGGCGTCACAGCGGCTCGGCGCCGGCTTCCGGGCCGAGGTCGAGGCCCGCGTCGTCTCGCGGGAGCTCAACGTGAAGCAGGTGCTGGCCAAGGTGGCGCTGGGCGAGGCGGACGCCGGGATCGTCTACGCCACCGATGCCCGAGCCGCCGCGGACCGGGTGACGGTGGTGGCCATCCCCGCCGAGCTCAACGTCGTCGCCGTGTATCCCATCGCCGTGCTCCGGCGAGCCCCCCAGCCGGCCCTGGCGCAGGAGTGGCTGGCGCTGCTCGGCTCCCCCGAGGGGCAGACGCTGCTCGCCGGCTTCGGATTCGGGCCCCCGGCCGCGGCCCCCTGAGTGACGCGCCGGAGAGACGGGGCGACCCGTTCGCTGCAAACCCCGCCTCGAGCCCTTCTCAGCGCCCGGAGTTGCCCGCTAGACTGGAGATCCAGTCGCACAGCGTCTTCCCAGACAAAGAAACAGTGGGAAAGCGGTCTGAGCAGCCGGGGTGAGGCTGGAGAAAGTCGAAGCGCCGCGGCGAGGGGAGAGTGACGACCGCGGCGCCTCGTGGCCCTGGCACCCGGAGGAACCCATTTCCACCGTGCTGGAGGGCCGCCAGACAACAGGGCCGGCCGCTGCAGCGCACGTGCCTGGACGACGGTCGGGCAAGCCTTCGAACTCACGTCGGGCAACGAGGGGGTGCAACACGCCACGCCGCTGTTGCACGCGTTGCACCTGCAACACCTCGCTGTTGCACCCCCGCTCGCGCATAGAGTCACCCCCCGGCGGCGAGAGAAAAAGGGCGCAGCGCCGCGGCGGAGGGGTCAGTCACACTTCCGCGGCGCTGCGCGGTCCGGCGGCGGGCGGCATGGCCACCGCCCGCCGCTGGACCACCAGCACGCATGGCCTCGACTCCCTTTAGGGGACGAAGCCGCCGACCTGGGGGAAGGTCGTCCCGGTGAGAACGCAGTACTGAGCATCCGTATTGCACACCACCGGATAGGCCGAGTTGATCCCCGAGCCGAAGATGCCCTGGGAGATGTCCTGGGCCGGATTGCAATCCGACGTGGAGAGGCAGCTCACCGCCGGCCACACGGCGATGAGGTCGTAGTCCGCGGCGCAGGCACCGTCGCTGTAGTGGAGGCTGCCGGCCATCTGGGTGCCCTGGTAGGCCGGCCCGGCGAGGAACCGGAGGTCGGAGAACAGGTAGGACACCACCCGCGAGCCCCCCGACCCGTCCGGGACGTCACCCTGCTCGACCGAGAGGGCGGGTACCGAGCAGTACCCGCTCGCATCCGCATCCTCGGCGGCGAAGGCGCCTTCGGACAGCGGAGGCGTGTCGCCCGGGAAGACCGGGTTCTGCTCGAGGTCGAGTGGAAGGATGGCCAGCGTGGAGGCTGAGCCGGGCGGGCTGTACTTCTCCACCCCGTAGAGCTCGACGCGCTGAGGCGGCGTGGCCGCCGAGCACTCCGGAGCGATGGTCTGGCCGGCCTTGAGCGTCAGCGACGCGACGTAGGCGCTCGAATCCGCCCGCCCCACCAGACAGGGCTGGGGGATGCCGGGAGCGCAGCCGGCGGCGAGGACGGCCAGGCACGGGGGAAGGAACGTTCGCATCAGAAGCTCACCTTGGCGCCGAAGCGGAAGGCCCTCGGGGCCTGGTAGGCCAGCGCGTGACCGAAGTTGGGATTGATGTCCGCCTGGGCGAAGGGCCGGTTCGACCCGTCGTCGTAACGGAGCTGACTGGGCAGGTCCGAGGGCTTGCCGTTCACCACCGGCAGCACGCCGGCGAAGGTGTAGTTGTTGTCCACCGCGGTGACCTGCTGCCAGTTGAGGACGTTGAAGCAGTCGACGCTCAGGGTGAGCGTCCAGGCCTGGGCGAAGCGCCAGTCGACCGCGAAGTGGAGGTCGATGGTGTTCACCCACGGCTGGCGTCCGCCGTCACCCCGCGGAAGGATGTACACTTCCCCCGGGCCGTACTGCTGGGCGCGGTTGGCGCCGAGGTAGTTGATCGGAACGCCCGAGGCGCCGGTGTAGCCCGCGCCGAGCGTGATGCTCACCGGCGCGCCGATGGGAAATACCTTGGCGCCGTAGAACTTGATGACGTTGGTCGTGTCCCCGGCGAGCGGACCGTACTGGTTGGCGAGCAGGTTCTTCAGGTCGAAGGTGGAGTTGGCGTTGGGGTCGAGCTGGGCCGTCTCCGGACGGAAGAGACCGTCGATGTTTCCCACCAGCTGAGACCAGGTGTAGCTGGCCTGGATGAGCCAGTTGTCAGCAAAGCTCTTGTTGGCGGTGATGGTCACCGCGTTGTAGGTGCGCTGCGCAACCGGGAAGTCGGAGGCGATGCCCGACCCGGGATTGCCGATGAAGTAGGTAGCCCCGTTGTCACGGCTCATGTCCTCGATGACCTGATGGAACTGCCGGTGGGTGTAGACCACGCCGAGGCGGAAGTTGGTGAGCAGCTCGTACTCGGCGCCGATGAGCCACTCGTCGTTGGACTGAGCCTGGAGGTTGGGGTCGACTGGGGTGCGGTCCGAGCCCACGCCGATCCACTGGTTGTTGGGGCTGATCGGGTTGAGGACGACCCGCGTGTTCGGGTCACGGCAGGCCGAGGCGTTGACCTGCGGCTGGCAGAGGTGCCCGCCGATGAGGTAGGGCTCGCCGGTCAGGCCCCGGTCGGCGATGTCCAGGGGGACGCTCTCGTAGTACCGGGCGAAGCTTCCGTAGATGCGCGACTTGCCGGCTTGCGTCGGGTCCCAGACCACGCCCAGGCGAGGCGACCACTGGTTGGGAAGGTAGATGCCCGGCTGGCCGGCGCCGTTGTAGAGCGTCTGGGAGTCGTAGCGGACTCCGAGGTTGATGGTCACCTTGTCCAGGAGGTTCCAGCTGTCCTGGACGAACACTCCCCACAGCACCGAGCTGCTGTTGGCGGTGATGGAATTGAGCAACACCGGGTCGGTGGGCGAATCGAGCCGGGCGAACTGGCGGGCGTCGAAGAACAGCGTTCCGTCGCTGCTCTCCTGCAGCGCGGTGCCCCCGGTGTAGGCCTTGACGTGGCTGTAGGTGCTGTAGACGACGTCCACGCCGGCTTTGGAGACGTGGTGCCCGAGTCCGGCCCAGAGGAGCGACACCACCGGCTTCACCTGGTAGCTGTTGAAGGTCGTCTCCTGGACGAAACCCGGCCCGCCGGTGGTGTAGTTGGTCGCCGGGCAGTAGCTCCCGCCCGGCCCGCAGTAGGCGGCCTGCTCCGGGGTGAGCGGCTCGAACTCGAGGATGCTGTGCGGCTGGGGATCCGTCTTTCCCCAGACCACCAGCGGCTGTCCGGCCAGTCCCTGCATCGAGGCCGCCCCGCTGCCGTCCACCGGGAGGTTGGCCACGTACTGGTTGTGCCACCCGGCCAGCACGTCGAGGAGGACCTTCTTCTCCGCGAAGGCTGCGGTGTACCGGAGGATGACGTCGAGGGCGTTGTTCTTGTTCTCGCCCGAGGTGGAGCTGAAGCTCCCGGTGACCGGGAAGAGGATGGGCGAGGGTCCGAACCCCTGGGTGAGGAAGGGATAGCTGTTGCCGCCTCCGCTCCAGGTGGGCGTCCCGGAGACCGAGGCGCTGATCCGGTTGTCGTCGTTGACCAGGAAGGTCAGCTTGGCGATGTACTGGACCGTGCGCTCGTCGGCGAAGTACTGCTTGGTGGTCCCGGGGATGAGCTCGGTGGTGACCGGGCTGCTCGGATTCGACGGGTCGCTGGGGACCAGAGCGTTGATCGACCGCTCGATGCTGTAGCGGCTGAAGGACGGCTGGATTCCGGCGAAGAACCAGAGCCGGTTCTTGATGATGTAGCCGCCCACCTGGGCCCCGAAGTCCCCGATGTTGTAGGGCTGGAGCTGGGAGCTGATGACGGTGTTGGCGCTGGTCACCGTCCGGGCCGTTCCCCCCAGGGCGCCCGGGCTGTAGTCGACGTACACCGACCCGTGAAACTCGTTGCCGCCCGACTTGGTGGTGGCGTCGATGGACCCGGAGGTGGTGCGGCCCCACTCCGGCATGTAGCCCCCGGTGACGACGTTCACCTGGTCGATGAAGGCCGCCGCCAGCGGAGTCCCGTTGATGCCGTACCCCGGGTCGTTCACGCTCATGCCGTCGACGCGGTAGGCGTTCTCCGGGCTGGTCGACCCGTTGATGGACACCCCGTAGAAGTCCACCGCCGTCTGGGGCGCCACCAGGGCCAGCGATTCGAAGGACTGGGAGGACCCTCCCACGCCGCCGGGGCGCGAGAGCGGGATGGCATTCATGAAGTCGCGGGTGACGGCGTACGACTGGGTGCTGCTCGTCACGTCGACGATGGGCGGCTTGCCCTCGACGACGATGGTCTCCTCGCCGGCCACCGCCGACTCGGCGAGCATCTCCAGATTGGCCCGCACCGTGTGGCTGGCGAGGAGCTCCACCTGCTTCTGCACCAGCGGGCGGTACCCCTCGGCGGTGACGTTGAGCTGGTAGACACCGGGCGAGAGCTGGCTGAGGCGATAGTTGCCGCTGGCATCGGTGAGCACCGTCTGCTCGCCCTGGAGCGCGGGCGAGGAGGCCACCACCACGGCATTCTCCAGCGGCTTCTTGGAGAGCGTGTCGACGATGGTGCCGATGATCGCCGAGGAACCCTGTGCGAGCGCCAGTCCGGGACTGATCCCCCAGCCGAGCGCGAGAACGGCGGCCCAGCGGCGCGCGCGTGACATCGTCTTCCTCTCGCTCTCCCCTCGCCGAGCACCCCGGGCTGCAGGTCACGTGCCGGTGCGCGGGTGGGACGGCCTTCCCCGGAGCGAGGGCCTCGGGCGCCGGGGTGCACGGCGGGGGCGAGGGGTTGCACCCCGATGCAGTGCAACGGCCGGCCGGGTTGCGGACGGCGTCGCCGGGCCGGGGTCGGAGTCCCGCCGGGTCCCTAGCCCTCGCGGAAGCTGGCCGGGTCGAGGCGGAAGCGCTTGCACCAGCGCTGCACCTGCATCCGCGCCACACCCATCTCCCGCGCGACAGCGCTGACGTTCCCGTGATGCGCGCGGAGCAGCGCGAGCAGCTCCGCGCGCCGGGCCAGGTCGGCGGCCGAGAGCGGGCGGCGCGCCGGCGGCTCGACCGACGCCTGCGGAACGGGAGCGTCCAGCGCCGAGCGCACCGTCGCCGGCAGGTGCTCCAGCTCGATGCGCCCGGAGTCGGCGAAGGCCACCGCCAGCTCGAGCGCCTTCTCCAGCTCCCGCACGTTGTGGGGCCAGCGGTGGCGGAAGAGCGCCCGGCCGGCGTCGCGGGAGAAGACGAGCGTCTCCGGGGCGCCCAGCGCCCGGAGCAGGGTGCCGACGAGCAGGCCCATGTCCGCCAGGCGGTCCCGAAGCGGCGGCAGGGTAACGGAGAGCCCGGCCAGCCGCGCGTAGAGGTCGGACCGGAAGCTCCCCGCCTCGACCATCTTGGCCAGATCCCGGTGGCTGGCGGCCACCGCCCGGAGGTCGACGCGCGCCGGCTGCGCGCTCCCCACCGGGACCAGCTCCCCCTCCTGGAGAACCCGCAGCAGCGAGACCTGGGCGGCGAGCGGCAGCTCTCCCACCTCGTCGAGGAGGAGCGTTCCGCCGGCGGCGGCGCGCAGCAGGCCGGGGCGATCGTCGGTGGCTCCGGTGAAGGCGCCCCGCTTGACCCCGAACAGCTCGCTCTCCACCAGCGTCGGGGGGAGCGCTCCACAGTTCACCGCCACGAATGCCCCGCTCCGCCCGCTCCAGGCGTGGACGGCGCGTGCGGCCAGCTCCTTCCCCGTCCCCGTCTCTCCGCAGATGAGCACCGCCACCCGCGAGGGGGCGACCCGCGCCAGCGCGGCGTAGGCGGCGCGCAGCCCGGGATGAAGGGTGGGGCCGGAGGGCGCGTCGGAGGGGAAGCCGGACAACCCGTCCTCCTCCGGCTCGTCGAAGAGGAGGAACGTCTGCCCGCACTCGACCACGTCTCCGGCCTTGAGCGCCGCCCGGCGCTGCACCACACCGTTCACCCGGACGCCGTTCTTGCTCCCCGCATCCTCGACCACCCACCGGTCGACGACGCGCTCGAAGCGCGCGTGCAGCGCAGACATGTGGTCATCGGCCACGGCCAGCGGCGTCCCGAGCAGGCCGGCGGGCGGAGGGCTTCGCCCGAGGCACAGGACCTGGGTCCGGTTCAGCTCCACCCGGAACGGCAGCTCGAAGGGCCGGTGGCAGGAGAAGGCCACCGTCAGCGCCGGGCGGGGGGACCGCTCGGAGACACGGCGTGCGTCGGTATCGGACTCGGTCCGGTCGGCGATTCTCACAGGATGGGAGTGTCCGCGGACTGGGTCAGTCTCCCCCCGCCTGAGCCCGCGGGCACGTGCGAATTCTGCTGCTGGATCCAGTCCGCCAGGCGCTTGCGAAGCTCCTCGGTGGAGGCGTCGTTCCCGGCCCCCTGGAGGTCCTGCTGGGCTTGCTCGGCCAGGGCGATGGCCCGATCGTGCTGGCGTGGATCCGAGGCCAGTGCCTGGGCCAGGGCGAAGCGCGCCTCGGCGATCTGCGTCGGGTCGCCCCCGGCCAGGCTCAGGTCGAGCTGCTGCTGCAGCGAGGCGATGCGCAGCGAGGAACCGTCCGCCTGGACTGCCCCTCCGCCGCTGCTGGCCGGGAAGACGGAGACCGGCAGGTGACCCAGGTCGCCCGGGCCGGGCACCACCGACGCCGTGCCGGTCAGGGCGACCCCGCGCTCCAGGTCGAGCGCGGCGCGCAGCGTTCGCATCAGCCCGCCGAGCGCATCGGCCAGGCCATCCAGCGACTCCACCCAGCCGAGGAACGGGGCGGCGGCCTGGTCTCGCGGCGTGGCCGACGGACGCGTGCGGCCCGCTCCGCCGGCCGATGGACGGGTTGTCTCGGTGATGGACAGGGAGATGGAGGATGGCTGCGCAGGGGCGCTGGCCGGGACCGACGACGCGAGCGGGGTGGGCGCCGTCGCTTCGGCGCGGGCGGGCAGGGCCTGCGGCGCCGAGGGAGCTCCGCCAGCAGGCGGGCGAGCCACCCAGGACGGCGCCCGGCCCGGGCCGACCTCGGCGAGATCCTCCGGCGGGAACATCTTCCCCTCGAGCGGGAGCGCGGCACCGGCCACCACCGCCAGGAGCACCGCCGCCAGCCCGAGCAGGCCCAAGGGAAGCGGCCGGGCGCGGCCCGGCGTCTCGGAACCCAGCGCGGCCAGGAGCCCGGCCAGGGACGGGAAACGCTCGCCGGCGGCCGGGGCGAGCGCCCGCTGGAGCGCCCGGCGAAGTCCCGCCGGGGAGCCGGGCAGCCCCGGGACCGCCGCCGCGACCCCGCTCGACAGCCGCTCGCGGAGGGCGGCCCGGGTCGCACCGCGTGGCCCGTAGGGGCGCTCGCCGGTGAGCGCCTCGAAGAGCGCCACCGCGAAGGCGAACTGGTCCGCGCGAGCGTCCACCCGCTCGCCCCGGAGCTGCTCGAGGGGCATGTACCCCGGCGTCCCCGCGGAGGCGTCCCCCTCGTCGCCGGCGGGGACGGCGAGGCCGAAGTCGGCCAGGCGTACCCGCCCGTCGTCCCCGAGGAGGATGTTGTCCGGCTTGACGTCCCGGTGGACCAGGCCGGCGGAGTGCGCGGCCAAGAGACCCCGGCCCGCCTGGGCGAACACGTCGCAGATGGCCGCCGGGCTGCGCGGCGCAGCGCGGAGCCACTCACCGAGGGTGAGCCCGGGCACGTGCTCGAGCGCGACGTACACCTCGTCCCCCAGCGTCCCGACGTCGTGGACGCCGACCACGTTGGGATGCGAGACGCGCGCCAGCGCCTGGGCCTCTCCGAGCAGTCGCGCCCGCCGCAGCTCGGCATCCTTCCCGGAGCCGGAGCGCACCAGCTTCAGGGACACCCGCCGATCGAGGGCAAAATCGTGGGCGGCGTAGACCACGCCCATTCCCCCCTCACCCACGTATTCGAGGACCACGTAGCGCCCGACGGTCGCCCCGGGGGGGAGCCGGCGCGCGGGCGATGCGTCGGGCGTGATGGAGGCCGTCGCGGTCGGGTCCGCGCGCGCGCAGAGCTGACGCTGATCCACCCTGGCCATGGTTTTTGCACCCCCGGGGGGGAGCCGGGGGGACACCCGCATGGATGGTAGCGCGCGCCCGCCGAGCCCGGCAAACCCTTGCAGCGACTGGCACCCAGGGTGTGGCGAGCGGCACCGCGTGGAAGGCGCGAGGAGGGGCTGCGGGACGACGGCTCGCCGAGCGGCCTGCTAGGTTCGAGGGGACTCCGTGCTCAACGGCATCTTCGTCGTCCTGGTCGCCGGCTCGATCCTCGTCGCCGCCTTCACCGGGCGCCTGCCGGACGTGAACCGCGCCTGGCTGGATGCGTGCATCGACGCGGTGAGCCTGGCCATCAAGCTCATCGGGCCAATGGCCCTCTGGCTGGGCTTCATGGGAGTGCTCCGCGAGGGCGGGCTGCTCGCCTCCATCGCCCGGGCCCTGCGACCGGTGATGCGGCGGCTCTTCCCCGACATCCCGGAGGACCACCCGGCCATCGGGGCGATGATCCTCAACATCTCGGCCAACATGCTCGGAGTGGGCAACGCGGCGACGCCCTTCGGGCTGCGGGCCATCGGCGAGCTGAACAAGCTCAATCCCCGGCCGGGCGTGGCCACCAACTCCATGGCCCTCTTCGTGGCCATCAACACCTCCGGGCTGGCCGTCCTCCCGCTCGGGGTGGTCACCGTGCGCGCCGCCGCCGGCTCCAAGGATCCGGCGTCCATCTTCCTTCCCTCGATGCTGGCCACCATGAGCTCGGCGGTGGTGGCGGTGGCGGCGGCCAAGCTCCTGCAGCGGCTTCCCCTGTTCTCCGTCGACCGGGCGGTGCTCCCCGACGAGCCGCCCTCCCCGGCGCCGGTCAAGGCCCCGGACGCCGCGGCCACGGCGGCGGCGGAGAAGGCGGCGGCCGTGCATGCCCCGGCGAGCCCGCTGCGCCGGGTGGTGGCCGGGGTGGTGGCCGTGGCCCTGGCGGCGGCCCTGCTCCGGTCCTTCCTCCAGCTGCGGGTGGACCGCTCGACCTTCGACGTGGTGCGGCTGGCGATGAGCGCCTGGATCCTTCCCGTCCTCATGTTCAGCATCGTGGTCTTCGGATTCTCCCGGCGGATCAAGGTGTACGAGGTGGTGGTGGCCGCCGCCAGGGAGGGCTTCCAGGTGGCGGTGCTGATCATCCCCTACCTGGTGGCGATCATGGTCGCGGTGGGCGTGTTCCGCGCCTCGGGCGCCATGGA
>DASPUU010000070.1:0-8057 GCA_035622755.1 Myxococcaceae bacterium
CCCCGCTCCCCCGCCCCCCGCCCGCGGCAACCGCTCCGGCTCCGCCGCCCCCGCAGCTGGACGAGGAGCTGGTCCAGACCCCGCCGGACACCGCGCCGCCCCTGTCGACGCCCGACGACGAGTCGCTCCCCCCGTGGCAGAGCCCCTCGTTCGGCGAGGTGGAGCTCGAGGTCACCAACGCCAACGCCACCGCCCTCCCCATCCCCGACGACTTCGAGCCGGCCCAGCCCGGCGGGTTCGCCGTGCCGGCGCCGCCGCGCCCCGAGGCGAGGCCGGTCCCTCCCAAGCTCGACCTGACCGACCTGCCGTCTCCCGCGCCCACCCCCTCCGGTGCGGCCGCCGATCCGCTGGAGTTCGACCCCACCGCGCCCGCGCAGGGAGACCTCGAGGCCGACCTCTCCGCCCCGCTCCCCCGGTCGCCGGCGCCGGCGGCGCCTCCCGAGCCGGAGGATGGTCTGGAGATGCTCGGCTTCCTCGAGGATGCGGCCAAGGACACCAAGGCGGCGCGGGGCGCGCAGCCGAAGGCGGTGCGCTTCTACGTCCGGCGCCGCAGCGGGAAGGTGTTCGGCCCCTTCGACCAGGGGGTGATCGCCAAGATGCTCGGCGACGGGCAGCTGCTCGGCAACGAGGACGTCTCCAACGACCAGGAGACGTGGACGCCGCTCGGCTCCGTTCCCGGCTTCGCCCAGGTGATGCAGCACCTGCTCAGTCGCCCCGAGGCGCCGGCCACGCCGACGCCGGCCAGCGCCCCTCCCACCGTTCACGAGACATCGCCGGCCGACCTGGAGCGCCTGCGGCAGGTCTACGAGGGCCGGATGGCGGTGGTCAGCACCATGGTGGACAGCGAGGCGGCGCGCGCCCGGCGCCGGAAGCTGCTCAAGATGGTGCTCCTGGCCGCCCCGGTGGTGGCCCTGGTCGCCGGCGGGGCGAGCATCGGCTTCACGCACTACGGGCCATTCGGCCTGCGCTGGCTCTTTCCGCCACGGATCTCCGCCGGCTCGCCCGAGGCGGCCCGCCTCGCCGCCGCCCGCGCCGCGGCCGCCCAGGACACCTACTCCTCGCTCCGGTCGGCCCGGGGCCAGCTCGAGCAGCTGCTCGGCCAGCGCGAGGTGCCGGAGGTCCGCGCCGCCTGGGTCCAGGTGGTCACCCTGCTCCAGCGCCAGTACGACACCGCGCTGCCCGGCGACGCCGAACGCATCGCCGGCGCGCTGGCCGGCGACCTCTCGCTCCTCTCCCGCCACGATGCCGAGCGGATCAAGGCCGCCGCCGGGGCGGCGCTGGCCGCCAAGCAGCCGGACCGCGCGCTGGCCGAGCTGGCCCAGGCGCGCGCCAGCGACACCGACCTGGTGCTCCTCCGCGCCGAGGCCACCCTGCAGAAGGGCCTGGCCAAGGGGGCGGTCGAGCTCCTCGAGCCGCTCTCGCGGGCCGCGCCCGGCGCACGGGTGTGGCATGCGCTGGGGATGGCCCGCTTCGCCGCCGGGGACGTCACCGGGGCGGATGCGGCGCTCGGCAAGGCGCTGGGGGCCGACCCCAAGCACGTCTCCTCTGCCCTGGAGCGGGCATCCCTGGCGCTCGACGGGCGGCACGACGCTGCCGCCGCGCTGGCCCTGCTCGCCCCGTTCCTCGAGCCCGCGACCCTGGCCACCCTGGCTCCGGCGGAGCAGTCGCGGGCGCTCACCCTCCAGGGGATGTCGCTGCTTGCCCAGGGCGACGTGGACCGCGCGCTCGAGGTGCTGGAGCGGGCGGTGCAGGCGAGCGGTTCGTCGGGCGCGGCGCGGGGCGCGCTGTCCCGGGCCTACCTGGCCAAGCACGACCTCCAGAAGGCGCTCCCGCTTCTGGCCGATGCCGTCCGCAAGGACCCGCAGAGCGCCCCCCTGGCTGAGTCGCTGGTCACCACGCTGCTCGAGCTCGGCAAGCCGCAGGAGGCGCAGGTCGCGGTGACCGCCGCCCTGACCCGCCTCCCCGGAAACGCTCACCTCCTGCTGCTCTCCGGCCGGGTCAACGAGGCGCTCGACCGGCTGGCGGAGGCCGAGTCGCAGTACAAGGCCGCGCTGGCCGCCGACCCGAGCGATCCCGAGCCGGTCCTCGCCCTGGGCCGCTTCTTCCTCCGCTTCCGCCGCATCGCCGAGGCACGCCAGCAGTTCGACGCCCTGGCCAAGCGGCTGGCCGACGATGCGCGCGTCCGGGTGGGCCTGGGCGACCTGGCCATGGCCGACGGGGACGTGGCCCGGGCCCGGTCCGAGTACGAGAAGGCCAGCTCCATCGACCCCAGGTTCGCCCCGGCCTGGCTCGGCCAGTCGCGCGCCGCCCTCGAGCAGCAGCGCTTCCGCGACGGGCTGGCGGACGCGGACCGGGCGCTGGCCCTGGACGTCAACGTGCCCGACGGCAGGCTCCAGCGCGGGCTGGCGCTGTGGAGGACCAAGGACCTGACCGGGGCGCTCCAGGAGCTGGATGCCGCCCGGTCGAGCTCCGGCAACCTCAAGGTCAATGTCGCCGTGGGGGCGGTGCTCCTGGAAAAGGGGGACCTGGCCGGCGCGGAGACGGCGCTCAACCAGGCGCTCCGCGTCGAGCCTTCCAACCCGGAGGCCAACTTCGCCATGGCCCGCGTGCATGCCGCGCGCTCCGAGTGGACCTCGGCCATCGAGAGCATGCGCGCCGCGCTGGACCGGGTGCCGGGGAGGGCCAGCTACCACTACGAGATGGGGCTCATCTACCGCGAGGCGAAGAAGGTGCCCGAGGCCCTCGACGAGTGGAAGGTGTGCGTCAAGCTCGACCCCCATCATGCCGACGCCTACCAGGCGATGGGCGAGGTGTACCTGGATTCGCAGCGCTACGACGATGCGGTGGTCGCCTTCGAGGGGGCGCTCAAGGCCGACCCGAGCCGCACCGCGCTCCTGGTCGCGGTGGGGGACTGCTACGCGCAGACCAACCGCTGGGCGGACGCCGTGGTCCGCTACCAGCAGGCGCTGAAGGCCGACCCGAAGCTGACCACCGTCTACTACCGCATCGGCCGCGCCTACACCGAGCAGGGCGACCAGGCGAAGGCCATCCCCTTCTACGTCAAGTCGACCCAGGTGGACCCGAAGAACGCGCTCGCCTACTACCACCTCGGCTACGCCTACAAGGAGCGCGGGCGCCGCCGCGAGGCGGCGGCGGCCTTCAAGGCCTACCTCCAGCGGAGCCCGAAGGCCCGCGAGCGTCAGGAGGTGGAGGACGAGATCCTCGACCTCCAGGGTGGTCGCTGATGCTGGATCTGAAGTCCGTCGCCCGTGACTTCGACCGGGTGGTGGAGCGCCTCCGCGCACGCGGAGGGGCTCTGGACCTGGGGCCGTTCCAGTCGTTGATGCAGGAGCGGCGCGCCCTGCACGTCTCGCTCGAGGCGCTCCAGCTCCGGCGCAATGCCGCCTCGGAGGAGATGAAGCGGCTGGCCAAGGAGGCGCCGGCGCAGCTCGAGGCCCTCCGCGGCGACCTGCGCGGCGTGAGCCAGGAGATCAAGGACCAGGAACGGCGCCTGGCCCTGGTGGAGGAGCGGCTCGAGGGCATTCTCCTCGGCCTCCCCAACGTCCCCGACCCCTCCGTCCCGGTCGGCCCCGGCCCGGAGGGGAACGTCGAGGTCCGCCGCTGGGGCGAGCCGCCCCGGTTCTCCTTCCCGCCCCGGCAGCACTTCGAGCTCGGCGAGCGGCTCGGGATGCTCGACTTCGAGCGGGCGGCGAAGGTGTCCGGCGCGCGCTTCGCCTTCTACCGGGGAGAGCTGGCCCGGCTGGAGCGGTCCCTGGTGGCCTTCATGGTCGACGTGGCCCGCGAGCGCGGCTACTTCGAGCTCCTCCCCCCCTACCTGGTCCTTCGCTCGGCGATGGTCGGGACCGGCCAGCTTCCCAAGTTCGAGGCCGACCTCTTCCGCACCGCCGGAGAGAACGAGCACTTCCTCATCCCCACCGCCGAGGTGCCGGTCACCAACTACCACGCCGACGAGATCCTCTCCGCCGAGCAGCTGCCGCTGCGCTACGTGGCCTTCAGCCCCTGCTTCCGCGCCGAGGCCGGCGCCGCGGGAAAGGACACCCGGGGGCTGGTGCGCCAGCACCAGTTTCACAAGGTGGAGCTGGTCAACTTCGTCCGTCCCGAACGGAGCATGGAGGCGCTGGAGGCGATGGTCGAGGGAGCGAGCGAGGTGCTCCGCCGCCTCGAGCTCCACCACCGGGTGGTGCTGCTTTGCACCGGGGACATGGGGTTCGCCTCGTGCAAGACCTACGACCTCGAGGTCTGGCTTCCCGGGCAGGGCGCCTTCCGCGAGATCAGCTCCTGCTCGAACTGCGGGGACTTCCAGGCGCGCCGCGCGAAGATCCGCTTCCGGCCCGAGCCCGGCGCAAAGCCGCAGCTGGTGCACACGCTGAACGGCTCGGCGCTGGCCGTGGGCCGCACGGTGGTGGCTCTCCTCGAGGCCGGCCAGCGCGAGGACGGGACGGTGGCGCTCCCGCCCGCGCTCTGGCCCTACCTGGGGGGGTTGAAGGAGCTCCGCCCTTGAGCGACCTTGGGGCCAACCCGGGCTGGCCTCCCGGGGTTGCAATGCCCTTCTGTTGGGATAAGAAGTCGGCCCTTTTTCGGGGGTCTCCCCGGGGAGGGGCCGCGCGGGCTCGTCGGAGGAATGGCCGAGCGGCTGAAGGCAGCGGTCTTGAAAACCGCCAAGGGTGAAAGCCCTTCGTAGGTTCGAATCCTACTTCCTCCAAACTCTGCCGTTCTTTGACATCGGTAGGTGTTGGTCCCTGTGGAGAGATGGCCGAGAGGCTGAAGGCACAGGTTTGCTAAACCTGCATACTCGAAAGGGTATCGAGGGTTCGAATCCCTCTCTCTCCGAGCTCCGCGCCCTTAGCTCAGTTGGATAGAGCGTCGGACTACGAATCCGAAGGCCAGAGGTTCGAATCCTCTAGGGCGCGCATGACGGACGTCGACGTCGCCTGGATGCACGAGGCCCTGCAACTGGCCGAGGAGGCCGCGCGCGAGGGAGAGGTTCCCGTCGGCGCGGTGGCCGTGCACCAGGGCCAGGCGGTGGGAAGGGGGCGCAACCGGCGGGAGGGGAGCGGCGATCCCTTCGCCCACGCCGAGATGGAGGCGCTGGCCGCGGCGGTGCGCGCGCTCGGCCGGTGGCGGCTCACCGGGGTGACGCTCTACGTGACCCTCGAGCCGTGCAGCATGTGCGTCGGGGCGATGCTCCTGTCGCGCATCGACCGGGTGGCCTTCGGGGCTCCGAGCCCCAAGGCCGGGGCGCTGGGCGGTCTCCTCGACCTCACCCGCGCGCCGCACAACCACCGCTTCGAGAGCGAGGGAGGCATCGCCGCTGAGGAATGTGCATCGCTGCTGCGCCGGTTCTTCGGGGACCTGCGGGCAGCCGCGGAGGACGAGCGAGCAGTGTGAGGAGAGCTGGCCGAGTGGTCGAAGGCACCTGACTCGAAATCAGGCGTACCGGCAACGGTACCGTAGGTTCGAATCCTACGCTCTCCGCTGATGACCGGAGCACCGCTGGAGAGGTGGCCGAGCGGCTGAAGGCGCACGCCTGGAACGCGTGTATACCTGAAAGGGTATCGAGGGTTCGAATCCCTCCCTCTCCGTCGTAAAATGATTGATTGCTCTGTGGCCGGGACGACGTGGCGGACGTGAACCCCGCCAGGTCCGGAAGGAAGCAACGGTAGCGCACCACCGCGTGTGTCCCGGCCGTTCCCTCTCTCAGCGCGTCGGGCGGGCGAGCATCGTCTCTCGCCCCTCCCTGCCCACCACCTGGAAGCCGGAGCGGGCGAGCGCATCGAGGGCCCGGCCCTCGAAGGTGATGGCCCGGTTGAAGCGCGCATCGCCCATGGCGACGCGGAAGCTCGCATCCGACGGCCAGTCGGCGGTGAGCCAGGGAATGCGCTTGCCGATGTAGAAGTAACCCCCCGCTCCCCAGAGCCCCTCGTTGACCAGCAAGAGGCCGGTGATGTCTGGAGACCGGGCGATGCGCACCATCGCGCGGAACTCGTCGCCCCGCGGGTCGATGGTGGTCGGGGAGGCGACCAGGGTGAGACCGAGCGCGGCGATGGCCGCGGCGCCGCTCCACGGGGCGGCCATCAGCGTGCGAGCGCGGGCCAGCGCCGGAGCGGCCTCGAGCACGAGCAGGACCACCACCGGGTAGAGGAACCGCTCCTCCTTGTGCGGCGTGGCCAGGAGCGCCAGGAGGCCGAGGAGCGCCATCCACAGGGCGAGCCCGAGCCGCCCTGACCCGGGCGCGGGCCGGACCAGGGCGAAGCCGAGCGCCGGCCAGACCCAGAGCGGAACGATGCCCAGCAGGAGCGGGCGATAGAAGCTCGCCGGCTCGGCGCCGAAGGCCCTCACCGCGCCGTCGGAGAAGACGTTGAAACGCGCCCAGGCGACGAAGGAGTGGAACGGCTGTCCCCAGCTCGCCCAGTCCAGCGCGCCGAGGAGCAGGGCCACCGCCGCGCCGCCGGCCACGGCCAGGCCGAGCGAGCGCCAGCGGCGCCGGGCGGCGAGCCAGCTCAGCGCCCCGAGCACCGCCGGACCCGACCCGTAGCGCGCCACCACCGCCAGACCGAGCGCCACCCCGCCGAGGAGGAGAACGCGGCCCCGGGGGGCGGGCCTCTCCAGCGCGTCGAGGGCCAGCACCAGCGCCGCGGCGGAGAGGGGCTCGCCCAGCGTCCGCCCGCCGTAGGCCCAGGCCATGGGGAGAAGGCCGAGCGCCAGCAGGGCCGCCCAGCCGCCCTGAGAAGTGGCCCGGCTCCCGAAGCGGTAGGCGGCGAGCAGGGCGGCGACGTGGAGGGCAGCGATGGGAATGCCGACCAGCGCACGCAATGCCCACGGATCCTGGACGCCCAGCCATCCGCCCAGGCGCAGCACCGCGGCCACGGCGAGCGGGAGCGCCCAGTTCCGCAGGCCGGCCTTCCATTCCCACGCCAGGACCCCGTAGCCGTGGACCTTCCAGAAGGCCGGCTCGAGCACCTGGTACACCTCGTCCGGGTGGAGCCGGCCGAGCCGGAGCACGGCCAGCACCGCGGGCAGCGAGCCGAGGACGAGCGCCGCCAGGAGCGGCCCCCGCGACCGGAGCACGTCACTGGCAGTGGAGGTGCGGGCGGCCACGAGGGCGTCGGGCGGTCTGTTCCGGCGGGCCGACTCTACGCCGTTCGCCGGGCGGTCCAGGCTGTTAATGTGGGTGGCTCACTCCGATGGGTTACCTCGTCCTCGCCCGCAAGTGGCGCCCGCAGACCTTCGAAGACATGACCGGCCAGGAGCACGTGGTCCGTACCCTGGCCAACGCCATCGCCCAGGACCGCGTCGCCCACGCCTACCTCTTCTGCGGGCCGCGGGGGGTGGGCAAGACCACCGCCGCGCGCCTCCTGGCCAAGTCGCTCAACTGCGTGAAGGGGCCGACGGCGTCGCCCTGCGGAGCGTGCCCGCCCTGCCTGGAGATCGCCGCCGGAGCGAGCGTGGACGTGGCGGAGATCGACGGGGCCTCGAACAACGGCGTGGAGAACGTGCGCGAGATCCGCGAGAACGCCAAGTACCTGCCCCAGCGGGACCGGAACAAGATCTACATCATCGACGAGGTGCACATGCTCTCCGGGGCGGCGTTCAATGCGCTGCTCAAGACGCTGGAGGAGCCGCCGCCGCACGTGAAGTTCATCTTCGCCACCACCGAGCCGCAGAAGCTTCCGGAGACGATTCTTTCCCGGTGCCAGCGGCACAACTTCCGTCGCGTCCCGGCCGCCCGGATGCTGGAGCGGCTGAAGCACATCGGCCAGGTGGAGAAGGCCGGTCTGTCCGACGCGGCGCTCTCGCTCATCGTGCGCCAGGCGGAGGGCGGGATGCGGGACGCGCTCTCGCTGCTCGACCAGGTGTTGTCCGCCGCCGGCCCAGGCGCCTCCGACGAGGCGGTGGCCGAGGCCCTGGGGGCCATCGACACGACGGTGGTGCAGGCCTTCGCCGAAGCGCTGGTGCGCCGGCAGGCACCCGCCCTCCTGCGGCTGGTGGAGGAGAGCCACACCAAAGGGGTGGACTTGAAACGGCTGGCCGAGGAG
>DASPUU010000071.1:0-8836 GCA_035622755.1 Myxococcaceae bacterium
GATCAGGCCGGCGAGCCCGAGGCACAGCCAGGCCGCCACCAGGGCCAGGAGCAGCACCAGGAGTGGCGGGGCGGCGATGCTCATCCTATTATCATCAGAATCATCACCAGTGTATTCCTGGTGAGGATTGCATGCCAATCGAGCAGCGCACCGCCCGGCTCACCGTCCTCATCGACCCGCGCAAGAAGGCGGTCTTCGAGCAGCTCTGCGCCGAGGACGACGTCACGCCCTCGCAGATGGTCCGCCGGCTGATCCGCGAGTACATCGAGCACAAGCGCGGCATGCCATGGAGGCCGGACGACGTCCGGGCGCCGCCGTCCTCCCCGAGGCGCTCCCGGCGCTAGGCGCGGCCCTCGCCCGGAGGCTAGGGTCGCTGCCTCTTCCTGCCGATGAAGACGCGCGGCGCGCAGCGCGAGGTCAGAGGATCCGGGCGGCCGGTGCAGGCCGCGCCCCGGGCGCGCGTCTTTCTCCTCTCCCCGGCCCGGTGCGATGGGGTGCGGATGTCCCTGCTCCTCCGGCCGGCGGCGAGCTTCCCGCTGGCCCGGGCCCTCCGGTCCGCGGCCGGGGCGCCGCTCGGCGACGTCTTCGCCTTCGCCAGCGGCCTCTACTTCCGGGGCAAGCTCGCCTACGCGCGGGCCTTCGGCCGGGCGCCGTCGCCGCACGGCTCGACCTTCGTCATCACCCCCGGAGCCGGGCTGGTCGAGCCCGACCGCGCCGTGCGTCCGGCGGACATCCGCCGCTGGGCGGACGTCCCGGTGGACGTGGACGAGGTCCGCTACCGCCTGCCGCTCGAGCGCGACGCGCGGCGGATGGCGGCGGCGCTCCACCGGCGGGCGGAGGTCGTCCTGCTCGGGAGCATCGCCAGCGACAAGTACGTCGACCTCCTCCTCGACGTCTTCGGCCCGAGGCTGTTCTTCCCCGTCGACTTCGTCGGGCGGGGGGACATGAGCCGCGGGGGCCTCCTCCTGCGCGCCGCCCGGGGGGCCACCGAGCTCGCCTACGGTCCCGTCCAGGGCGCCGTCCGCCGGGGGGTGCGGCCGCCGCGGCTTCCGGCCGTTCCCCGGGCCCCGGCTCCGGGGTGAGAGGGGCTCAGGTGGTGGACCCGGCCTCGGACATGAGCACCGAGGTCAGGCTCAGCTCGAGCCCCGGGCCGAGCACACGCATCAGGCTCTCCAGCTCGGACGGTGCCATGCGCAGCGTCCGCTCGAGCCGTTCCCGGGTCCGGGCGAGCAGCGTCTCGCGGGCCCGGCTCAGGCGGCGCGAGATGGTGGACTTGTTCACCTGGTAGACGGCGCCGATCTGATTCAGGCTCAGGCCGTTGAGGAAGTGGAGCCGGAGCAGGCTCCTGTCCTGGGAGCTGAGCTCGGCCATCGACTCCTTGACCGCCGTTCCGAAGTCGGGCCCGAAGCGCTGGTGGAGCAACCCCAGCTGGAGGTCGGCCGTCGGCGCCACCGCGTCCCAGCGCGAGTCGCTGGCGAGCTGCTCCGGCGCCCGGCGCGAGTCCCGTCGGGCGTTGAGCGCCAGCCGAAGCGCAGCCGCCCGGAGCCAGTGCTCGAGCGAGCCCCGCCCGGCGTAGTCCAGGATGCGCGGGCGGCCGCCCGGCGAGACGAGGATGCGCTCCAGGAGCTGCTGGGTCACCTCCTCGACGAAGGCGCCGGACGCCTCGACACCGCGGACCGCCGAGACCGCCGCCGGGAAAAGCTCGGCCCGGAAGAGGCGCAGCGCCTCCGGGTCTCCACACCCGCAGGCGAAGGCGAGGAGCAGGTCGGCGAGGTGAATCCGGTCGAGCTCGGCCTCGGCCTCCGGCGAGCGGGCGAGCTGGGTCGCCCAGTGCTCGACGAACGCCGCCGGGTCGACGGCGATCTCCGGCCGGGCGTTCCGGGCCGCCTCGAGCTTCTCGGCGAGCTGGGCCTCCACCCCCGGCCGGGCGCGGAGCGCCGCCGCCCGGGGGAGCCGGGCCCAGAAGACGTCGGCGTGCGGGAAAACGGCGCTCACCGGAACCACCACCTGCGCCAGGCCAGCCAGGCCGCCGCCGCCGCCGAGAGCAGGCTGAGCGCCCAGCGGAGCGCGGGCGCGGCCAGCCCGGACTCCGCCTGCAGCTCCCGGTAGGCGAAGGCCTCGCCCGTCGGCGTCCGCGAGCCGGGCGCTCCCAGCGCCACGCCGTAGACGGCGAGGTCCCGTCCGCCGGAGCGGACCTGGGACAGCCTGCCCACCGGGGGAGCCGGCTCCCAGCGCGCGCCCGCCCAGCCGCCGTCCGGAGCGTGGAGCGCCACCCGCGCTCCCACGGCGCGCCCGAGGTCGGCGAGCAGGCCGCGGTCGAGCCAGCTGCCGGTGAGCATGGCGCCCACCACCGAGCTCCCGCGCACCACCGGCCGCGCCGAGACGAGGAGGAGGTCGTCGCCCCGCACCGCCGTCGCCAGCGGCACGCCGATGGCGGCGAGCGTCGGGGCCGACCACAGCTCGTCCGAGGCGATGCCGTCCATCGTCCCCACCAGTAATGGCAGGCCGGGCGCCGCGCCGCCGTGTGCGTCCAGGTCGGCAAGATTGAAGATCACTGAACCCCAGGCGTTCACCAGGAGAAGCGCATCGCGCGACTTGAGCCCGGGCAGGTCCGCCGAGCGCATCACCTCGTGCGCCTCGGCGAGCTGGTGCTCGAGCGACGCGTTCTCCGCCAGCCCCAGGGCGGCGTCCATGTTGCTCGCCTGACCGAAGGCGGCCAGGACGCCCTCGGCGCCGAGGCCCACCTGGGCCTGGAGGTCGATGAGGTCGGCCTGGGCCCGGAGGAGCTCGGGGAGCCGCTCGGCGGCCGAGGTCAGCTCGCGGTTCACCCGGAGGAGCTGGAGGCCGTGCTGCGCCCACACGCCGGCGGTGGCCAGGAGGAGCACTCCCACGGCCAGAAGCGTCCGCAGCCGGAACGGCCGCCGCGCGGCGCGGAGCGCCCCGACCAGCGCCTCCATCGACGGCCAGCGCTGGGCCGGGTCGGGCTGGAGCCCGCGGGCGAGCACCCGGGTGACGCCGGGCGGGACCCGGGCCGTGCGCGGGGGAGGGAAGCCGGCCGGTCCGCTGCCGGATCGCTCGGCGGCCGCCCGGACGGGCCGGGAGCCATAGAGCGCCTCGTAGAGCGCGACGCAGAAGCTGTACTGGTCCGTCCGCTCGTCGGCGGGGGCGCCGCGCCACTGCTCGGGCGCCATGTAGGCGGGCGTTCCGGCCATGCGGGCGTCCACCTGCTCGGGCTTGCGTGCCAGGCCGAAGTCGGTGACCCGGACGCGCCCGTCCTCGCCGACCAGGACGTTGTCCGGCTTGAAGTCGCGATGGACGATGCCCGCCTGGTGGGCGGCGGCCAGCCCGGTGCCGGCGGCGAGGTAGAGCTCGAGCGTCCGCCGGGCCCGGGCCTCCGGAGCAGACTGGGCCGCCCGGAGCGTCTGGCCGCGGACGAACTCCATGGCGAAGAAGACCTCGTCGTTCCAGGTGCCCACGTCGAAGACGGTGATGACGTTGGGGTGGGAGAGCCGGGCCATGGCCTGCGCCTCGGTGAGGAGCTGGGAGCGGCCCAGCCCGGCGGCGGAGGTGCTCAGGTCGGAGCGGAGCAGCTTGAGCGCCACCTTGCGATCGAGCTCGGGGTCGTAGGCCGCGTAGACCACTCCCATGCCGCCGCGGCCGACGGGATCGAGGACCACGTAGCGCGAGAGGTTGGTGCCCCGGGCCAGCGTCTCGGGGGGAGCGTCGTCCGGCTCGGGCGTGACCAGCGTCCGTACCAGACCGGCCACCAGGTCCCGGCACCGGTCGCAGGTGTCCAGGTGCGCGCGCACGGCCTCGCGCTCGTCGTCGCGCGTGTCGTCGGCCAGGTAGCGGGCGACGGCGTTCTCGTCGAGACAGCCGGGCGCGGCCGGGGCGGTCACCCCGCCGAAGGAGACCCCGCCGGTCACGGCGAGTACCCTCCGCGCGCCCGGTACGGGCGCCCGAACTTGTCCAGGTGCGCCGGGTTGAACACGCGGGGATGGACGACGAGCTCCACCCGGGCCGGCTTTCCCGCCTCCACCGCCACCTCGACCTCGAGGGGCTCGATGCTCCGGCCCCAGACGTGGAGCGGGTAGCGGCCGGGCGGGACGTCGCGGATGACGAACCGACCGAGGTCGTCCACCAGGGCGAAGGCGCGGTTGGGAAGGACGAGCACGTTGGCGAACATCGTCTCGTGGATGTTGCAGTAGACGTCGACCAGGCCGGGGGTGGGGAAGCTCACCTCACGCGTCTGGTGCGGGCCCGGCTTGCCCAGGTCGAAGCTCCGGGCCGCCGAGGTGGAGAAGACGTTGTGCACCACCGGATCGTCATTGGTGAACTGGACCGACTGGCCGGCGACGACGACCCGGAGCGCGGGGAGGAAGGTCTTGTCGCGCTGGGTGATGACCGGCGAGTCGGCGGGTGGAGGCTGCCGGAAGCCGGTGAGGTAGACGACGATGGGCTGGCCGGCCGCGCCCGCCCCTCCGTCGGCGGCCTGCACCCGGAGCTGGCCCTCGATCTCGCCGGCGCGCGCCGGAGCGGCCAGGCTGGCCAGCGCCCAGACGGCTAGAAGGTGACGCCCCACAGGACCTTGGGCTGGTACTGGTTGGAGTAGTGGGTCAGCCCGAAGACGCAGCCGAAGGTGACCCACATCGGCCCCCGGCTCCAGGCCAGCGAGGGCCCGGCGAAGAGCTGGCCGGGATAGGGGCGCGCATTGCTGGCGAAGGGGAGCTGGCCGTCCACCTCGCCCGCCAGGCGCAGCTCGGTGCCGAGGGGGATGGAGATGCCGAGCGAGGCCGTGCCCAGGACGGACACCGAGCCGGAGGCCGAGGACTGGAGAAACGGCAGCCCGAGCTGCACGCCGACGTTGGCCGTCACCCGGAAAGCGTGCAGGTTGCCGTGGGTGACCACGAACAGGGCCTTGAGCAGGGGCGGGCTGGCGTACTGGCTGAGCGGCTGCTGGTACTCGACGCGGACGAGCGGCTGGAATCCCTCGTCGTCCTCGCGCGAGAAGAAGCGGTAACGGGCCACCAGGCTGATGGCATCGATGACCCCGTACTCGGGGCTGCCCACCAGCTGGACGGGGAGCTGGAGCTCGAGGTGCGAGGTGAGGCCGACCACCGGGCCAATCCAGATCCAGCTGGTCACCGGCCGGCCCGGCTTGTCCGGGATGTGCCCCTCCGTCCAGAGCCAGTTCTCGAGCTCGACGTCTCCCTCGGGAAGGAGCTGGGACTCGTCCATGAACAGGTGGCTGGTCCGGGCGGCCCGGGCCGGTGCCGGGGCGAGCGCGAGCACGGCGACGAGAACGGGCCAGCCGGAACTCACCGGACGCGCGCGCGACCTCGCCATCGTGCCTCCGCCGGAAACCGGCTCCAGGGTCGACCCCGGGCGGCGGGTGGGCGCCGCCCGGTGGGCCATCGTAGCCGAGCCTCCCCGGAGGCGCGCGATGGAGGGCGTGCCCGTCCCGGACTAGCCGGGCGACGCTGGGCTGGGCGGCCCGGCCTGGGCGAGCTTTTCGCGGAGCCAGCTCCGGGCCGGTCCGGTGTCCACGGCCACGGTGTCGAAGCCGGGGAGGACCACCGTCTCGAGGCCCTCGACGTAGAGCCGGCGGCGCATGGACCGGGGGATGACTCCCCGCGAGAGAAGGCCCGGGTCGTCGGCCTCCGCCGGACCGGTGGTGAACACTTCCGGGCCGGCGCTGCCGTCGATCATCCCGGGCAGCAGCGGGGAGAGGAAGGCGAGGTCCAGGCGGGGCCGGGCCCAGGCGAGATAGGCCCAGCCGAGCCGGCTGTGGTTGACCTCGTCCCGGGCGAGCTCGCGGAGGACCGACTTCAGATCCGGCGACTCGGCCGCGTCCAGGAGCGTGACCAGCGTCGCCATGCTCTGTGTCTCCGCCACGCAGCACTGAGCCACCACCTCGTAGGTGAGCCTCTCCGCCGGAGGCAGGGTCCTCGGCGCGTACTCGATGACCCGGGTGACGGGGGTCAGCTCGGTGCCCTCGAGCTCGCGGAAGATGCGCTCGCAGTGCGCGGCGTGGCGCGTCTCATCGTGCGAGGCCTTCTCAGCGAGCTCGACGAGCTTTCCCGGGACGCCGGCGCGGGCCAGCTGCCCGGCGAGGAAGCCGAAGCGGAGCGACGCCTCGGTCTCGATGCGGTAGCGCGTCCCCCACGCGCCGCGGAGAACCTGCTTCACCAACCCGACGGTCCGCCGCCGCCGGGCGCCCCGCCATCGGGGAGCTGCTGCGTGGTTCCGCTTCCGTTTCCCGTTCCGGACGCCGACGTTCCGCCGCCGCAGTGGGCGACACCGAGCGCAGTACCTCCGAGGACGAGTGCTTGGAACAGCTTCTTGAGATTCACGGGCGAATGCCTCCGAGACAGGGTGACCTGCCCAGGAAGACACCAGCACAAGTGCGCGTTGCATGGCACCCACCCGGAGCGCGGGCGGTGCGCGGGTTCGGGAGATCAAGGCCAAGCCTCAGGAATATCTAGGGAATCCTGACCGGCGCAGGTCGGCACACCCCGGCCGACTGCCGGCGTACCCCGGGGCGGGACCTACGATGGAGCGCGCGATGGGTGGCCTCGGCCGAGCTCTGCCTCCTCGCCTGCTCGGCGGGCTCGGCCTGTGTCTGCTCTGTGCCTGCACCGGCAACGTGAGCGGAGGAGGAGCTGGGCTCGGCTCGGACGGCGGCGGGGGCGACGGCGGCGCGGGCGGCGACGGCGGCGCGGGCGGCGACGGCGGGTCAGCACTGGACGGCGGGGACGCCTACCTCCCCTGGGAGAACCCGCCCCAGGTCTACGCCGGCTTCACGCACGGCCCGCCGTCGGACGCGGGCTTCTTTCCCATCGCCGTCTGGCTCCAGAGCCCGCCCAACGCGGCGGCCTACCAGGCGCTGGGCATCAACCTGTTCATCGGTCTCTGGCAGGGGCCGACCGATGCCCAGCTGGCCGGCCTCCAGTCGGTGGGGATGCTCACCCTGTGCGATCAGAGCGGCGTCTGGGCCAGCCACCTCGACGACCTCACCATCCGGGGCTGGACGCAGGACGATGAGCCGGACAATGCCCAGTCCGACGGCGACGGCGGCTACGGACCCTGCATCGACCCGTCGGTCGTCCAGTCCCGCTACGCCACCTTCCGCGCCAACGACCCGACCCGCCCGGTCTACCTGAACCTCGGCCAGGGAGTGGCCTGGGACACGTACATCGGCCGCGGGTCGGCCTGCTACGACCGGCTGGACATGTATCCCCAGTACGAGCTGGGCGCGGACATCGTCTCCTTCGACATCTACCCGGTGAACGAGACCGACCCCTCGGTGAAGGGAGACCTCTCGCTGGTGGCCAAGGGGGTGGACCGGCTCCGGCAGTGGAGCAACTACACCAGGCCGGTGTGGAACTGGATCGAGACCACCGGCATCGACGACCCGGCCAACACCCCGACCCCGGCGCAGGTCCGCGCCGAGGTGTGGATGTCGCTGGTGCACGGCTCGGCGGGCATCGGCTACTTTGTCCACATCTTCAGCCCCACCTTCATCGAGGCCGGCCTCCTGGCCAGCCCGACGATGAGCGACGCGGTGAAGGCCATCAACGCCGAGATCCTCTCGCTGGCTCCGGTGCTGAACACCCCGTCGCTGTCCAACGGCGCCACCGTGGCCTCCGACAACCCGAGTGTCCCGGTGGACATCATGGTCAAGCGCCAGGGCGGGGCGCTGTACGTCTTCGCCGTGGCCATGCAGGCGGGGACGGCCCACGCCCAGTTCTCGGTCCGCGGCGGCGGCAACGGGACGGCCACCGTCCTCGGCGAGTCGCGCACGCTCTCCGTCACCAGCGGAAGGTTCACCGATTCCTTCGACAGCTACGCCGTGCACCTCTATCGGCTGAGCTTCTGAGGGGGTCGAGGCCGGCCGCCGAAAGTCCTTGCGAATTCCAGGCGGGCGATCCAAGAGGCCGCCTCCGGGTCGGTCGGTGGGGATCGATCCCAGTCCACAGTGAGGTTCACGATGAGCGTTTCTTCGCGTTGCCTGGCGGCGTCTCTCACCCTCGGCGCATCGGTTGCCCTGGCGCAGGGTGGGCCGAACATGGGGACGGCGACCCGGACGGTGGACATCATCCAGGCCCGCGAGAGGAACGCGGCGTTGATGAAGACCTACACCTGGAACGAGCGGCTGGAGCTGCTCAAGAACGGGACGGTCAAGGACACGCGGGTGGAGCTGGTCACCTATCTGCCCAGCGGGCAGCTCCAGAAGACGCTGCTCAGCGACCAGAAGGCGCCTCCGCCGAGCGGCTTCTTCCGCAAGCGGATCGCCGAGAGCGAGGCCAACGACATCAAGACCTACCTGGAGGGGCTCCGCAAGCTGCTCGACCAGTACACCCTCCCCACCGGCGGAGCGGTCTTCAACTTCCTCTCCGGCGCCCAGCTCAGCCCCCCGGGCCCGGAGGGTTACGTCACCGTGGCCGGCACCGGCGTGGTCGTCCCGGGCGACTCTCTGACCATCTGGATCAGCGCCGCCACCAAGCAGACGGTGCGCGTCTCGGTGAACACCATCTTCCAGAGCAACAACGTGCAGCTCACCGCCACCTTCAGGACGCTGCCCAGCGGGCTGACGTACATGAACTACGCCACCGTCGACGTCCCGGCGCAGCAACTGGAGCTGCTCGTCCAGAACTTCGACTACGTCCAGAACTAGCGCGCCGCTCCCCGGCTTCAGCCCGGAGCGAGGGCGAGCTGGGACTCGGCCGCCTGGACGTGCTCCACCAGCCGGGCGAGGTCGATGGGCTTCTCCAGCCGGCCGACGACGAGCGGATGGTCCTGGGCCACCCGGCCCACCACCTGGCTGGCCGAGACG
>DASPUU010000072.1:0-2185 GCA_035622755.1 Myxococcaceae bacterium
TCCTCTTCCTCATCGGCGGCTTCTCGATGCTGATCTGGGGCTTCTTCATCAGCACCGCGCTCCTGTGGCACGGCACCTTCACCATCAACTCCCTGAGCCATGTCTTCGGCGCGCGCCGCTACAAGACGACCGACACCAGCCGGAACAACTGGCTGCTCGCCCTCATCACCTGCGGCGAGGGCTGGCACAACAACCACCACTACCACCAGAACACCGCCAACCAGGGCTGGTTCTGGTGGGAGATCGACCCGAGCTTCTACGTGCTGCGCCTCCTCTCTTGGCTGGGCGTGGTCTCGGACCTGCGCACCCCACCCGACGCGGTGAAGTACGCCTTCCGGAGGTACTCCGAGGAGGAGCGCACCGAGCTTCGCCGGACGCCGGCCCTCTTCGGCTCTCGCAGCCGGGCCCTGGTCCAGGCCGCCCGGGCCAGGCTCCAGGCGGCCTCCGAGCTGCCGGCCGCGGCCCCCGCGCCGGCCGCCCTCCTCCGCCGGTAACTCCGGGGGCGGCGCCAACCCCCCGGGTCACCTCGTGGTAGATGCCGTCCGAGGTGAAACCGGGCAGCCCGCTCTTGCGTACCGGTCCGGAGGTCCATGGCCCGGAACCGGACGAGATGCTGATGGAGCGCTTCATCGGCGGCGACTCCACGGCCTTCGACGCGCTCTACGCACGCCACGCCGGGCAGGTCCATGCCTACCTCCGGCGGATGGTCGGCCCGGCGGCGGCCGATGACCTCACGCAGACGACCTTCCTCTCGGTGGTGCGCTCGCGGGGCCGGTTCCGGCCCGGGGCCCGGTTCCGCTCCTGGCTCTACGCCATCGCCAGCAATGCCGCCCGGGACCTCGCCCGCCGGGCGCGCTTCGAGCAACCGACCGCCGGGGGTGAGCTGCCCGACCAGCCGGTGGAGCCGGGCCTGCCCGACCCGGCGCTGGAGCGGACCGTCCGGGCGGCCCTGGCCCGGCTCCCGCACGCGCAGCGGGAGGCCATCGTCCTGCACCGCTTCGAGGGCCTCTCCTTCGCCGAGATCGCCGACGTGCTCGGCCTGACCGAGTCGGCGGTCAAGGTCCGCGCCCACCGGGGCTACGTGCAGCTCCGCGTCCTGCTCGGTCACCTCGGGGAGGGCACGTGAGCCCGCACTCCCGCCTCGTCGACCACCTGGCGGCTGGAATCCTGGACGCGGAGGACCGCGCCCACGCTGCGCGCTGCACGGCCTGCGCGGCGCTGCTCGGAGGCGAGGCGGCCCGGCCCCGACCCGAGGACCCGCGCCCCGAGCTGGCGGATGCCGTCCGCCGCGAGCTCGGCCGCCCCGTCCGTCCCTGGTGGCTCTGGCCCCTCCTCCTCGCCCTGGGCAACGCCGCTCTGGCGGTGGGCGCGGTTGCGGTTCTCGAGCCCTGGAACTGGGAGGTCTCCGAGTCTCCCCGCTGGCTCCTCGCCGCCGCCGCAGCCTGCCTCGCCGCGCTGGGCACGCTCGGAATCTGGCTCGCCTCTGCCCCGCCCTCGCCGCGCTTCCAGGGCGCCCTCCTCCTGGCGCTGGCCGCTCCGCTGGCGGTCCTGGTCGCCTCGGACGGACGCGTGGCCAACGATCGCTTCCTCGACGGCGCGACCTGTCTATGGACGACGCTCGCGCTCTCCGCCCTCCCGCTCGTGGCCGCGGCCTTCCTGCTCACCCGGAACGCGCCCTCCGCGCTGCGCGCCGGGACGATGGGACTGGCCGCCGCCGCGGTTGCTCTCCTGGTGCTCCAGTTCCACTGCGCCGACGGCGACCGGTCCCATCTCTTCGTCTTTCATCTCCTCCCCTGGGGCGCGCTCGGGGCCCTGCTTGCCGTCGTGCGCCGGCGCCTGCCCACCTGGAGCTACGCGCCGTGAGGGCGCTGCTCGTGGCCGTCCTGTTCTCCGGGGCGGCCGGTGCCGAGCCGGTGCCGGTCCTGGTCGAGCTCTTCACCTCCGAGGGCTGCTCGAGCTGCCCCGCGGCCGAGGAGGCGCTGGCCGGGCTCGTGCGCCAGCAGCCGGTGCCGGGGGTGGAGATCGTCCCCCTCGAGCTCCACGTGGACTACTGGAATTCCCTCGGCTGGGCGGACCCCTTCTCCTCGCCCGAGGCCACCGAACGCCAGGAGCGGTACGCCGAGTCGGCCTCGGTTCAGGGCTACGCGGCCGGGCTCTACACGCCCCAGATGGTGGTGGACGGCAC
>DASPUU010000073.1:0-9394 GCA_035622755.1 Myxococcaceae bacterium
TCGGCAAGGACACCTTCCTCCTCTCCCTCGACTCGCTCGCTCCGCTGGGGCTCCTGGTGGTCTACGGCGCCTCCTCCGGGCCGGTGCCTCCCTTCGACCTGCAGCTCCTCGCGGCCAAGGGCTCCCTCTTCGTCACCCGCCCCACCCTCGCCACCTACACTGCGCGCCGCGAGGACCTGGTGGCCGCCGCGGCGGAGGTGTTCGATCTCGTCCGGCGCGGCGTGCTCCACGTCCACGTGAACCAGGAGTACCCCCTGCGAGCAGCCGCTCAGGCGCACCAGGACCTGGAAGCACGTCGAACGACGGGGTCCACCGTCCTCAACCCCTGAGGAGGACAACGTCGGCCTGGCCGGGCAGGATGGTCGGCCCCCGCATGCTCCGGCCCGTCTTCCTGGTAGCCGTGCTGTCCGCCGTCGCCGCATCTGCACAGCCGGTGGGCTTCGAGGAGGCGCTCGAGGCCCGCGAGGTGGCGATGGGCGGCGCCTACCGGGCGCTCGGGACGACGGCCGTCGGCGTGGACGGGAACCCGGCGGCCCTGGCGCTCTTCAAGGCCTTCCAGGTCGACGTCGGCGGGGCCTACGACTTCGGGAACCAGACCTGGTACCTGGCCGGCTACGTGCGCGACAGCCAGACCTCGCCGCTGGCCGCCGGCTACAGCTTCCACTACCTCTCCCAGCCGGTGCAGACCAGCAGCGGCACGACGAACGTCACCGGATTCCAGCAGGTCTTCGCCTTCGCCGTGCCGGTGGCGGAATGGGCGTCGCTCGGCGCGTCCACCCACTGGATCACCGAGGGCCAGCTGCACATCAACGCCGCCAGCCTCGACGTGGGGACGGCGTTCAAGATCGGCAAGGTGGCCACCATCGGATTCGCCGGCCACAACCTCATCAACACCGACCATCCGGTGCAGCTGGGCCGCTACTTCGACCTGAGCACCGGGCTGCTCTTCGGGCCGGTGCGGCTGGCCATCGACCTGCGGAGCAACTTCGGGCCCAACCAGTTCCACCCCAAGTGCTCCTTCGGGACCGAGATCTTCGCCGGGAGCAGCTTCATCATCCGGGCCGGCACCGAGTGGTACACGCAGACCCACTCCGTCTTTCTCACCGCCGGCGTGGGCTTCGTCGTGGACAAGGGGGGGTTCGACGTCGGGTACCGCCAGTCCCTCGACGGGGTCGGGAGCCTGCTCGTGGCCAGCCTGCGGGTGGTGCTCTAGCCGTTCTCGTCCTCCGGCGCCGCCGGCACCGGGACGCCGCTCCGGACGAAGAGGCGCCCGAGGTCCTCCGGGAGCGGAGCCAGGAGCGTCACCGGACGCCCGGTCAGCGGGTGCCGGACGATGAGCGCCTGGGCATGGAGGAGGCAGCGCGGAACGGCGTCGCCTCCGAGCCGGCGCGCCCCTCCGTAGCGCGCGTCCCCGAGCAGCGGCGCTCCGAGGCTGGCCAGGTGGGCACGGAGCTGGTGCGTGCGGCCGGTGCGGGGCCAGAGCACGGCCAGGGCGTAGCCCTCGCCGCCCCCGAGGCGCCGGAACTCGGTGAGCGCCGGCACGCCGCGCCCGGACGCGGCGCGCCAGCGACCCGGACGCGAGCGATCCCGCACCAGCGGGCGGTCGATGGTCCCCGCCTCGGGGAGCGCCGGGCCGGTCGCCCCGAGGTACTGCTTGACCACGCGGCCGGCCCGGAACTCGGCGGCGAGCGCCGCGGTCGCTGCCGGGGTGAGCCCGAAGAGGGTGACGCCGCTCGTCTCGCGGTCGAGCCGGTGCACGAGGCCGGGCGCGCGGCCGAGCGCCCGGGCAACCAGGTCCACGAGGCTGGTCGCCCCGCCGGGCGTGGCCTGCGCCGGCAGTCCCGCGGGCTTGTCGACGGCGAGGAGCGCCGGGTCGCGGTGGAGCACGACCAGCGGAGGCGGGGCCGGCTCGGGCGCCAGCACCGGGCGCCCCGACTCCTCGAGCACGACCATCACCCGGTCTCCGGTGCGGACGCGGCGCGAGGGGTCGGTCGAGCGCCGGCCCCGGACATACACCGCGCCCCGCGCCACCAGCGCCGTCGCCTCGCCCGTCGTCATCCCGAGTCGGCGGGCGAGCGCGCCGGCCAGGGAGCCGGACTCCTCCGGCCCGGCGTCGAAGGAGCGCCGCCTCAGGGCGTCACCCGGGAATACAAACGATGGCCCACCTCGGCGTCCATGCCTTCCCCCCGGGCGGAGGGTCCGCGAGGCTGTACCAGATCTTCGGCCGGCGGGCCTTCCGCCCCTAGAGTCCGGGGGGCACGCATGGCGTCGCTCGAGGCACTC
This sequence comes from Myxococcaceae bacterium, assembly GCA_035622755.1. Lineage (GTDB taxonomy): Bacteria > Myxococcota > Myxococcia > Myxococcales > Myxococcaceae > JADGRA01. Next base: position 2,284 of record DASPUU010000073.1, read on the forward strand.
CGGGAGGAGGTGGAGGCGTTCTGCCGCGCGCGTGCCCTGGCGCTCGCCGACGAGGCCGGAGGGAGGAGCCCGCTCGCCGACCTGGGAGCCGTGGACCGCGCCCATCCCTCCGTGGTCTCGCCGGACACCGCCGCCGCGGTGGGGGCGCTCCTCTCCAGCGAGCGCACCCCCGAGCCACTTCGCCCGCGCCTGCGCGCGCTCGTCGCCTTCCTCCGGCAGGCGGCGCTCGAGGCAGGCGCGCGCGCCGAGGACGAGGCGCTCCGGCGGCTCCGGAACGCTCCCCGCACCCTGGCCGGGGTGACCTGCTCCCTCCGCGAGGTCTGGGACCGGGTGGCCCTGGAGCCGGACCGGTTTCGCCGCGCCGCGCTCGCCCGCGAGGCCGCGGAGGCGGAGCTCGAGCACCGGGACGCGGTCCAGCGACGCTGGGAGGCGACCGTGCGCCGGGCCGAGGACGCGAGTCTCTCCCGGCCCGCGGGAGCCGTGGGGGACGACGCGCTCCAGGCCGGGGCCGCCGAGCTTCTTCGCTCCACCGAGGACATCTGGCGTGACGTCCTCGCCTATGCGCTGCGGCGGCTCGAGGGCCGCCTCCGTCCGCTCCCGGCAGGAGACGCCGAGCTGCACGACCTGCTCCGCCTCGGCGCCGAGGCGCTGCCGGGCGCATTCCCGCCGGCCGGAGGCCTGGAGGCGGTTCGCCGATGGCTCCTCGACTGCGGGCTCGGCCTGGAGGCCGGAGGGCGACTGCGCCTGGTGGAGGGGATCCGGCCGCGCGCCGAGGCATTCACCGTCGAGATCCCGGGCGACGTCCGGCTGATGACCCCGGGAGCCAGGGACGGGCACGGGCCGCTTCCCTGGCTCCTCGCCGCGGCCGGCCGGGCGCGCGCTTCGGCGGCGACCGCGGCCGGGGCCACGCTCGAGGCCCGTCGGCTCGGGGACGCGGCCGTTCAGGGCGCGCCGTCGTGGGTGTTCCGCGGCGTGCTTCGCTCGGAGCGCTGGCTGCGCCGGTACCTCGGGCACGGTCGCCGCGCGGCGCGGGAGGTGGCGCGCCTCTCGGCGCTGGTGCAGCTCGGCGAGCTCCGCCTCGACGCCGCCCGGCTTCCTCTCATGCGGGAGCTGCCGGAAGCGGGCCCGGGTCCAGCCGCGCTCGGGGACCTGACCGCCGCCGTGTCGCGGGCGCTCCACGTCCGCGTGGCCCCCGGCGCCCTCCTCCCCGACCTCGGTACCCTGCCCGCCGCCGGACTGCGGGCCGCGGCCCTGGCCGCGCGCATCGAGCGCGTGGCCGACGAGCGCTTCGACGCGGAGGAGTTCCGCAACCCCGGCGCCGCGCGCTGGCTCGCCGGGCTCTGGGCCCGCGGCTCGGAGCTCGACGCGGAGGCGCTCGCCGAGGACCTCGGGGGTGGAAGGCTCGAGCTGGCCGAGACCTCCGCCCGGCTGGTCGCGGTCCTCGGAGCTTGAGCTCCGAAGGCGCCCGGGTCAGCGCTTCTTGCGCAGGGCCCGGACGATCTTGCTCTTCGTCACCGGGTCGGCGACGCCGCGCGCGCCGGCGGCCTGAGCGGCACGGGCGCGGACGGCACGCAGGAGGTGCATTTCCAGGACGAGCAGCTCGTCTCCCAGCTCGGACCCGGCCGGGGCCACCTGCGCCAGCGGGGCGAGCGGGTCGGGGGACACGCCATGGAGGAGCCGGAGGACGCGCTCTTCCTCCAGGGTCAAGGCCAGCGAGGCCCCGAGCCCGACGCGCACCGCGTCTGCCACCACCGCGTCTCGACCGACCTTCCGCTCCGTCATCGCTGCGCCACCTCGAACCTGAACGCCCGCTCAGATTGGACGCGGAAGACCCGCGCCGTTCCAGCAAGTTACGAGCCCGGGCGAGGCGGTCAACTTTTCGGAGCACACGCCGGTAGAACCCTGTCGCGCAAGGGGGTTAGCCCTCGTCGTCGTCCTCGACGCCGGCGTCCGTCTTCCCTCCCCGGGGGATGCCGAACCGGTCCAGCGCGTCGGCGATGCCCTCGGGCTTGTCGACGTCGGGCAGGGCCCCGGCGGGAACCTTGAGGAGCGGCGCCTGGCCGATCCGGGTCACCTTCTGTTCCAGGGTGACCCGCAGGGCCGCAGGCCGGGTGGGGCCCACCTCGGGGACGTCGAGCCGCCCGTCGAGCACGGCGCGCAGCACCACGCCGGTGGCCTGGTCGACCAGGACCTCGCCCTTCATCGAGCGTGGCTTCTTCGCACCCCAGAAGCCGAGGCGGCGCCGCGTCGTCTCGTCGACGCCTCCCTTGGGCACGAGGAGCGGCGGGACCGGCGGCGCGACCTCGGGCGGTGCGGCGCTGGCCAGCACGACCTCGTAGCGGAATGCCTGTCGTCCCTCGAAGGCGACCGTGCCCTGGGGCACGAGCTTCAGTCGCCGGTCGAAGAGGGCGTCGATCTCCTTCAGCGGGGCGACGATGTCCTCCCGCGTGCGCTCGGCCATGCCCCGGTCCCGGCGCCGGAGCCGGAACTTCCCGAAGCGGTTCCGGGCGTAGACCTGGCCGTCGACGCGGACGACCTCCAGACCCAGATCCTGGTTGTTGTCCACCTTCGCGTGGAAGTCGCCGTTCACGCCCCGGGAGTCGGCCTCCAGGAGCCGCGCCTCGGTGAGGCGGACCGGGGTGGCGGCCGGAGCGCTCCAGTCGAAGGCGACGCTGGCGTTGAAGCGGTGGGCGCCGAGGCGCTCGGCCATCTCGGCGGCGCCCATGGTCAGCACGCGCTCGGCCAGGCGCGGGTCGTCCCCGAGCTGCTCCGCGGCCAGCCGCTCCTGCGCCGAGGCGACCACCCTGGGCGGATCCTCGGGGGAGAAGATGCGCTTCTTCGCCGCCCGGTCCCGCGGGTCCTGGCAGCCCGAGCAGCCCGAGCTGCCGAGAATGGCAGCCGCGGAGACACAGACGAGCACGGTCAGCGGGTGGACGGGAGCCTTCGGCACGGCGAGGTCGGGCACCGTACATTTCGCCGGCCGGGCGGCACAACACCCTCAGGGGGCTCGGGAACGGGCTTGCCTCGGCCGCAGCAGCCGCCCTATGCGTTTCCGACCGAGGGTCGATTGCAGAACCTCCGCGACAAGCTCCTCCGGGCGGGACTGGTGACCGCCGGGCAGGCCGCCGAGGCGGCCGCCCGCCCGGCCGAGAAGGAGGTCCCCGCGTCGGTCGATGCGTCGCCGGAGTCCGGCCCGCTCATCCGCGTGCGCCCGCAGCCTGCCGGGCGAACGCTTCCCCGGCTGCCGCCCCTTCCCGGGAGCCGGGAGGCCCAGCGGCTGGAGTCGCGGCGCCAGCTCGAGCAGGACCGGGAGCTGCGCGAGCGCGTGTCCGCGGTCCAGGTCGCGCTCGAGCCGGGGACGCGGGCGTTCTACTTCGTGACGCGCAAGAACCGGCTCCGGCGGCTGGAGCTCGCCGATGCCCAGGCCGAGGCGCTCGAGTCCGGCGCCCTGGCGGTGGTGGAGCGTCCCGACCCGGGGCAGATCGAGCATGCCCTGGTGCCGGCACCGGAGGCGGAGGCCCTCCTCCGGGACTTTCCCCGCGCGGTGCGATTCTTCAACCGAGCCCCGGGACCGGTCGGGTTTCTCTCGGAGGCCCCCGACGCCAACAAGCCCGAATGAGGTCCGAAAACGCCTCAGGCGGACTCTCACTGGGGTGATCCTTAAGCGACTGCGCCGCGAGTCCACGAGATCCACGGATGCAGCTCCTCACGCGCTTCTCGCAGCATGTGGAAAGGCATCATCTTCAGCCGCCAGCTCAAGACCTCCTACATCCGAGCAAGGACACGGGGACTTGGCGGCAGCCACCCACCTTTCCGATCCCCTCGAAAAGTCAGCGAGCCAACTCCCGCCCAAGGCGACATCCCGCTCCCGCCGGCTTCGCGAAGGTGGCCGCTACCACGATGAACGTGGTCTCGCCTTTCGGATGCACGCTCGGTCCCCGGCGGAGTACCCGCTCGCACGGGAGCCCCACGATAAACCGGTGCTAGCCACCCTCAGAGCTGTCGCTTGACGCCCTCGTCACGCGAGGGGATCCTCGCTTGGGACGCAGCAATCTCGTTCTACGCGTCCGATACAGAGTCGAAGTCTCGTAGTTCCCACTTGCCGGTCCCTATGGGGGGGGCCAATTTCGGGAGGCAAGTCGTGAAATTCAATAGCTATTCCTGCATCCTTTCGCTTGTCATCATTGTCGTTACGACGAGAACTCAAGCGCAATTGAGCGCGCCCGGTTCGGCCAACGACGGCCGCCCGAGCAGTGTTCCCACAAATTACTTGCCAACGCCATTCGGCTGGTCGCACCCTTCTTGCGTCATAGAAGTAGGCGAGGACCAGAAGATCGACCTCGACGGCAACATTGCTCTTCGCTCCGATGGAACGGTTGTGCGAAAGCTTACGCACTGTCAGCACCTGCAGTATGACGTCAGAGGAAACGTGATCTCCGCTGCTCATCCTCCGTCACCCACGGTCAATGGCTGGCTTGTCGATGGGTCCACCTATACTGGTCAACTGGCCTTTCTTTCAGCGAACTGGGTGGTACCAGCCAATCCAACCAATATCAGTGGCCAAGTTCTGTATTTTTTCCCGGCGCTGCTACCCGAGCCGTCCAACGACGAAGTGCTCCAGCCCGTGCTGGCCTGGAACCAAAACGGGCCTGGCTGGACCATCGCGAGCTGGCGCTACAGTACCTCGATGCAGAACAACCACCACAGCGCATTGGTCGCCGTCAATCCTGGCGATCAACTCTACGGATATGTCTGGGGAACAAACTGTAACACTAGCACTCGCGTGTGCTCGACATGGCAAGTATTGACTAGCAACGGGACATACCAAACTACCCTCCAATCCGACTCAATGGGCGAGGTTCTCAACTGGTCAGTAGGAGGAGCGTACGAAGCGTACAACGTGAACACGTGTGATCAGCACTCACCTACACAGACTATGACATTTTCGAACCTCTACGCCCGGACCATCGACGGCGTGGTCCTCACCCCGACTTGGGTGGAGGACTACTGGAGCCCGTCACCGGCATGTAGTGTCGCGTTCGTGTCACCAACGTCAAGCACAGCCACCATCACCTGGTGCATTCCGTTGACCCGCATTCCCGGCGGTGCATGTAGCGGGAAGTGCGGTCAGAATGTTTCAGACGGTTGCGGGGGTCTCATCGCATGCCCGAGGCAAGCTCATTGCGCACCAAAGTTTACCTGGGATGACTACTATTGTGAATGCGTGCTCAATTAGGAAGAGGGCCAGCGAGTGACATACAGGACTGCCGGGCTTGTGGTCGCCAGCTGTTCAGCGATTATGATTGCTGATGGCTGCGGTGCTGACTGTCAGGGGATTTTGAATCAGTACTCGAATGAAGAGGCGCACGCCGCTGTTTGTGACCCGGCCGTAGATTCCTGCGCGATCGAACTCCCTACGGTTTACGGGCTCGAGCAGGCGAACGGGAGCTTCGTGCCCGAGGGGCTCGCCAGTAACTGCAACGGTGCATTTAATCCGACGCGGTCTACAACCCTTCGCAGCCTTTATGCCCAATATCAGGCCCAGGGCTGCAAGGAGGCGCCGGTCCCAATTTGCGGGAGCGCTGCGGATGCCGGAGAATGCGTGCAGGCCCCGTCGGGCTACAGTCCCACAGGGTATACGTGCGAGAATCACTGAGGGACTGTTTGGCCATGGGCGCTTACGAAGGGGGGAGACATGACAATCTCCTGATCATGGAGCACCTCTCCTCCTCCGCCCTCGCCGCCGCCGTGCTCGCCGACCTGGCCCGGGACCGACCCGGTGAGCTGCCAGCTCCGCTGCCGCAGGATCTCCTCCACCGCCTCGAGACGGCCCTGCGCACCGCCGCCCGCCTGGAGCGCGAGGCGTGCCTCGAGGTGTGCGCGAAAAGGCGGGAGCTCTGGCTCGCCACCGAGGACCGAGCCGACGCGCCGGCCAGCCTCCGCGCCGAGGCGCGATGGCGCTCCAGCGAGGCCTCCTACCTCCTCGACGCGCTCCGGGCCCGGGGCTCCTCCTGACCCGCTTCAGCTGAAGGCGTCGATGCCGGTGATGGCCTTGCCCAGCACCAGGGTGTGGACCTCGTTCGTTCCCTCGTAGGTGTAGACCGACTCGAGGTTGAGCATGTGCCGGATGGGCGGGGTGTCGTCGGTGATGCCGCTGGCGCCGTAGATGCTCCGCGCCTCCCGGGCCACCTCCAGGGCGGCGCGCACGTTGGCCCGCTTGGCCAGGGAGACGAGCACCGGCGAGGCCTCGCCCCGGTCCTTGAGCCGGAGCAGACGCAGCCCGAGCAGCTGGGCGAGCACGATGCGCTCGAGCATGTCGGCCAGCTTGCTCTGGGTGAGCTGGAAGGAGGCGATGGACCGGTCGAACTGGCGGCGGGCGAGGGCATGGGCCCGCGCTCCCTCGAAGCAGGCGATGGCCGCCCCGGTGACGCTGAAGGCGATGCCCGCGCGGGCGTTGTTCAGGCACGAGAGCGGACCCTTCAGGCCCTGGACCCCGGGGAGCACGCTGGTCTCGGGAACGCGGACGTCGACCAGGGAGAGCTCGGCGGTGGACGAGGCCCGCAGCGAGAACTTGCCCGGGATCTCCCGCGCGGCGAAGCCCGGCCGGCCGGTCTCCACCAGGAAGCCGCGGATCGACTCCGGGCCGCCGTCGCCTGTCTTGGCCCACACCAGGGCCAGGTCGGCCAGCGCGCCGTTGGTGATCCATGCCTTCCCCCCGTTGAGCACCCAGCCGCCACCCTCCCGCACGGCGCGGGTCCGCAGGCTCCCGGGGTCGGACCCGGCCTCCGCCTCGGTGAGCCCGAAACAACCGATGGTCTCGCCCCGCGCCAGCCGGGGGAGCCAGGCCTGCTTCTGCGCCTCCGAGCCATAGGCGTGGATGGGCCACATGACCAGCGAGCTCTGCACCGAGGCGAAGCTCCGGAGCCCCGAGTCGCCCCGCTCCAGCTCCTGGAGGCAGAGCCCGTAGGCCACGTTGGTCATCCCGGCGCAGCCGTGGCCGGAGAGGTTGGCCCCGAGCACGCCCAGCTCCCCGAGGCGCGGAACGAGCTGGCGGGGAAAGGTCGATGCGCGGAAGTGTCCGCCGATGGCGGGAAGGACCTCGGCATCCACC
>DASPUU010000074.1:0-11804 GCA_035622755.1 Myxococcaceae bacterium
CGCGCTCCTCGGGCGTCATCCGCCGGGCGGCCGCCGTCGCCGGATGCATGACCAGCGTGGCCACGTCCCCCAGCGTGGGAGCCGGCCGCGCCAGCTTGACCCGCTCGAGGAACCGGAACACCTCCGCCCGGCCTCCGCCGGCGATCTCGAAGGCCAGCATGCCTCCGGCGCCCGAGCCGAGCAGCTCGCCGGCCACGGCGTGGTCGGGGTGGCTGGGGAGCCCGGGGTAGAGCACCCGGGTCACCCGCGCGTCTCCGGCCAGCCTCCTGGCCACGTGGAGCGCGTTGGCGCTGTGCACCTTCATCCGCACGGGCAGGGTCCGGAGCCCTCGGAGCGTCAGCCAGGCCTCGAACGGTCCGAGGATGGCTCCCTCCAGCACCCGCGCGGCGAGGAGCGGCTGGATGCGTTCCGCCGGGCCGGCCACCGTGCCCCCGGTGGCATCCGAGTGCCCGTTGATCCACTTGGTCGTCGACTGGAGCGCGTAGTCCGCCCCCTGCGAGAGCGTGCGCTGGAGCGCCGGGGAGCTGAAGGTGCCATCCACGGCGAAGACGGCGCCGACGTCGTGAGCCGCCCGCGCCAGCCGCGGGAGGTCCGGGACGGAGAGCAGCGGATTGGTGACGCTCTCGGCGAGGACGAAGCGCGGGCGAAGCGAGCGGATCCGCTCCGGAGCCTCGGCGGCGGACAGGACGAGGGCGTGCAGCTCCACGCCGGTCCGGCCGGCCAGGGCCTTGTACAGCGCCCGGGTGGCACCGTAGCCGTCGGCCGGCATCACCACCCGGTCGCCGCGGCCGAGCCCCTGCGCGTCCCACAGCGCCCGGAGGGCCGCCATGCCGCTGCCGAACACCGCCGCCGCCTCGGCCCCCTCGAGCGCGGCCACCGCCTCCTCGAGGAGGACGGAGTTCTGGCCGCGGATGCGCGCGTAGACGAAGTCCTTCCCGTCGAGCGAGGCGTCCAGGTCCTCGGCCGAGTCGAACCAGCCCACCGCGCTGAGGTGCAGGGGCGGAACCAGGTCCACCGTCCTCGAGCCCTCGATGCGTGTCCCGGCGTGGATGGCCACCGTCTCCGGCTTGCCGGTCCGGCTCACCGCCCCTGCTCCACCAGGAAGCGCTCGGCCTCGATGGCCGCCATGCAACCCGTCCCGGCGGCGGTCACCGCCTGGCGGAAGACCGCATCCTGGACGTCTCCGCAGGCGAAGACGCCCTCGAGACTGGTCCGCGTCGAGCCGGGCACGGTCTTGATGTAGCCGGTGTCGTTCGTCTCCAGCCTGTCGGCGAAGAGCTCCGAGTTGGGGCGGTGGCCGATGGCCACGAACAGCGCCTGGGCACCGAGGGTGGTCACCTCGCCGGTCTTGACGTTCCTCACCCTGGCCCCGGTCATCGACCTGCCGTCCCCGAGCACCTCCTCCACCACCGTGTTCCACACCACGCTGATCTTGGGATTCTTGAGCACCCGGTGCTGCATGATCTGCGAGGCGCGGAAGGCGTCGCGCCGGTGAAGCAGGGTCACCTGGCCGACGATCTTGGCCAGGTGGCTGGCCTCCTCCATGGCCGTGTCGCCACCCCCCACCACCAGCACCCCCAGCCCCTTGAAGAAGGCCCCGTCGCAGGTGGCGCAGGCGGAGACGCCGCGGTTCCGGTAGGTGGACTCGCCCGGGACGTCGAGCCACTTGGCCGTCGCGCCGGTGGCGATGATCAGCGTCTCGGTGGACACCTTCGCCCCGCTCTCGGCTGTGAGATGGAACGGACGCCGGGACAGGTCCACCCCGGTCACGTTCTCCATGTGGATCACCGTTCCGAAGCGCTCGGCCTGCTTCTGGAACCGCTCGATGAGCTCCGGGCCGGTGACCGCCTCGGGGAAGCCGGGGTAGTTCTCCACGTCGGTGGTGATCATCAGCTGGCCGCCCGGGACCCGGGAGGGATCCTCCTCGGCCGGACCGCCGGCGTAGATCACCGGCGAGAGGTTGGCGCGGGCCGCATAGATGGCTGCCGTGTAGCCGGCCGGACCGGACCCGATGATGGTGACCTTGTTCATGGCTCTCCTCCGACGGTACCAGAAGGGCGCGCGCCGGGCCTGGCGTGATAGGAGGTAACCGGATGGACATCGCTCCGCTCGCCCAGGTCGCGCTCTTCCAGGGGCTGAACCAGTCGCAGCTCCGCAAGGTGGCCGCCATCTGCAGCCCCGAGTCGCTCGCCGCCGGGGCGCTCATCTTCCGGGAAGGCGAGCCGGCCCAGTCGATGTACATCCTCGTCTCGGGCAAGGTCCGCATCTCTCGCCGCGTGCCGGGGATGGGCGAGGAGGCGCTGGCCATCATCGAGTCCGGGCAGTACTTCGGCGAGATGGGGGTGGTGGAGGAATCGGTGCGGAGCGCGGACGCCTACGCCCACGAGCCATCGACGGTGTGGCGCATCGACCGGGCCCAGTTCGACCAGCTCCTCTTCACCGACAAGGACCTGGCCTACGCCGTGCTCTGGACGCTGGTGCGCACCCTGTCCACCCGCCTCCGCGAGACGAACGAGAAGATGAAGGCCTTCTTCGCCATGTCGAAGTTCTGACCGGCCGGCTCCGCGGACCGCCTCCTCTCCGGACCCGGACGCTCCACCGACCTTGAACGCACGTTCAGACGGGCACGCCGGTTGCTCGGGTGTGCCCCCCTGGGGGCCGGGCCGGCGAAGGCGATGGACGACATCTCGAGGAACGGCGCGGGCCGGAGCGGCCCGGACGGAGCGCGCGAGCGCCTCCTGCGCTCCGGAGCGGACGGGCTGGCCGACGCCGAGCTCCTCGCCCTCCTCTTCGGGGCGCCGCGGGAGAGCCTGGGCTCGCTCGCCGAGCGGCTCCTGGATGCCGGGGGAGGCCTCCGGGCGCTCCTCAGCCTCGAGCCCCACGAGCTGTGCGCGCGGGGCGGCCTGGGACCGGCCCGGGCGGCCCAGGTGCTGGCCGCGGTCGAGCTCGCCCGGCGCGCCCAGACGCAGGCCGAGCGCCGGCCCTGCCTGCGCAGCCCGGACGAGGTGCACCACTACCTCGCCCCGCGGCTGGCCGTGCGCGGCAAGGAGCAGTTCCACGTCCTCTGCTTCAACACCCGCAACGTCCTGCTCGGCGACATCGTCGTGGCGCAGGGCACGGTCGACGCCTGCCCGGTCGACCCGCGCGAGGTCTACCGGGCCGCCCTGAGCGCTCGCGCCTCGGCCATCGTCCTCGCCCACAACCATCCCTCGGGAGACCCGAGCCCGTCGCTCTGTGACCTGGCTCTCACCCGGCAGCTGGTCGACGCCGGGCGGATGCTCGGCATCCGCGTGCTCGACCACCTGATCATCGGAGACGGGCGCTACGCCTCGTTCCTGAAATCGCGGCTCCTCGACGCGGATGGCGGCTGGACCGGCGAGGGAGCGTCGGAACCGGCCCGCCGGCTGACGCCGCGCCCGCTAAGATGGACGCCATGACCGTCGTCGGCGTGGGGGAGGAGGAGGCCGCGGCGCTGCGGCGCCACTTCGGGCTCTCCGGATTTCGCCGCGGACAGGCGGAGGTCATCGCCTCGGTGCTGGCCGGGCGGAACACGGTGGTGGTCATGCCCACCGGAGCGGGGAAGAGCCTCTGCTTCCAGCTGCCGGCGCTCCTCCTCCAGGGCATCACCGTGGTCGTCTCCCCGCTCATCGCCCTGATGAAGGACCAGGTGGAGCAGCTGGAGGCGCGCGGAATCCCCGCCACCTTCATCAACTCCACCCTCACCGAGCTGGAGCGCACGGAGCGGATGCAGCGCCTGCGGGAAGGGGCCTACCGGCTGGTCTACGTCGCTCCGGAGAGGTTCCGGAGCGCGGCCTTCCTCGAGGCGCTCAAGGGCCTGGGCGTGGCGCTCTTCGCCGTGGACGAGGCCCACTGCATCAGCCAGTGGGGGCACGACTTCCGGCCCGACTACGCCCAGCTCGGCCAGGTGCGCAAGATGCTGCGGCCGGCGCGCACGGTGGCCCTCACCGCCACCGCCACGCCCGAGGTTCGCGAGGACGTCGTCCGTTCGCTCCTGCTCAAGGACCCGGCCGTGTTCGTGGCCGGGTTCGACCGGCCCAACCTCTTCCTCGAGGTCTGTCCGGTGAGCGGCGACGACGACAAGCGCGCCGCGGTGGCCGCCCGGGTGGCGCAGGGCGGCTCCGGCCTCGTCTACTGCGCCACTCGCAAGGCGGCCGAGTCGATGCACTCGGCGCTGCGGCTCCGCGGCCACGAGCCGGTCCTCTACCACGCGGGGATGGAGGAGGCGGACCGGCGGCGCGCCCAGGAGCGCTTCATGTCCTCGAAGGAGGCGGTGGCCATCGCCACCAACGCCTTCGGGATGGGCATCGACAAGGCGGACATCCGCTTCGTCATCCACGCCCACATCCCCCGCGCGGTGGAGGCCTACTACCAGGAGATCGGCCGGGCCGGCCGCGACGGGGCAGCGGCCGAGGCAGTGCTCCTCTTCAACCACGCGGACGTCTACACCCAGGAACGGATGATCGAGGGCAACCATCCCTCCGAGGCGGTGGTGGCCGACGTGTGGAACGCGCTGGTGGCGGCCGGGGACTACGAGCGCGGGATCCAGCCCCTGGCCGATGCGGTCGGCGCGAGCGAGTTCGAGGTCTCGGCGGCGCTGCGCATCCTCGAGCGGGAGGGCCTGCTCGAGCGACGCGACCCGAGCGCAGGGAAGTGGAGCCTCCGCCTGCGCGAGGCGCCCCCGCCGGCCCAATCGAGCCGAACGGGTCGGGCGCTGCTCGAGGTGGTCCGGGAGATGGCCGGCGGCGGCTCGACGGTCAGCGCCCGCCTGCCCGTGCTCGCCGACCGGGCCGGGCTCACCCCGGACGCCGCGCGCCGGGCGCTGGCGGCGCTGGAGAAGGCGCGGCTCCTGGAGGTTCGCCGTCCCTTCGCCGGGCGGAGCCTCAGGCCTCTGCGCCGCGTTCCCTTCCAGGTCCTCGACCTCTCGCTCGAGCGCGTGCGCGCACAGGAGCAAAGGGCGCTCCTGCTCCTCAAGCGCATGACGGATTACGCCTACGCCCGGCGCTGCCGCCGCAGCTTCATCCTGCGCTACTTCGGGGAGACCGAGGTCGAGGCGTCCTGCCGGGGGTGTGACGTGTGCCAGGGGAGGCGCACCCGGACGCCCGCCTCGCTCCCGAAGAGGGCCGAGCCGACCAGCGTGTACAAGGCTGGCCTCGCCGGCCCGGAGGGCCAGTTCAGCGAGCGCGCCGCGCTCGAGCTCCGCCGCTTCCGCCGCGAGCTGTCGCGCGACCTGGAGGTCCCGCCCTTCATCCTCTTCAACGACAAGACGCTGCGCGCCCTGGCCACCGCGCTGCCGGCCAGCCGGGAGGCCTTCCTGGCGGTGAAGGGCACCGGCCCGACCCAGTGGGAGCGCTTCGGCCCGAAGGTGGTGGAGATCTGCCTCGGGGCGCGGCTGGCCGCGACCTGATGGGACGCTAGGGGACCGGCGCGTCGCCGTGCTGGAAGCAGCGCCGGACCCCGGCGGTGACCGCCCCGAGGACGAGCGCGAGGAGGAAGATCACCCCCAGGGCCGTGCAGCCGAAGACGGCGCGCAGGCCGGCTTCGGTGAGGCGGCCGCCGAGGTAGGCGTCCCGCAGGGGCTCGAGCAGGCCGAAGAGCGTCAGCACCCGGGCGGGCAGCGCATCCAGGGCGAAGGAGACGGTGAGCACGGCGCGCGCCGGATAGAAGCGGCGGAGCGTCTCCACCATCAGCCCGAGCGCGAGGTAGCCGGCGGCCAGGGTGAGCGCGTTGCCCAAGACGAGGCGCGTGAGCGAGGGCGGCTCGGGTCCGTCCACGCTCACTTGCCGCCCGTGGTCTTCTTCTTCAGCGTGGGGAGGACCTTCTTCACCCGGGCCGCCTCCGGAGCCCGCGGCGCGAGCCGGAGGAAGGTCTGGTACTCCGAGAGCGCCCGGGCCAGGTCTGCATCCGAGCCGGTGGCCAGGGCGTCGGCGAGGGCGAGCCGGAAGGAGGCGTCACCCGGATCGAGCTGCACCGCCCGGGCGAGCTCGTCGCGGGCCCGGGCGTCCTCCTTCTGGCGGCGGAGCACCGCGCCCAGGCTGGCGTGGCCATCGGCCAGGAGCGGCGCGGTGGTGGCCGCCTGCTCCGCCGCGTGTCGCGCTTCCTTGGCCGCGCCGGCCGCGAGCAGCGCCCGGGCCAGGGTGGCCGAGGCGGCGGACCGGTCCCAGACGCGCGGCGCCTGGGCGGCGAGCGACTGGAGCAGGGCGCGGGCCTTGGGCGGCGCGCCGGCCGGCTTCACCGCCCAGAGCCCCACCCGGCCGCAGACGCTGTCCGGGTCCTCGCGCACCGCCGCCTGATAGGCGCGGGTGGCCTGGGCGGCGTTGAGCTGGCGGAGGAATCCGCGGCCGATGGCGCAGAACGTCTCCGAGTCCTTGGGATTGAGATGATTGGCCTTCTCCAGGGCCTGCATCCCGCCCCGGACGTCGCCCTTGGCGAAGAGGAGCTGCGCCCGGAGGCGCTGCGCGTCGACGTCGGAAGCCTCGCGCTGGAGCGCCTTGGCCAGATGGCCCTCGGCCTCCTTCAGCCGGCCGAGCTGGGCCTCGGCGAAGGCCACGTCGCGGGAGGCGGCGGCGGAGGACGGGTTGTCCTGGAGCCAGGCCTCGGCCTGGCGCAGCCCCTCCTCTCCCCGCCCCAGGGACAGGAGCGCACGGCTGAAGGCGTGTCTTGACTCGCCGTGGCTGCCGTTGCGCTGGACGGACACGCTGAGCGGCTCGAGGGCCTTCTCCGGCGCCCCCTTGGAGAGCAGGAGCCGGCCCAGCGCGCAGGCCCCCTCCCAGTCGCGCGGGTCCTTCATCGCCTGCTCGAACTGCGCCCGGGCCTGGTCGATGACCCCGCGCTGCCAGTTGATCTTCCCCAGCGCCACGCTGACCTCGGTGCGTGGCCGCTTGGAGGAGGCCTGCGTTCGCTCGAGCAGGCTCACCGCCTTGTCCGCCTCACCCTCGGCGGCGTCGGCCAGGGCGAGCAGGGCCACCGCCTCCACCGGCACCCGGCCGGCGACCTGGGTGCGGGCGAGCTCGGCGCGGGCCCGCTTCCAGTCCTTGAGGCGCACGGCGGCCTCGCCCCGGACCAGCGCCATCTTCCGGCCCTCGTCCGCGGCGAAGCGCTGGAGCACCTCACGCTCCCGGTCGCGCGCCAGCAGGACCCGGGCCAGCCCCTCGCGCGCCTCGTCGCTCTTCGGGCGGGCCGCCGCCGCGGCCTCGAAGGCGGCCTGGGCGGCGGGCATGTCTCCGCTCCCGCGGAGCGCGTAACCGAGCGCCAGCTGGAAATCGAAGGAGCGGTCGGGGAAGGCCTTGCTGCCCTCCTGGAGCGTCTGGACGGCCAGCGCGTGGGCTCCGGTGGCCGAGAGGAGCCGGCCGAGCACCAGGCTGCGCCGCGCCTTTTCCGGTGGGGTGAGGGCATCGCCCGGCGCGGGGAGCTTCTCCACCGCCTGCACCGTGGCCGGCGTCTCCTGTCCCAGCGCCAGCTGGCTCTCCGCCTCGCCGAGCACCCGGCCCGGATGGGTGGGAGAGGCCTGCCCGGCCGTGGCGTAGAAGCCGAGCGCATTCTGGTCGTCGCCCGCCTCCCGGTAGTAGTCGGCCAGGGCCACCAGCGCGCGGACGTTGGCTCCCTGCAGCTCGAGGGCGCGCTTGAAGCGCAGCACGGCGGTCTTGGCATCCCCGGCGGCGAGCAGGATGCGGCCGGCGAGCTCGTGGACGTCGGTGAGGTCGAGCGAGCTTCCGACGACGGATGCCTTCTGGCCCGCGCGACCCGGCGCGTCGGCCAGGAGCCAGCGGGCGACGAGCGCCGCCCCGGGGACCCTCTCCGCCACGCCGGGATGGGCGAGCGCCGCCTCGGCCGCGGACCGGTCCTCGGCCGCGCCCCCGTGCTCGGCGAAGAGGCGCGCGTGCCCGAGCGCGGTGAGCGCCCACGCCTCCTCGCTGCTCGCGTCCATGGACACCGCCTGGCGGAGCGAATCCAGCCCCTGGCGGTATCCGGCGGCGGTGTCCAGCGAGAAGGACTTGCGGGCCGAGGCGAGCGCGTCTCTCAGGTCGCGCCCCTGGTTGACCGCCCGCGTGTGGCGGTAGGCCCACGTTCCGGCGGCCAGGGCCGCCAGCACCACCAGCGCCAGGCCGAGCTTGGCCCAGTGCGCCTGGAGGAAGCTCTTTCTCCGGTGCGCCTCCTCCACCTTGGCGCGGAGCCGCTGCTCGAACTCCTTGGCGATGGCCTCGGTGGCCTGGGTGGAGAGCCCGGCCCGGGGCAGCGCCGGCACGGTGGAGGCCTCGGAGAGCTCGGGGATGTCGGCCAGCACGCCTCCACCGCCCTCGCTCTCGACCGCCGTACCGGACTCGGTCGCCGCGCCGTCGCGGAAGAGCGGCACGGGGATGATGTCGCGGGTGTTGGTCGGCGAGGGGGAGCCGAGGTTGGTGCGCGAGGCGAGCACGGGCGAGAGCCCGGAGGGAGATGCCCGCGGCGGAACCGCGGCCACGGCCGGGATCTCCGGCGGCGGGCCATCGCGGGGGGGAACCGGGGTGAGCACCGGGGGCGGCGTGGCGGCCGCGGTGGGAAGGGCGGCGGTGAGCACCGGGAGGGGACGCCCGGGGTCGGTGCGCTCCATCGTCTCGGCCAGGCTGCGCGTGGACGGGCGCACCACCGGCGGCGGCCCCCCGGCCAGCGCCCCTTGGGTTTGCTCCAGCCAGCTCTTGAGCTCGTCGTCGTCGGGCGCCAGCACCGAGGCCTTGCGCAGGAGCGGCAGCGCCGAGCGGTAGAGGCCCTTGGAGAGCAGCACCTCGCAGATGAGGTGGTAGGCGTAGGGGTCGTCGCGGTTGACGGCCACCGCGCGGTCGAACTGCTCCATCGCCTCGGCCGGGCGGCCGAGGTTGATCAGCGCCTTTCCCCACACCACCCGGCCGGCGACGCTGCTCTGGTTGTGCAGCACTCCCTGCTGGCAGACGGCGAGCGCGCGTGCGTTGTCGCCCTGCTCGACCAGGGAGTTCGCCAGCTCGACGAAGAGGTGCGAGGTGGGGTCCTGGGCGAGGATCTCCTCGTACCGCTCCACCAGGGACTTGGCCATCGGATACCCCTGGCGACGCTAACACGGAAGGGACTGGCGGCCGCCGCGGCCGGAGGGCATCCGCGTGCGGGGGGCAATGGTAGGGTCAACGCTCACCCGTGAGCGCCTCTCGCACCCGAACCCTCCTATTGTCCACCGGCGTTCTCTCCCTTGCGCTCGCGGCGTCCTGCAGCCACGGGATCTTCGGACCCGGTCCGGATCAGCTCCGCTCGTCGAGCGAGGACTTCGAGAAGAGCCTCCGCTTCCAGGACTACGGCGGGGCGGCGGCGCTGGTGGCGCCGGCGCGGCGCTCGGCCTTTCTCGCCGCCCGGCGCAAGGAGGCCAACGACCTGACCATCACCGACATGGAAGTCATCGACGTGCAGATGGGCTCCGACGGCCAGAAGGCCATGGTCCTGAGCCGCATGCGCTGGGTGAAGCTGCCCTCGGTGAGCGAGGTGAGCGCCGAGGTGCAGGCGAACTGGCAGGTCATGGGCACGAGCTGGTACCTGGTCTCCCTCGCCGGGGGACCCTTCCCGGAGCTCGCCCCGGCGCATTGAAAAAAGAAACGCCCACCGCCTCGGGGCCGGCCGAAGCGGTGGGCGTCGGGCGTCCCCCCATGGGACGTCCTGAACAGAGCTTTCCCGTCCGGCCACCACGCAAACGGGATGCCGGAGCATCGGTCGACACGGAAAGGCGATGAGAAACGGGGGCTTGCCCTCGTAGTTCACGCACTGTGAACAGGCACCTCGCGGCAAAACCGCGACACCGGTGTCAGGCCTGGGCGGGCAGCTGCGGCTGTGGCGCCAGGGCCATCTCCCCCTCGACGCTCCGGATGGTTTCCCGCATCGAGTAGCGCGGCGACCAGTGGACGTCGCGTACCCAGGCGCTGCCGTCCACGTTGCAGAGAAACTGGATGTGGTCCAGCTCCGGGGGCGGAAAGCCGGCCAGCCGGTAGCGAAAGAGCACCGAGAGCAGTGGACGCGCGACCACGTGGGGGACCGGGATGGGCGCCCGGCCGAGCTCGCGGAAGACGGCGGAGAGCGGAACCTCGCCCGGGCCGACCACGTTGTAGACGCCGCGCAGCCCGGGAGCGAGCGCCTCCACCATGGCCCGGGCGGCGTCCTCCTGGTGGACGAGCTGCACCATGGGATCGAACCCGGCCAGGACCCAGGGGTGCTTGAGCCGGAGGTAGTTCGACGGCGCGTTGCGGATGGTCGGCCCGACGATGTGCACCGGCCGCAGGATGACCGTCTCCAGCTCGGGGTGGCGCCAGAAGAAGCCGTGCGCCAGCATGTCCACCTCGATCAGGTCGCGCACTCCGGAGAAGCGCGAGGCGGCCATCAGCGGCGCGTCCTCGGTGAGGAAGTTGGAGTTGTCCGGCGACGGGCCGTAGACGTTGGCCGAGCTGAGCACCACCACCTTCTTGACGCCGTGACGCGCGCAGGCGTCGAGGATGCGGGTGGTGCCCACCACGTTGAAGGAGTGGTGCTCCTCCTGGCTCATGCGCGGGTCGTGCATGATGCCCATGTGGATGACCGCCTTCACCGGGTAGCGGCGGAAGGCGTCCTCCGCCTTCTTCTTGCGGAGGTCGATCTGGAAGACCTCGACGTCCTTGGGGGCACCGACGAACGGGCGCCGGTCGATCCCGACGATCGGCTCCCGGCGATGAAGGAGCTTGGTCAGGGTGCGACCCAGGTTGCCGCTGATCCCGGTGACCAGCACCACCGGCCGGTCTCTCTTTCGCTCGGCGCTCACCAGAACACGTTCTTCCGCTCCTCCAGACCCTGCTGGAGAAGCGCCTGGATGGCCGACTTCACCACGCGCACCTTCTTGTCCAGCTCGACGTCCTCGTCGTCGGGGCGGCCGGTGAAGGTGAGCGGGTCGCCGAAGTAGATGCGGTACTTGGTGGGCAAGGGGAGAGGGGTCACCGTGACCGGAAGCGCGGGGAATCCGATCAGCCTGCCCAGCGGCTTGAGGTTGAGCACCGCCGGGGCCTGCTCCTCGGCCCCGATGACGCCGATGGGGACGACGGGCGAGTTGGTGTCCAGGGCCAGCCGCATGAAGCCCAGCCCGAAGTCCTGGAGCTGGTAGCGCTGGGGCCAGAGCTTGCTGATCCCCCGCACGCCCTCCGGGAAGACCATCACCGCCTCGTCGTCCTCGAGCAGCCTCCGGCAGTTCTCCGGCGTTCCGACGATCTGCCCGCTGCGGGCGAAGATGGTCGAGATGTAGGGAAGCGTGGCCGCCCACTTCTCGGTCATGCTGCGCACCGCGCGCGGCGGGTTGGCCTCGAGCAGCATGGCCACGCCGATCATCGCCCCGTCGATGGGAATCTGTCCGCCGTGGTTGGAGACGAGGAGGACGCGGCCCCGGGGGACCTTCTCGATGCCGTGCGTCTCCACGCGGAAGTAGTTCTTGTAGAGCCAGATGAAGGGGGCCATCACCGCCAGGAGGTAGTCGACGTTGAAGCCGAAGCGGTCGACGCCAAACTCGTTGCTCGGCCGGTTGAGCGCGGCCAGCGCCTTGGCCCTCTCCTCTCCGGCCAGGCTGTCGGTCCAGGCGCGGAGCGAGTGCTTCAGCTCGTCGGAGAGGTTCTCGAGCACGCCGGGTCCATTAGCACAGGGGGCGCGGAGACCGGCGCAGCCGACGGCACGCCACCGAGTAGGGCCCCGACGGAGACCGGGGAACGGTCTCGTCGCAGCGCCCCTCCCGTGCGTGCCGCGCCCTCCGCCCCTCCAAGTCCGTCACGCGAACGGGCGTG
>DASPUU010000075.1:0-4191 GCA_035622755.1 Myxococcaceae bacterium
AGCTCCTCGTCCAGCTGCGAGGGCGCCGGAGGCGGAGCGGTTGCCAGGGGCGGGGGGCGGGGGAGCGGGGGTGGGGAGACGGCGGGCGGAGCCGCGCCCGGCGGGGCCGCGGTGGGCCGGAACGCGGCCCCGGGCGGCGCGGGGAGCGGCACGCTCGAGGCAGCCGGGGCGGGAGATCCCACCCGCTCGGAGGTCCTCGGCCTCGCCGCCGGCGGTCCGGGCGCCGGACCGGGGAGCGGTGTGGTGAGCGGGGGCAAAGGGATGACCCCGGTG
Source organism: Myxococcaceae bacterium (assembly GCA_035622755.1). Taxonomy (GTDB): domain Bacteria; phylum Myxococcota; class Myxococcia; order Myxococcales; family Myxococcaceae; genus JADGRA01. The sequence goes on from DASPUU010000075.1 coordinate 274, forward strand.
GTCAGTGACGTGTGCGCGTCGCCGCTGGCCGCCGGGGGCTGCGGGGTGAGGCGCGGCAGCGACGGCTCGGGACCGCCAAGCCCGAGCGAGGGCAGGGGAATCACCCCGGTGGTCGTCGACTCCGGGGGAACGGCCATGGCCCGCGACCCGCCGGGCGCGGCGCCCGGCACCGGGCCGGGGCCGACTCCGGGCAGGGGGACCGCGCCCTGGCCGCGAGGGGAGCCGGCCGCGGGTGTCTGCGGTTCGGCGTCGGCCGCGCCTCCGGCGCCGACCGGGAAGACGTTCTGGCACCGCGTACACTTGAGCTTCGCGCCGGCGGGCGGGATCCGCCGCTCGTCGAGGTTGTACGTCGCCTGGCAGGACGGGCACGTCACTCTCATGGGGAGAGCGGCGAGGCTAGCAGAACCCAAGCCGCAGCCGGAGCATGCTAGGCAGGCGGCACGCGATGGATCCGGTGGTCATCCTCGGCGGCGGTCTGGCCGGCCTCTCCACGGCCGTCTTCCTCCAGCGGCCCTGGTTGCTCGTCGAACGCGAGGAGCGCACCGGCGGTCTCACCCGGACCGACGTCATCCACGGCGGATTTCACTTCGACCCCACCGGGCACTGGCTTCACCTGCGAGATCCGGAAATGGTGGCGCTGGTCACCGGCCAGTGGCTGCCCGGAGCGCTGGTGACCATCGCGCGGCGGGCGGCGGTCTTCTCGCACGGAGTGTTCACCCGTTTCCCGTACCAGGTGAACACGCACGGGCTTCCCCCCGAGGTGGTGGCGGAGAACCTGCTCGGCTTCGTCGAGGCGACGCTCGGAGAAGCCGGCCGCGAGCTGCGCAGCCGCGAGCCGCGCAACTTCGAGGAGTTCATCCTCCGGCACCTGGGGACCGGCTTCGCCCGCAACTTCATGGTGCCCTACAACACCAAGCTGTGGACCGTCCCTCCCTCCCGGCTCTCGGCGGCGTGGTGCGGCCGCTTCGTCCCCAAGCCCAGCCTGCGCGAGGTCATCGAGGGGGCGCTCGGCCTGGGCGGCGACCAGCTCGGTTACAACGCCACCTTCGTCTACCCTCGCTCCGGCGGCATCGAGGCGCTTCCGCGCGCCCTGGCGGCACGGGCGAGAGGCGGCGAGATCCGCCTGCGGACCGCGCCCACGGCCATCGACTGGCGAGGGAGGACCGTGACCCTCGACTCCGGTCAGACCCAGCGCTTCGCTGCCCTGGTCTCCACCATCGCCCTCACCGAGCTGGTGGCGCTCCTGGCTCGAGGGACGGCCGGGGTCCCGGATGCGGTCCGGGCGGCCGCCGCTCGCCTTCGAGCGACCACCGTCACCTACGTCCGCGTCGGGGTCCGCGGGCGGAACCGCCAGCCCTGGCACTGGGTCTACCTGCCCGAGCCCGAGTTTCAGAGCTATCGCATCGGGTCGCCCTCGGCGGTTCATCCGCCGCTCGCTCCCGCCGGGAGCTGCTCCTTCTACGTCGAGTACAGCCACCACGGCGAGCGGACCCGGGCGGCCTGTGAAGCAGCCGCGGCGGAGGACCTCCTGCGCTCGCAGATGATCCACGCCCGGGAAGACGTGCTCTTCGCCGAGGCAGTGGAGATCCCGCACGCCTACGTGCTCTACGACGACGCCTACGGCCCGGCGAAGAAGGAGGTCGTCGATTTCCTCGAGGGGGTGGGGATTCACACCGCCGGTCGTTACGGGCGGTGGGAATACTCCTCCATGGAGGATGCGCTGCTCGCCGGGCGCGCCTGCGCCGAACGCCTCAACCCGCCCCCGGGCTGAGGAGCCCCCGGGGCGAGGATGCGCCGGCCTCGGCTCGCCGGAGCGGACACTGCTCGCCCGGACGCGGCCTCGCGTGGTAGGTCCCCACGCTCCTTTTTCACCCCATGGCCCGTGCGCCGCAGCTGAGCATCGTCATCCCCGTCTACAACGAAGCGGGCATCGTCGCCTCGGCGGTGTCGGAGCTGGCCCGTGGCCTGGACGCGCGCGGTCTCTCCTGGGAGATGGTGCTGGCGGAGAACGGGTCGCGTGACGAGACGCCGGCCATCCTCGCCCGCCTCTCGGCCGGCGACCCGCGGCTGCGGTCGCTCCACGTGGCCACCCCCAACTACGGGGCGGCGCTCAAGGCGGGAATCCTCGAGGCGACCGGAGAGGTCGTGTTCGCCGACGAGATCGACCTCGGGGACCTGCGCTTCTACGACACGGCGCTGGAGCAGCTGCGCGACCCGGCGGTGGACATGGTGGTGGGGAGCAAGGCGGCCAAGGGGGCGGTGGACCGCCGGCCCTGGGTGCGCCGGCTGGCGACGCGGGTCCACAACGGGCTCCTCCGGCTGCTGCTCGGCTTCCAGGGCACGGACACCCACGGGCTCAAGGCGTTCCGCCGGGAGCGTCTCCTGCCGGTGGTCACCGCCTGCGTGGTGGACCGGGACGTGTTCGCCAGCGAGCTGGTCATCCGGGCCTGGCGGGCCGGCCTCCACGTGCTGGAGATCCCCATCGAGCTCCGCGAGAAGCGAAAGCCCTCGGTGAACCTCCTCAAGCGGGTCCCGAACGTACTGAAGAACGTGGCCAAGCTGGTCTGGGTCATCCGGCTCAAGGGCAGGGCGTGAGGCGCGCCGCCGTCTCCGTCGACCTCGACGGGCTCGTGCACTACGCGCGCATCCACGGGCTCGCGGAGTCGGCCCTTGACGCCCGGGCGAGCTCGCTTCACCTCGAGCTCGGCCTGCCCCGGTTCCTGGCGCTCTTCGGTCGGCTCGGCCTGCCGGCGACGTTCTTCGTCGTCGGAGAGGACGTGGGCGGCCCGGGCACGGAATCGCTCCGGGCGGCGGCGCGCGCCGGAAACGAGCTGGCCAGCCACAGCCACACCCACCCCTACGCGCTCGCCCGTGCCGAGGAGGAGGTGGTGGTTCAGGAGCTGGAGCGCGCCGAGGAGGCGCTGGCCGCGGTGGCGGCGAGCCGGCCGGTGGGCTTCCGGAGCCCGGGGTACACGCTCTCGGGCCCCATTCTCCGCGCCCTCCTCCGGCGAGGGTACCGCTACGACGCCTCCGTCTTTCCGGCGGCGCCCTACTACCTGACCAAGGCACTCGTCCTCGGGGCGATGGCCGTGGCCGGCCGGCGGTCGGCCTCGGTCCTGGACAGCCCGTCGGTGCTCCTCGCCCCGCGCTGTCCCTACCGGCCGGATCCGGCGGCGCCTTACCGCCGCGGCGACGCCGCACTCCTCGAGCTGCCCATGGCGGTGACGCCGGTGATGCGACTCCCCTTCATCGGCACTCTGCTGACCGCAGCGCCCTGGGCGCTCGTCCGGCGGGCCTACGGTGCGCTCGCCCGGGAGGAGTTTCTCTCCGTGGAGCTCCACGCCGTGGACCTCCTCGACGCCGCCGACGGCGTCCCGGCAGCTCTGGTGCGGGCGCAGCGGGACCTGTCCATTCCGAAGGAGCGCAAGGAGCAGCGCCTGGCAGAGGTGCTCACCTGGCTCGCGCGCGATTTCACCTGCACGACGCTCGCCGACGCCGCAGCCGAGCTCGGACGGCACTGAGGCCGGCGTTGCATTCGCGGGCGCAGGGGGAGCGGCCCCCGGGTCGGGTCGGGGCCGGAGCCTGATCAGGTCCCCTGATTTCGTATTTTCGAGCTAAGCAATGAGAACGACGGGGCTTTCTGGAATTCGGCCGAATCAGGTCCCCTGATTCGGCCGTTTTCGACTCAACCCGTTGAACGACTGAGGCTTTCGACCGCTCGGGGGAATCAGGTGACCTGAGTACCCTCCGGCCGCGACCGAGGGTGGGGCGTCGGACCACGCCCGTTCGCGTGACGGACTTGGAGGGGCGGAGGGCGCGGCACGCACGGGAGGGGCGCTGCGACGAGACCGTTCCCCGGTCTCCGTCGGGGCCCTACTCGGTGGCGTGCCGTCGGCTGCGCCGGTCTCCGCGCCCCCT
>DASPUU010000076.1:0-3723 GCA_035622755.1 Myxococcaceae bacterium
AGGTAGTGCAGGAGACGCTCCGAGGCCTCGAGGCAGCGCTCGCCCTCCGCGGCGGGGCCGAACTCGCGGAGCAGGCGGTCCGCCCAGGCCCGACCCCGCGCCGAGGGCGCCGACGGCTGGCGGGGCAGCTCCCGGCCAGGGTCGAACACCAGCTCTCCGCCGCCGCCGGGGAGGGCGAGGCCCTTGGCCCACAGACCGGCGGCGCCGTCCACGGTGGGAGGGCCCCGCACCCGGGCGAAGCGGGCCCCGCCCAGGTCGAGCGTCTCGAGCACCCCGTCCCGGTAGACGGCGTGGAAGGGCTGCTCGAGCGCGATGCCCTCCAGCTCCTCGCGGCTGACCTCGGTGGCGCAGGCCTGGCCGGTGCGCCCGGTGCGCTCCTCGACGACCTCGAGGCAGCCCGGCTCGGGCCGGGTCCAGAGCCAGAGCGAGACCGGGGTGGCGGTGCCGCCGGCCACCCGTCCGGCCGCGTCCAGCTTCAGGGTGCGCGTCTCCACCCGTCGCAGGGCCGGACCCCGCCCGAAGACGTGCTCGCTCCGGTAGGTGAAGGACCTACCATCGGCGCTCCGCTCCAGGGTCACCTGGCCCGCGGGAAGCCCCTCGAGTGAGAACAGGTAGGACATTTTCCCCGGGACGGCGAGGAGCAGCGCCGGGGCGAGCAGGACGCCGAGCTTGGGCACGCCGCGACAGTGGACCACAGCCGGGGCCGGCGCGGGCAGGCGAGGTACACTTCTCTCCCTTCCCTTGTTCGGCAAGCGCTTCCTCTTCGTCTTCGGCGTCGTCGGCGGTCTGGTCTCGGCAGCGGCGAGCGGCCTGGTCCTCTCGCTCCAGGCCGGGCAAGCTTTTCCGCTCGGCAGGTGGCTGGCGCTGCTGGTCGTGTCGGTGCTCACTTTCACCGGCTCGGCCTGGTTCACCTGGTACCGCTGGCTGTCCAGGAGCTCGGCCAAGCGCGGGGCGCTCATCAGCCAGCTGGCGCAGGGGGATCTCACCGGCCACGTCGCCGGGGAACGCCAGGAGGACCTCCGCCGGCTCATCCTCTCGCTGCGCCGGGCCCTGTTCCAGGTCCAGCGGGTCACCGGCAACGTCTACCGGACGTGCCGTGACGTGGGAAGCCAGGCGCGCACGCTGCTCGCGGCGGCCCGCAGCCAGGGCGCGGCGGTGGAGCGGAGCCTGGGCTCGGTGGAAGGCATGAGCCGGAGCCTGGAGGCCGCCGGACGCCGGGTGGGTCAGCTGGAAGCCTTCGCCGAGGAGACGACGCGGTCCCTGACCGAGATGACCGAGCGCATCGAGCAGGTGGCCAGCGCGCTCGGGACGCTGGACAGCTTCGCCCACCGGACGACCGAGCGGGTGCAGGTGATGAGCGAGGGGCTCTCGGCGGTGGCCGCCGGCGGCGATGCGCTCGCCCGGTTCGCCGGCGAGGCGGCGGCGTTCGTCTCCGCGGTGGAGGGCGGCATCGATGCCGTCCGGCGGCGGGCCAACGAGACCGGGGACCTGGCCCGGGAGGTGACCGCCACCGCCGAGCGCGGCGAGGCCCTGGTCAACGATTCGGTCAAGGGGATGTACCGGGTGGAGGAGACGGTGCGCAAGGCGGCGGAGATCGTCGACTCGCTCGGCAATCGCTCGATGGAGATCCGGCGCATCGTGGAGGTCATCCAGGACGTGGCCGACCAGACCAACCTCCTCGCCCTCAACGCCGGCATCATCGCCGCCCAGGCGGGGGAGAACGGACGGGCCTTCGGGGTGGTGGCCGAGGAGGTCCGCGGGCTGTCGGAACGCACCGCGCGGAGCACGCGGGAGATCGCCTCCATGGCCGAGCAGATCCGCGGCGAGGTGGACTCCGCGGTGACCTACGTCAAGGACGTCCGGGCGCAGGCCAGCGCCGGCGTGGCGCTCGGGGACCGGGCGGCCAGCGCGCTGAAGGAGATCCGCACCATCACCAAGCGCACCTTCTCCGCGGTGGAGTCGACGGTGGCCGAGACCGCCCAGCTGGAGAAGCAGGGAGCGCACGTGGTCGAGGCCAGCGAGCGGGTCGCCCAGCGGGTGGTGGACGTCACCCAGGCCGCGGCGGAGCAGGCCACCGCCGGCCGGGAGCTGGTGCGCCAGACCCAGGAGATGGCGCGGCTCGCCCAGGGCGCCTCGGCCAAGGCGCAGGGCCAGGCGCACACCGGGCGGGAGCTCTCCGGCGCCGTGCAGCGGCTCACCGCGGCCATCGACGACATCCGCCATGCCCACGACGTCCTCACCCGCGGCGACGAGGCCATCGGCGCCGAGGTGGCCCAGGTCAGCGAGGACGCCCGCACCGTGATCCGCATCGGTGACGGCCTTTCTCGCACCGTGGACCAGCTTTCGCGGGAGGCCTCCGGCCTGGAGGCGGAGGTGTTCCGCTTTCGCCTCCCCGAGGCCCGCCGGGGCGGAACGCTGTCGGTGGGCATCCACCAGGTGGACATGTTCGAGTCCACCCGCTCGCTCGATCCGCTCTTCACCCTGGACAACCAGCTCATCGAGATCACCGCCGGGATGTATGCCGGCCTCTGCCGGCAGGAGGACGGGGTGGTGCTCCCCGACCTGGCCGAGCGCTGGGAGTCGGTTCCGGGCGCGAAGTGTTACCGCTTCTTCCTCCGGCCGCGGCTCGCCTTCCACGATGGAACGCCGCTCCGCGCCGCCGAGGTGAAGCGGCACTTCGAGCGCGTTCTCGATCCGGCGGTGGATTCCCCCGACCAGTGGATCTTCAAGGAGGTGGAGGGAGCGCGGGCCTACCTCTCCGGCCAGGCCCCGCAGGTCAGCGGCTTCGAGGTGCTCGACGACCTGACCCTGGAGATCCGCCTCGAGGAGCCGAAGGCCTTCTTCCTGCACCTGGTCACCCTCCCGGCGACGCTGGTCGCCTACCGGAACGGCGGCGGGCAGCTGCTCGGGGCCGGGCCGTACCGGGCGGTGAGGCTGGACTCGGGTGGCGTGGTGCTCGAGCGCAATCCGCACTACTTCCGCCAGGACCGTCCCCTCCTCGACCGCCTCTCCTTCCAGTTCTTCCGCGACCGGGCGGAGGCCATCGCCGGCCTCTGCGCCGGAGAGGTGGACGTGGTGAGCGGGCTCTACGCCGAGCACGTGCGCGACTCGCAGCTCGAGGGACAGACGGTCATCGCCGGGACCCAGCCGTCCTGCTTCTTCCTCGGCTTCAACGTCCGCACCGCGCCCTTCGACGACGGGCGGGTGCGGCAGGCGGTGCGGGCCGGGCTCGACCTGAACGCCCTGGTCGAGCAGTTTCACCCCGGCGCCACGGTGGCCAACGCCCTGACGCCGCCCGGGCTCCTCGAGGGCGTGTTCCCGGCGCCGCCGCGCCCGGACGTGGCGCGGGCGCGGGCGCTCCTGCGCGACGCCGGCGTGTCCGTGCTCCGCATCACCCTCTACAACCCCCCCGGCCGACCGACCGAGGCCGAGGACCAGGTGCTCTTCGGGCCGCTGGTCAGCGTTGGTCTGGTCGAGCTCCAGCACGTCGAGCTGGCGTCGAGCGACTTCTGGTCCCGCGCGCACGACGGGCGCCTGCCCGTCTTCCGCGCCGGGTGGATCGCCGACTACCCGGACCCGGACAACTTCCTCCACTTCCTGCTCAACTCCAAGGCGCAGACGGTCTACGGCTTCGGCTACCTCAACGCCGAGCTGGACCGGCTCACCGACGAGGCACGCGTGTCCATCGACCCGGCGCGCCGCCAGGAGCTCTACCGGAGCGCC
>DASPUU010000077.1:0-28280 GCA_035622755.1 Myxococcaceae bacterium
CACGGGCTCGAGGAGGCCGGCATCCCGGACCCGCTCTCGCCCCGTGCGCATGCCCGCCTGGGCGCGGGCTTCTATGTGGCGAGCCTCGCCGTGGCGGTCGCCGTCGAGCGTTCGAGACCCGATCCGTTCTTCGGCGGCGCAGTGGCGGTCGGGGCGATGGTCGTCGGCCCGCGGCTGCTGGCCTTGTTGAGACGGCCCACCGCGGCGGGAGCCGCCGGGCTGCGGGTCCCGGCGTTCCTGGCGTTCGTCATCCCGCTGCTCGGGAGCCTGCTGTGGGGTCTGCTCCGCTGAGCGGGGCGGTCGACGGGTTGACCAGAAGGGCCGCCGCCCGGTGCAGCTCCGGCGCGATGCCGGCGAGGTATTCCTCCGCGCTCCCGTCAGAGATCGATCCGCTCGCCTGCTCGAACAGCCGCACGAACTGCAGCCACCCCGGCATGATCCGCGTGAGCAAGGAGATGATCCGGCCGCTCCGTCGCAGCCGCTCGGCCAGCAGCGGGGCGTGCTCTAGCAGGACCTGGCGCCCCGTGGTCGCACGGTAGAGCGCGCGGAGGTCGGCGCCCTCCGCGATCTCGGCCACCAGGCCACGCAGGGGTGAGGCCCCCTCGGCCGGGGGCAGCCGAAGACCTGGCGAACAGGCCATCGCGTCGAGCCGTGCACACAGCGCGCGGAGGCGGCGCATCGCCTCGCGCCAGCGGAGTCGCCCATCGATCCACGGCTGGTAGACGTCCGCGACGATGGTCTCCGCGACGAGCAGCCCACCGGTCACGTCGACCAGGAAGTGCTGCTGAGTGGTGAGCGTCGAGAGGGAAACCAGTGTTGCCCAGAGAAGGTACGGGCGGGCCCGCTCCGGCGTCAGGTGTCGCGACAGCACCAGCGCGATGAGCGCCGCGTGACCCACGTGGACACTGGGGAAGGTGTTGCTGGGCCGGTCGACGGAGCGGAGGGTGGCCCAGGTACGGGCGAGCTCGGGACCATCGGCGGCGACGGGCGTCCGGGGATAGGCCGAGGGGTACTTCAGGAAGGACCGGTAGGAGACGGCGCTGTCGATCCCGATGCAGACGAAGAGCCGAAGAAGCGTCCGGAGGCGCTCGATGTCGAGCAGCGCGAAGAAGCAGTAGGGGACGAAGGACAAGTAGAGCCACAGTGACCGAGCGGAGAAGGGCACCGCTCCGTCCCCTGGCGTGAGGAGCGGCACGCTCGGCCGTCGTGCGCTGAGGCGGTTCACGAGGAGGTACCCCAGCGTCTCCAGCTGGAAGAAGACCAGCGTGAGCAGCAACCTCCCGGACTGCATGACGCAGGGGTAGCGCACCCTCAGCGAGACGGGAAACACTTTCCGCGTCGCGGCTGACCGGTTTGGCCGTTTGGGGTCCGTTGTCGGTCCGAGACGGGGAGCGGGCGCAGCCTCAGGTCGACTGCTGCGCTCGTCGAGTCCTCACCTCGAAGCTGCGATCAGCTCGCGCGGCCGAGGTCACTGCGCAGCTGCTGCCGGTCCGGCGCGGCGTGCGTGCAGTGGAGCTTCACCTCGTCCACCAGCGCCGCCTCCTCCACTGGCTCGAGTGACGCTCCGACCTGCCGCGCCTGCTCGAGGTTCGCCGCCACCTCGTCGAAGCTCAGCTCCCGGCGCCGCGGAGAGGCCCGCGCGGGCTGGGAGGGCATCGACGTCGTGCTGATTCTTGAAGGTACGCGTGAACTTTCGGACGGTCTGCACGTTGCGGTCTTCGTTCATGACGGCCTCCTGTTGTCTTTGGACAGGGGACCGCTCAGTTTGTGACAGGTTCGCGGCGTCCAGCCGGAAGGGAAGGAGACACGGGGCATGAGCGAGAAGATCGTCGTCATCACCGGCGGAAGCCGCGGCCTGGGACGGAGCATGGCGCTGCAGCTGGCCAGGCGGGGCGTCCACAGCCTCATCACCTACCAGTCCAACCGCGCCGAGGCCGACAAGGTGGTCGAGCTGGCGCACAAGGCCGGCGTCCGGTCGGTCGCCCTCCAGCTCGACGTCGGCCGGAGCTCGACGTTCGAGGACTTCGCCAGGGACGTGCAGAAGGTCCTCCACGACACCTGGAAGCGCGACCGGTTCGATTTCCTGATCAACAACGCCGGACACGGGGTGAGGAAGCCTTTCGCCGAGACGACCGAGGCGGAGTTCGACGGCCTCTGCAACGTCCACCTCAAGGGGACCTACTTCCTCACCCAGAAGCTTCTCCCGCTCATCGCGGATGGCGGCCGGATCCTCAACCTGTCGAGCGGCCTCGCCCGCTTCAGCCGGCCCGGGAACTCCGCCTACGGCGCCATGAAGGGCGGCATCGAGGTCCTCACCCGCTACCTGGCGGCTGAGCTCGGCCCTCGCCGCATCACCGTCAACACCATCGCGCCGGGCGCCACCGCCACCGATTTCGCCGGCGGCTTCATCCGCGACAACCAGGACTACCGGCAGATGGTCGCCTCGCGCACCGCGCTCGGGCGGGTGGGGGAGCCCGACGACATCGGGGGCGCCGTCGCCGTCCTTCTCTCGGACGAGACGGCCTGGATCAACGGCCAGCGAATCGAGATCGCCGGCGGCATCGACCTCTAGCCCCTCGCCTCGCTCCTCTAGCGCGCCCCCCTCAGCGGCCACTTCCCCTCCGCCTCGAGCTGGCGGCGGAGCAACGGGTTCTCGTCGAGGTACGCGCTGAGCGACTCCTCGGTGATCTCCACGTCGACGTCGGCTCCGTCCACCCGGGCCTGGCACCCGAGCCGGGAGAAGGGCCGGACGTCGAAGGCCTGGTCGATGCGGTCCATCTCGGCGTCCTCCTGCTCGGAGAGGCTCTCCAGCCCCCGCCTCACCCAGAGGTGACAGGTCGAGCAGGCGCAGACTCCCCCGCACGAGTGGCCCACGTGCGCCCCGCATTTCTCCGCCGCCTCGAGCAGCGACGCTCCCGGCTCCACCTCGACGGACGTGTCGTCGAGGGGGCTCTTGAACGTCACCTTGGGCATCAGACCTGCTCCACCGAGTGCCCGGCCAGCGCCCGGTTCATGGCCCGGTTCATCACCCGCTCCAGGAACGGCTTGGCCAGCTCGTCGAGGAGGTGGATCGCCTCGCGGAGCGCATCGGCGTCGGTCCCCGCGGCCAGGCGCTTCACCTCGGCCATCACCGCCTCGAGCTCGGTGCGCTCGGGAGGCTCGACCAGGTCGGCGTTCTCGTGCAGCTGCTTGGCGGCGTCGGCCAGGACGCGCTCCGCCTCCACCCGCTGCTCGACCAGCAGGCGGGCCTGCAGGTCCTCCTCGGCGTGCTCGATGGAGTCGAGCAGCATCTGCTCCACCTGCTCGTCGGTCAGCCCGTGGGTCGGCTTGACGGTGATGGACTGGGCCACCCCGGTGGAGAGCTCGCGCGCGCTCACCGAGAGGAGGCCGTCGGCGTTCACCTCGAAGCGCACCTCCACCCGGGCCATCCCGGCGGCCAGGGGCGGGATGCCCGAGAGCCGGAAGCGCGCCAGCGAGCGGCAATCCGCCACCAGCTCGCGCTCGCCCTGGACGACGTGGATGTCGAGCCCGGTCTGGCCGTCCTGGAAGGTGGTGAACACCTGGGAGGCGGCCGCCGGGATGGTGGTGTTCCGGGGGATGAGCTTCTCCGCCACCCCGCCCATCGTCTCCAGGCCCAGCGAGAGGGGGATGACGTCCAGGAGCAGCACCTCGTCCTGCCGCTGGGCGTTGGTGAGCAGGTCGGCCTGCACCGCCGCGCCGAGGGCCACCACCTGGTCCGGGTCGATGTCCGCCAGCGGGGCCCGGCCGAAGAGCTCCTCCACGAAGCGGCGCACCGCCGGGACGCGAGTCGCTCCGCCGACGAGGATCACCCCGTCCAGCTCCTCCCGCGAGAGCCCGGCGTCCCGGAGCGCCCGCCGGCACACCGGGCCGGTCTTCTGGATCCACGGGGCGATCCATCCCTCCACCTGGGCCCGGGTGAGCTCGGTGCGGTGGCCCTCCACCTCGAGGACCGTCGAGTCGTGCACGGTGAGCGCCTCCTTGGCCGCCCGGGCGGCGGCGAGGAGTCGGGTGACCTGCGCCGGGGAGGGCGACCCCAGGCCGCGCGCCTCCAGCACCTGCTCGGCGATGGCGCGGTCGAAGTCGTCCCCGCCCAGGGCCGAGTCGCCGCCCGTCGACCTCACCTGGAAGACGCCCTCCACCAGCTGGAGGATGCTCACGTCGAAGGTGCCGCCGCCCAGGTCGTAGACGGCGAACGTCCCCTGGCTCCCCTTGTCCAGCCCGTAGGCCAGCGCGGCCGCGGTGGGCTCGTTGAGGAGGCGAAGGACCTCCAGGCCGGCGAGCCGGCCCGCATCGCGGGTCGCCTGGCGCTGGGCATCGTCGAAGTAGGCGGGGACGGTGATCACCGCCTGCTCCACCCGGGCGGAGAAGTGTGCCTCGGCCCGCCGCTTCAGCGTCCGGAGGATCTCCGCCGAGACCTCGATCGGCGTCACCGGCGCGCCGCCGGCGACCTCGAAGCGGACGACGTCGCCGGCGCCCTCGGCGAAGCGATAGGCCCCGAGCTTCCTGGTCTCGGCGTCGGCCTTGCCCTTCCCCATGAAGCGCTTCGCCGAGGCGAGGGTGGTGGTGGGGAACTCCGCCGCCCGCGCCCGGGCCGGGGCGCCCACCACCACGCTGCCGTCCTCGGCGTAGTGCACCACCGAGGGGAGCAGCACGCCGCCGGCGTCGTCCACCGGGATGCAGACCGGCTTCCCCCTGAGCACCGCGGCGACCAGAGAGTTGGTCGTGCCCAGGTCGATGCCCACCGCCGGGCCCTTCGGCCGGAGCGGGTCGTGGATCTGGAGCAGGCCGCGGGTCATGGCCCGAGCGCCTCCTCCATCGCCTCCACCTCCTCGAGGAAGCGCGTGAAGTAGCGCACCCGGGCCAGGGCGTGCCCGGCGGCCTCGAGCGCGGATGGTCCGGCCCCTCCGGCCAGGAGCTGGCGCAGCGCGGTCTCGGCCTCCGCCAGCGAAGCCGACCGCCGGCGGCCGACGTCGCCGGCCATGGCCCGCGCCGGCTCGAGGGCGCCGGCCCCGCGGTGGGCGTCGAGCGCCTCCCGCAGCTCCATCACCTCCTCGAGGAAGGCGAGGGGAAGGTCCTCTCTGGTCCCGGAATCCTCCCGGGTCAGGTCCCGGCCGTGCAGCTTGAGCAGGTAGAAGTCGCGGGCGGCGCGGTCCCTGAGCGTCCGGTAGGCATCGTTGAGCAGCGTGCTCTGCTCGAGGGCGAAGCGGCGCTCGCGCGCCTGGGCGGTGGCGAAGCGATCCGGATGGACGAGCAGGCTTCGCTCGCGGTAGGCGCGCTCCAGCGCCGCCAGGTCCACGTCCACCGCCGCCCGGAGGCCCAGGGCGTCGAAGAGGGTCGCTCCAGCGGGAACGGGCTGGACCTTTCCGCAGCGCGGACAGACGACCGGGGCGTCGTCCAGCTCGGTCTGGCAGTTCCAGCACTCCACGGTGCGGTCGGTCCTTCGCTCGTCTCCGATGGCTCCGGGCCGGCCCGCGGGCACGCCGCGGACCCCGCTCAGACGGAGAAGCTCTCTCCGCATCCGCAGGCCGTCTTGACGTTCGGATTCTCGAGGCGGAACCCGGAGGCCATGAGCGACTCCTCGAACCCGAGCTGGGAGCCGGCCAGGTAGAGGTAGCTCTTCGGATCGACGAAGACCCGCACGCCGTCCCTCTCGAAGACCTTGTCCCGCTCACGGGGGGCCTCCGCCCACTCGATGAGGTAGGTCAGGCCCGAGCAGCCGCCGCCGCGCACCGAGACCCGGATCCCGGCCTCCGGCGTTTGCCGCTCCTCGCGGAGCTTCCGGATGCGCGCCACCGCGGTGTCGGTGATGCCGAAGGTCTTGGCCGCCGGGCGGGGCGGGGCGGCCGGGGCGCCGGTGGCCGGGGGCTGTGCGGGGGCGGCGTTCACGTCAGGCGGTGGCGGGCGCCTCGGCCGGTGGGCTGGCCGGAGCGGCCCGGGCCGCGCGCTTGCGCTTGAAGTCCTCCACCGCCGCCTTGATGGCATCCTCGGCGAGGACCGAGCAGTGGATCTTCACCGGCGGCAGCGCCAGCTCCTGGGCGATGTCCCGGTTGGTGATGCGGGTGGCGTCCTCCACCGACTTGCCCTTCACCCACTCGGTGACCAGGGAGCTGGAGGCGATGGCCGAGCCGCAGCCGAAGGTCTTGAACTTGGCGTCCTGGATGATGCCCTCGTCGGAGATCCTGAGCTGCAGCCGCATCACGTCCCCGCAGGCCGGGGCGCCGACCAGCCCGGTCCCCACGCTCGGGTCGTCCTTGTCCAGGGTCCCCACGTTGCGGGGGTTCTCGTAGTGGTCGATGACCTTGTCGCTGTAGGCCATGGCTCTCTCCTGATGCCTAGTGCGCCGCCCACTGGACGGACTTCAAATCCACGCCTTCCCGCGCCATCTCGTAGAGCGGACTCATCTCGCGCAGCTTCTTCACCTTGTCGATGACCAGACGGGCCACATAGTCGATCTCCGCCTCGGTGTTGAAGCGGCCGATGCCGAAGCGAATCGACGAGTGGGCCAGGTCCTCCTCGACGCCCAGCGCCCGGAGCACGTAGGAGGGCTCGAGCGAGGCCGAGGTGCAGGCCGACCCGGAGCTCACCGCCACGTCCTTGATGGCCATCATCAGCGCCTCGCCCTCGACGTAGGCGAAGGAGACGTTGAGGTTGCCCGGGAGCCGGTGCTCCAGCGACCCGTTCACCGTGACCATGTCCAGTTCGGCGGTGAGCTTGCCGAGAAGCCGCTCGCGGAGGGCAAGCAGCCGCCGGCCCTCGGCCTCCATCTCCGCCCGGGCCAGCTCGGCCGCCTTGCCGAAGCCGACGATGGCCGCCACGTTCAGCGTCCCGGAGCGCATCCCCCGCTCGTGCCCGCCGCCGTCGATGATCGGGGCGATGCGCACCCGGGGCTTGCGCCGGATGTAGAGCGCGCCGATCCCCTTCGGACCGTAGATCTTGTGGCCGGTGAGCGAGGCCAGGTCGACGTTCATCCGGTTGACGTCGAAGGCAACCTTGCCCACGCCCTGCACCGCGTCGGTGTGGAAGAGGACGCCCTTCTCGCGGCAGAGCCGGCCGATGGCCTCCATCGGCTGCACCACGCCGATCTCGTTGTTGGCCAGCATGATCGAGACCAGCACCGTCCGCTCGGTGATGGCCCGGGCCAGGACGTCGAGGTCGACCAGGCCGTCGCGGCGGACGTCGAGGTAGGTCACCCGGGCGCCGGTGCGGACCTGGTCCTCCCAGCGCCGCAGCACCGGGTCGTGCTCCAGCTTGAACTGCGCGGCGAGCGCATCGGCATCGGCCGGGGTGACGTCGGTGGCCGCCAGCTCCGAGAGACGGAGGAGCCGCAGCTCGTCCAGCCGGTCCTGGCGCATCCGCTCCAGGCGCTTGGCACTGTCGAGGATGGCCTTGTGCTCGGTCTTCAGGGTGATGAGGTGGTCGCCCTTCTCCCGGTAGAACTCGAGGGCTCCCTTGAGGGCCAGGTTGTCCGACTCGGTGGCCCCGCTGGTGAAGACGATCTCCTTCTCGTTCGCCCCGATGAGCGCGGCGACCTGCGCGCGCGCCTGCTCCACGGCCGCCTCGGCCTTCCAGCCGAAGGCATGGTTCCGGGAGGCGGCGTTGCCGAAGTCCTCCCGGAGGTAGGGCATCATCGCCTCCAGGACCCGCGGATCGAGCGGGGTGGTGGCGTGATTGTCCATGTAAATCGGGAGCTTGAGCATGATCAGCTGAATGTGGACCGGTCTGGTCCATTATAACGACAGCACCCCTCGAGGCAAGCGGACATAAGAGGGCGACGCCGGGCGTTTCTCCGGCCCCGGTGACCTGGTTACCCTCTACGTCCGCCCTCCCGCAAGCCATGGATGTCGCCGCCTCGAATCCCATCCAGAAGCTGACGCGCCTGGTGGCCGGCGCTCTGGCCGTGGCCCTGGCGGTGGCCTGGCTGCCGCTCATGCTCCCCACCGGACCGGGGAGCAGCCTCGACGCCTCCGGCTACCTCGGCGCCGGGCGGTTCGCCGCCGGTGCGCTGGTGGTGTTCCTCGGCGGCCTCCTCACCGCGCTCACGCCGTGCGTCTACCCGCTCATCCCCATCACGGTCAGCGTCTTCGGCGCGCGCGGGGCGTCGAGCCGGGCCCGGGCATTCGGGCTCACCGGGACGTACGTGCTCGGCATGGGGCTGGTCTTCGCCGCGCTCGGCGTGGTCGCGGCGCGGACCGGGGCCGCCTTCGGAGCCATGCTCGGGAGGCCGGCGGTGGTGCTCGCCCTGGCGGCGGTGCTCCTCCTGCTCGCCGCCAGCATGTTCGGCGCGTTCGAGCTGGCCCTTCCTCCTGCGCTCCTCCAGCGCCTCTCTGGAGTGGGCGGCGCCGGCCCGGCGGGCGCCTTCCTCATGGGAAGCGTGGCCGGCTTCCTGGCCGCTCCCTGCACCGGGCCGGTGCTCACCGGCCTGCTCGCCTTCGTGGCTCGCTCCCAGGACACCGCGCTCGGCGCCGGGCTGCTCTTCGTCTACGCGCTGGGAATCGGCGTGCCCTTCTTCCTCATCGGAGCCTTCGCCGTCCGGCTCCCGCGGGGAGGGGTGTGGATGGAGGCGGCGAAGAGCCTGCTCGGGGTGATGCTGGTGGTGCTGGCGGCGATGTACGTGAAGGACGCCTTCCCGGCGCTGCGCGGGGCGCTGCACGGAGCCGCCTCCTGGCTCGGGCGAGCCCCGGGAGTGACCCTGGCGGCGGTGGTCGCCGCCGCCGGCGTGCTCCTCGGCGCCATCCACCGCAGCTTCGCCGCCGGCCGGCTCGAGGCCTCGCTCAAGGGAGTCGGGGTGGCGCTGGTGGCCGTGGCCGTGCTCCTGCGGGCGGCCACCCTGGACGCCGCCAGCCCGACCGAATCCTCGGTCCGCTGGCAGCTCACCTGGGCCGGCGAGCCCGGCATGCCCACCGCCGTGGACCGTGCGCTCGCCTCGGCCCGGGCTTCGGGGAAGCCGGTGATGATCGACTTCTTCGCCGAGTGGTGCGCGGCCTGCAAGGAGCTGGACCGCGCCACCTACGTCGCCCCGGCCGTCGTCGCTGAGGCGGAGCGCTTCGTGCGCATCAAGGTCGACGGGACCAACGGCCAGGACTCGCTGGACGCGCTCTACCAGCGCTTCGGCATCGAGGGTCTGCCCACCGTGGCCTTCGTCTCCTCGCGAGGGGAGATCCTCGAGCGTCCCCGCATCCTCGGGTTCCTCGGCCCGGACGAGTTTCTCGAGGAGATGCGACGCGTCCAGTAGGCTCGGGCTCGAGCCGTGAGCCGAGCGGTCCGCCGCGACCCATCGCAGGAGCCTGCACGCCCCGTGTATGACGGGAGCGCGAAAGGGATGTCCATGTCGGTGGGGTCGACAGCTCCGGAGCTCGAGCGCGCCCCGGCGCCCGCCGGGTCCGCTGCACCGGCCGCTCGCCCCTCCCCGCTGGACCAGGAGACCTTCGGCGAGCGCCCGCTCGATGCCCGCCGCGTGCTGGTGGTCGAGCCCGATGCCGGGCCGCGCGGCCTGCTGCAGCTGGGGCTCATCCGCGAGGGCTTCCAGGTCGCGGCGCTGGCCAGCGCCGAGGAGGCGGAGCGCCAGCTCGCCGAGGGGCTCGTGCTCCCGGGGCTGGTGGTGGCGGAGGTAGGGCTGGGCGGAGCGGACGGGATCGCCCTCTGTCAAAGGCTCAGGGCCCATCCCCGGCTGCGCGACGTCCCGGTGCTCCTCCTGGCCGCTCACCCGACGCCGGGCGAGATGGAGGCCGCGGGCCGGGCCGGCGCGGACGACTACCTGCCCAAGCCGCTCTTCGTCGCCGATCTGGTCTCGCTGGTGCGCCTGCGGGCCGGCCGTCCGGCCCGGGACGCCACGCTCGAATCCAGCACCGACGTGCTCCCGCTGGCCTCGGTGCTCCGCGCGCTGCTCACCGGCTCGTCGTCCGGCCGGCTCCTCCTCGAGCCCGGCGGCCAGCTTCTCTTCCGGCGGGGCGAGGTGGTCTCGGTGCGCTTCGAGGGCGTCGAGGGCGAGCGCGGGCTGACGCGGATGCTCTGCCTCGGCCGCGGGTCCTACCGGATCCACCTCGGCCCGGTGCTGGCGCGGGGCGAGGTCAGCATCGGGGTTCGCGACCTCTGCGGACGGCTGGGCAGCGAGCTCCTCCTCTGGGAGCGCCTGGTGGCGGTGAGCGTTCCCCTGGACGCGGTGCTGCAGCCGGACTTCGAGGCGCTCCGGACGGAGCTGCCCGCGCTGCCCCGCGAGGCCGAGGCGCTCCTGCGGCTCTTCGACGGCAAGCGAACGGTGCGCGAGGTCATCCTCGCCTCCGCGCTGAGCGAGACCGCCACGCTGAAGACGGCCTCGCGGCTCTACGCGCTCGGCATCCTGCTCCCCGAGGTGCTTGCCCGGGCGGCGCTGCGGGCTCCCTACCTCCCGACCGGCTGGGAGTCCCTGGTGCAGGCGCCGGCCGCCGAGGCGGCCTGGATGCGCGAGCTCCGGCCCCCGGAGCCGTCGGCTCCGGAAGCAGAAGGGGAGGTCGAGGCCCCGGTGCAGGCGCCCCGGACCTTCAAGCCGCCGTCTGCCCCGGCCGAGCCGCCCGAGCTCCACCAGCCGGAGGCGTCCCCCCTGGAGGCGGCCGCGCTCACCCTGGCCCGCGTCTACCAGCCGAGCCAGCCGGAGTCGGAGGCCGTGCCCGAGGACGCCTGGGACGACGACCTGTTCCAGGCCGGCCTTCGGCGCCGCCGCCGGTGGCTCCTCGCAGTGGGGCTGGTGGCCGCGGTGGCCCTCGTGGTGGGGGCCCTGCTCGCCTTCCGGGGCGGCGGGACCCCGGCGCCGGCGCCCGCCGCGGGCGAGGCCCAGGCGGCCGGCGAGCCCGAGCCGCGCGCGCCCGAGCCATCGACCCCGGCGAGCGTTCCCGCCGAGCCGCGGCCCCCCGAGCCCGGCCCCACGGCGAGTGCTCCGCCCGAGGCCGCCCCCGGAGGAGCCGAGCCATCCGCGCCGGCGGGACACACGCTGGCCGAGGGCATCGCGCTCTACCGCGCCGCGCTCCCCTCGGCCGCGGTGCGCGTCCTCGACGAGGTGGTCCAGCAGACGCCGGACGCTCCGCTGGCCTGGCTCTACCTCGCGCTGGCCAGGTTTGACGCCGGGGACGTGCGCGGGGCAGAAGGGGCGGCGATGAAGGCCGTCGCCCTCGACCCCAAGGAGCCGCGCGTGCACCTTCTCCTGGCGGGCATTCACCTCGGCCGCGGCGAGCGGGCCAGGGCGAACGCCGAGCTGCAGCGGGTGCTGGCGCTCGAGCCCGAGGGCCCGGAGGCGGACGACGCACGGCGGCTGCTCGGGTCGCTGCGCGACGTGCGCTAGGGTCCCGCTCATGTCCGGTCACAACCGCTGGACCAAGATCAAGCGCCAGAAGGAAGCGATGGGGGCGAGCAAGGGGAAGCTCTTCACCAAGCTGATCAAGGAGATCACCGTCTCGGCGCGCATCGGGGGTGGAGACCCCGCCGGAAATGCCCGGCTCCGCGCCGCGGTCCTCGCCGCCCGCGACGCGAACATGCCCTCGGACAACATCACCCGGGCCATCAAGAAGGGCACCGGCGAGCTGGAGGGCGCCCACTACGAGGAGGTCACCTACGAGGGCTACGCGCCGGGCGGGGTGGCGGTGCTGGTGGAGTGCCTCACCGACAACCGGCACCGGACCGCCGGGGAGGTCCGGGCCCTCTTCTCCAAGGGAGGCGGAAACCTCGCCGCCGAGGGAAGCGTGGCCTGGCTCTTCCACCGGAAGGGAAGCATCCAGGTCAAGCCCGGACCGACGGAGGATCAGGTGATGGAGGCCGCCCTCGACGCGGGCGCCGAGGACGTGGTCGGGCTCGGGGCGGACGGCTTCGAGGTGCGCACCGACCCCCACGCCCTGCACGCGGTGGCGGCGGCGCTGGAGAAGGCGCGGCTGCCGGTCGGCGAGCAGCGCACCGTGTTCCTCCCCCAGAACACCGTCCGGGTGGAGGGTGACGTGGCGCGCCGGGTGCTCAAGCTGCTCGACGTCCTCGAGGACAGCGACGACGTCCAGAACGTCTGGGCGAACTACGAGATGGACGACGCGGTGCTCGCCGCCGCCGGCGCCTGACCCCCGGCCCGGGGCGCCGAAAAATCGGGAGCGTCCACCTCGTGTGCTAGAGCAGCAGCCGACCCATGGCCGCTCCGTTCCGCGTGCTCGGCATCGACCCCGGGAGCCGCGTGTCGGGCTTCGGCGTGGTCGAGGCGCGCGGGAGCGAGCTCCATCACCTGGCGCACGGCGTGCTGCGCCTGAGCGCCGAGCTCCCCCTCGAGCTCCGCTTGACCGAGCTCTTCGAGCGGCTGTGCGCGGCGCTGGACCGCTGGAGCCCGCATGCGGTGGCGGTGGAGGGGGTGTTCGCTTTCCGCAACGCCCGCAGCGCACTGGTCCTGGGGCAGGCCCGGGGGGTGGCGCTGCTGGCCGCCGCGCGCGGAGGCCGCCCGGTGTTCGAGTATGCCCCGGCGGCGGTGAAGCGCGCGGTGGGGGCCTCGGGCGCGGCGTCCAAGGACGCGGTGGGGCTCAGGGTCCGCGCCTTCCTCGGGATCCGCGTGCCGGTCGGGGCCGACGCCAGCGATGCCCTGGCGGTGGCGGTGTGCCACCTGCATCGCTCCCGGGTGGCGGCGCTCTTCCCCGGGTCTCCGCGCGGGCGCCGCCGGCCCCCCGCCTGGCCGCGCCTGTCCCCGGCGGTGTACGGGGCGCCGAGGTGATCGCCCGGCTCCGCGGGACGGTGATGGAGAAGGGGCTCCAGGATGCGGTGGTCGACGTCCAGGGTGTCGGCTATCGGGTGGCCTTCTCGCTCCTCTCCCTGGCGCGCCTTCCGCCCGAGGGCAGGCCGGCCGACGTCCGTGTGCGCACCGTCCTGCGCGAGGATGCCCTGGAGCTGGTCGGGTTCCTCTCCGCCGAAGAGGAGCAGATGTACCTGCTCCTCACCTCGGTGAGCCACGTCGGTCCGAAGCTGGCCCTGGTCGTCCTCTCCGGGCTCGAGGTGGGCGACCTGGCCGACGCCCTGGCGCGCGGGGATCTCGCCCGGCTGACGCGCATCCACGGCGTGGGGAAGAAGACCGCCGAGCGGCTGGTGCTCGAGCTCCGGGAGAAGGCCAAGGCCCTGGCCGCCGGCCAGCCGGCCGCAGGGACCCCGGGCGCCCGGCGGGACCTGGTCTCGGCGCTGGAGAACCTGGGCTACCGGGCCTCGGAGGCGACGGGAGTGGCCGACGCGGTGGCGGCGCGCCTCGGGCCCGAGGCGCCCTTCGAGGCGCTCTTCCGGGAGGCGCTCCGGACGCTCCGGGCAGGGTAGATTCCCCCCCGGCGCATGGCCCCTGCATCCCGACCCCTCGAGCCGACCTCCAGTGCCGAGGAGCGGCGCCTGGAGCTGACCCTTCGACCGAGGCAGTTCTCGGAGTACGTGGGGCAGTCCGCGGTGGTGGGCAAGCTCCGGGTGTACGTCGAGGCGGCCCGCAAGCGGCGCGAGGCCCTCGACCACTGTCTCTTCTCCGGCCCCCCGGGTCTGGGGAAGACGTCGCTGGCCCACATCCTGGCCGCCGAGCTGGGCGTCAGCATCCACGTCACCTCCGGCCCGGCGGTGGAGCGCCGCGGGGACCTGGCCGGGTTGCTCACCAGCCTCGAGCCGCGCGACGTCCTCTTCATCGACGAGATCCACCGGCTGCCGCCCCCGGTCGAGGAGTACCTCTACCCGGCGATGGAGGACTTCCGGCTGGACATCACCATCGACTCCGGCCCGGCGGCGCGGGCGATGAAGCTCGACCTCCAGCCTTTCACCCTCATCGGGGCCACCACCCGGACCGGGCTGCTCACCTCGCCGCTCCGCGATCGCTTCCAGATCCAGGAGCGGCTGGACCACTATGCCCCGGCGGATCTGGAGAAGATCCTCGCCCGCAGCGCAGGCATCCTCGGGGTGTCGCTGGCGCCGGACGGAGCCCGGGAGATCGCCACCCGGGCCCGTGGCACGCCGCGCATCGCCAACCGCCTGCTGCGACGCATCCGCGACTTCGCCGAGGTCGACGGCGCCCGGGTGGTGAGCCGCGCCGTGGCGGCCGGCGCCCTGGAGCGCCTGGAGGTCGATGCGCTGGGGCTCGATCCGATGGACCGGCGCATCCTGGCCACCATCCTGGACAAGTTCGGTGGAGGGCCGGTGGGCCTGGACACGGTGGCCATGGTGGTCGGCGAGCAGAGCGAGACGGTGGAGGACGTCTACGAGCCGTTCCTTCTGCAAGAAGGCTTCCTCCAGCGGACGCCGCGGGGACGGCTGGCCACCGCCAAGGCCTGGCGGCACCTGGGTCGGACGCCTCCGCCCTCGGTCCAGGGGGCGCTCCTGTGAGCGCCGCGGCCCGCTCCCGGGCGGCACGCGCCGGCCCGGCCCGGTCGGCCCGCGACTTCTACGTGCAGCTGATGCGGGACAGCCAGCCGCGGCCCGGGCTCCTCGCCGAGAGGGAGCGGTGGCTCCGCAGCGTCCGGGTGGAGGGGCGCGAGGAGCGCCTCTTCGAGTTCGAGCTCCTCCTCCGCGGCATCGAGCGCTACTTCCAGGCCCACAATCTCCCGCTCGACGCCGAGGTCCGGCCGGTGGTGACCCGTGACTTCGGGGAGGAGCTGCGCGACGTCCGCGACACGCTCGAGCAAGCCATCCGGCTGGCCCGGCGCCTGCTCGACCCCGGGCACGAGCAGAAGATGGTCTTCCGCCACTACCTGGGGTCGCAGGCCGTGGACGACCGCGTCCGGCGGGCACTGCTCGAGGACGAGGTGGAGCAGGAGACGCCCCAGGAGAGCCTGTTCCTCATCGCTCAGAGCTTCGAGTCACTGCGGGTGGTGGTCGACCACCTCCTCGAGGTGGAGACCGTCGGCTACCGCGTCTTCCACGAGGTGGGGAGCCTGGCGGTGCGGGCCATTCTCCAGAATCGCTACTTCCGCCCCTTCCGGCCGCTCGAGTTCTGCCTCGAGTTCGACCGCATCCGCTCGGTGCCCGTCTTGGACGCGCTCCGGCTCCTCCCCGACCCGGAGCGACAGCTCTTCACCACCGCCTTCCTGGGGCTCTTCCGCCTGCTCCACTCGCTCGCCTACCTCCGCCCGGCGGCCGACCGCCCCTCCGACCGGCGCGTGCGGGTGCTCCTGGCGCTCCTGCGCAGCGAGGCGCTGACCCTGGCCGGGTACCTGCGCAGCGAGGTGGCTCCCAACACCGCCACCCGCTCCTGGCAGCACGCCGCCCTGCGCACGTCGCGGGACATGGTGCAGCGGACGCGCTCCATCTCCCGGTCCCTGGCCGCGGAGGGCGGGGCGGACGAGGCGACGCTGGCCACGGCGGTGAAGGACTTCGCCGGGCTCTTCGAGGGCGCGGTGGTGGGGCTGGCCCGGGCAGTGGAGGCGCGCGGAGCCGGCGAGGGCTACGGGCGACTGGTGTCGCCGACGCTGATGGCCCAGCGGCTCCGCAACGACCTCTGGGTGTCGGGTCAGCTGGCGCGCGAGGCGGCGGCCGCCCTGGCCGGTCCGGGCGAGGCCGGGCCGGCGCTGGACGCGCTTCTCCGGTTCCAGGAGTACTTCCAGGACGGGAGCTACCAGCTCCTGCGCTACGGCGACGTCGAGGGGGTGGACCGCTTCCTGGCCATCCTGGCCGAGGCCACCCAGGCGCCGGTGGGACCGGTGGCCCGGGCCCGACTGGCCGAGGACTGCACGCTCTTCGCCGATGCCGCCGAGGCGCTGTTCGTCCTCGTCGGCCGCCGGGCGGACGTCGCCGGGCGCCGCTTCGACCGCTCCCACGCCGAGGCGGTCCTGGACCGGTTCCGGCGCTGAGCACCTCGCACACCGCCTCACCTGGGCCCCATGCGTCTTCGTTGCGCCTCGGGAGAGGGTGAGTTATTTCACAGCCTTGTCACAGTGCGGCATCGTCCCGGGGTTGCCCGGACGCAACGTGTCGCGGTCCTCGGTGTTCTTGAGCTGAGCGGGGGGAGGGGAGCCTCCAACCAGACCATGCCGTCGTCCTTCAACCAGCGGACGCTGAACGCGCCGGTGACCTGCCAGGGGGTGGGGCTTCACAGCGGGGCGGCGGTGAGCCTCACCCTCCTTCCGGCGCCGGCCGACCACGGGGTGGTCTTCGTGCGGACCGACCTCGCCCGCCCGGTGGTCATCCCGGCGACTGCGGACCACGTGGTGGAGACGGCCCTGGCCACCACCCTGGAGAAGGACGGCACGCGGGTGGGGACGGTGGAGCATCTGCTGGCCGCGCTCATCGGCCTCGGGGTGGACAACGTCCGGGTGGAGCTGGACGGCCCCGAGGTGCCGATCATGGACGGCAGCGCAGCCCCCTTCGCCTTCCTGGTCCAGAGCGCCGGGGTTCGTGTCCAGGAGGCCCCGAAGAGCTTCGTGGTGGTGAAGAAGCGGGTGCAGGTCTCCGACGGCGACAAGGAGGCCTCGCTCGGGCCTTGCGACCGCTTCCGGATGGACGTGGCCATCGACTTCCACCACCCGCTCGTCTCCCGGCAGCGCCTGGAGATGGACTTCTCCGACCGGGCCTTCGTGCGCGAAGTCTCGCGGGCCCGCACCTTCGGGTTCCTGCGCGACGTGGAGCGCCTCAAGGCGGCCGGCCTGGCGCGGGGCGGCTCGCTGGACAACGCCATCGTCGTCGACGAGTTCAGCATCCTCAACCCGGACGGGCTCCGCTACCCTGACGAGTTCGTCCGCCACAAGGCCCTGGACGCGGTCGGTGACCTGGCGCTCTTCGGCCACCCGGTCATCGGGCATTTCCGGGCGGTGAAGAGCGGGCACGCGCTGCACCTGCGCCTCGTCCGCCAGGTGCTCGCCGATCCATCGGCCTACGCGCTGGTGCGGGCGCAGACCCGGGAGCTGGAGCGCTTCGGCTTCCGGCTGCCGGACATCGCTTCCGAGCCGGCCTGACGGCCCTTCCCGGGCGCCGGGGAAGGTCCGCCCCGTCCCGGCGGTTGTCCCTCACGGGCTTGCACAGTCCCCCCTGCCCGGGGCAAAAGGCCCCCTCCCCATGAAACCCATCCCCCCGCGCTTGCTCCCGGTCGCGCTGGCGACCGCCCTCTTTGCCCTCGCCGCCTGCTCGAAGGAAAAGGCCCCCGCCGCCGCCAGCGCCTCCGGCGGTGCCCTCGCGCCGGACAAGGTGGTGGCCACCTACTCCGGCGGGACGATCACCGCCGGGGAGCTGGAGCTCGAGGCCCGCCCGAAGATGCAGGAGCTGCAGAACCAGATGTACCAGGAGCGGAAGCAGATCCTGGAGCGCATGGCCATCGAGCGCATCATCAAGGCCGAGGCGGCGAAGAAGAACATGACCGAGGAGCAGTACATGCAGGCCCGGGTGGAGGCGCTCCCGGTGACGCCGCCCAGCGACGCCGAGGCGAAGGAGTTCTTCGACCGGCTCAAGGCCGCCGGACGGCTCCCGCCCGACAGCAAGTTCGAGACGATGAAGGACCAGCTGGTGCAGGCTCTGGTCAACCAGCAGCGGCGCGCCGGCGTGCAGCGGATCGTCGACGAGCTGCGCACCGCCGCCAACCTCCAGATCAACCTGCCGCCGCCGCGGGTGGAGGTGGCGGCCACCGGACCGGCCCGGGGGCCGGCCAACGCCAAGGTGACCATCGTCGAGTTCTCGGACTTCCAGTGCCCCTACTGCGGCGCCGCCTTCAGCACCGTCGAGCAGCTCATGCAGCAGTACGCCGGCAAGGTGAAGCTCGTCTTCCGCCAGTTCCCGCTGCCCATGCATCCCCAGGCGGCCAAGGCGGCGGAGGCCAGCCTGTGCGCCGCCGATCAGGGCAAGTTCTGGGAGTACCACGACCTGCTCTTCCGGAATCAGAAGAAGCTGGAGGTCCCGGACCTCAAGGCCCACGCCGCCAGCGCCGGGCTGGACACGGCCCGGTTCAGCCAGTGCCTGGACAGCGGCGAGAAGAAGAAGCAGGTGGACCAGGACCTGGAGGCCGGGCAGGCGGCCGGGGTGAACGGGACGCCCGCCTTCTTCATCAACGGGGTCTTCCTCAACGGCGCCGTCCCCATCGAGGAGTTCAAGAAGGTGGTCGACCCGGAGCTCGCCTCGCGGTGACCGCGCCGGCGCGCGACCACCTCGCCTGGGCAGCGGACGTTCGGCTCGGCGAGGCGCGCGCGCTGTACAGGCGGCTCCGGCCATTCGTCTCGGTGGTCAAGGTGGGCCTGTCCCTCTTCGTCGAGGAGGGCCCCCGGGCGGTGGAGATGCTCCGCGCCGAGCAGGCCCGCATCTTTCTCGACCTCAAGCTGCACGACATCCCGAACACGGTGGAGCTGGCCGCGGCCCGCGCCGCCGGGCTCGGGGTGGCCTACCTCACCGTCCATGCCGCGGGGGGGCCGGCCATGCTCGCTGCAGCGCTCCGCGGAGCGAAGGGCGGCGCCGCGGCGGCCGGCCTCGAGCCTCCGCGCGTGCTGGCGGTGACCGCGCTCACCTCGCTCGACGATGCCGCGGTGACCGGCCTGGGCTTCGGCGCCTCGGCGGCGGAGATGGCGGAGCGGCTGGCCTCGGTGGCGGCCGCGGCGGGGGTGGGCGGGCTGGTCTGCTCGGCGCGCGAGGTGGCCGAGCTGCGCCGGCGCCACCCGGACCTCTTCCTCTGCACGCCCGGCATCCGCCCCCCCGGCGCGGACGCTGCCGACCAGGCGCGAACGGAGACCGCCGAGGCGGCCATCCGGTCCGGGGCGAATCTGCTGGTGGTGGGGAGGCCGCTCCACGGCGCGGCCGATCCGGTGGCCGCCGCGCGCTCCCTGCACGAGGCGGTCGCCGCGGCGCTCGGCGAGCGCGCCGGCTGAGGGCGAGGAGCGGCGCGAGAAGTGGCGGGGGCTCGAGGACCGGACGAGGATCGGGGGCGCGATGGCCTCGGTGATCATTTCCCTGGCGGTGGGGGCCTGCCTCCTGGGCGGGGCCTTCCTCGGCGGACGGCTGCAGCGGGTGCTCCCGGAGCATCATCTCAGCGCGGAGTCCAAGGAGAGCATCAAGATTGGAACCGGCCTCATCGCCACCCTGGTGGCGCTGGTGCTCGGCCTCCTGGTGGCCTCGGCGAAGAGCTCGTTCGACGCCAAGGCCGAGGAGATCCGGGAGATCGCCGCCAAGGTCGTCCAGCTCGACCGGACCCTGCGCCAGCTCGGTCCACGGGCCGCAGCGGCCCGCCGCTTCCTGCGGGAGGCCGTCGAGTCGCGCGTCCGGGTGAACCTCGGCGAGCTGGGCCGGCCAGGGGCGGAGCGGCGGCTCGCCCAGGCCGACCCGATGGACGACCTTCAGGAGGCCATCCAGGGGCTCCAGCCGGCCGACGAGCGCCAGCGCTTCCTCCAGGGCCGGGCGCTCGGGCTGGTGGGCGAGCTCTCCGAGACGCGGTGGCTGCTGGTGGCCCAGAAGGGGAGCTCCGTCTCCATGCCGCTGGTGGTGGTGGTGGTGCTCTGGCTGGCCGTCATCTTCACCACCCTCGGCCTGTTCGCGCCGCCGAACGGGACGGTGCGGGTCATCACCGTCCTCTGCGCGCTGTCCGCATCCACGGCGGTGTTCCTCATCCTCGAGCTGGACCGGCCCTTCGGAGGCGTGCTGCAGATTTCCCGCGAGCCGCTCCGCATCGCGCTCGGGCTCCTCGACTCGTAGGGGCCCCCGGCCCCTCAGGAGCGCGCGCGGGGGGCGGGGGCGGCAGGCGCCAGGGCGGCCGCCCGGGCCCGGACCACCTCGACCAGGGTCCGGACGCCGATGCCGGTCGCGCCCTTGGCGAAGTAGGCCCGCTCCTTCATGCTCACCGACGGGCCGGCGATGTCCAGGTGCACCCAGGGCACGCTCCCCACGAACTCGCGCAGGAACAGCGCCGCGGCGATGGCCGCCCCGGGGCGCTCCCCGGAGTTCTTCATGTCCGCGATCTCCGAGCGCAGCGACTCCTTCTGCAGCTCGACCAGGGGCATCCGCCAGAGCGCTTCCCCGGACCGCCGGCCGGCGGCCAGGACCTCCCCGGCCAGCCGGTCGTCGGTGGACCAGAGCCCGGCCACGTGCTGGCCGAGCGCCACGATGCAGGCGCCGGTGAGCGTGGCCAGGTCGATGATCGCCGCCGGCTTGCGCTCCACCGCGTAGGCGAGGAGGTCGCCGAGCACCAGCCTCCCCTCGGCGTCGGTGTTGGTGACCTCGACCGTCTTGCCCAGCCGCGAGGTGAGCACGTCCCCTGGGCGGTAGGCCGTCCCGGAGGGCATGTTCTCCGCCGCCCCGAGCAGGGCGGTGACCGGGAAGGGAGGCTTGAGCGCGGCGACGACCTCCATCACCCCGAGCAGCGCCGCCGCCCCGGCCATGTCCGTCTTCATCTCCACCATGCTGTCGGCGGGCTTGAGCGAGAGCCCGCCGGAGTCGAAGGTGATGGCCTTGCCCACCAGGACCAGCGGAGGAGCCGAGGCGGCCTTGCCCCGGGGGACGTACCCCAGCTCGATGAGGCGCGGCGGGTTCGCGCTCCCCTGGCCCACGGCCAGGAACATCCCCATCTTCAGCCGGCGCAGCTCGTCCGGCCCATCGACGCGCACCTTGAGGCCAGCCTCGTGCGCCAGCCGGCGCGCCTCCTCCGCCAGCCGCTCCGGGGTGAGGTGGGCGGCCGGCTCGTTGACCAGATCGCGGGCGTGGTTGGTGGCGGCGGCGATGCGGACGGCCAGCCGCAGGGCCTCGTCGAGCGTCTCGCTCCGCTTGACGGCGGGGGGAAGCACCACCCGCAGCGCGCCGAGCGTCCCTCGCTCCTCCGCGCCGTTGGTCCGGTAGCGGTCGAAGCGGTAGGCGCCGAGCAGCACGCCCTCCACCGCCGCCCGGAGCGTTCCCGCGTCATCGGCGGTGGCCGGCAGCTGCAGCCCGACCTCGAGCGCCTTGCCCCGGAGCACCGAGCGCACCGCCCGACCCACCGACTGCCGGAGCTGCTCCGGCGTGCACCGGTCCCTCGGTCCGAGCCCGGCCAGGACGATGCGCGCCGCCGGCAGGCGCCCCTGGGTATGGAACTGGAAGAGCTGATCGACGCGCCCCCGGAAGCCGTCCGCGGCAGCCGCCCGGTGGAGGTGTCCCCCCAGGGCGCGGTCGACGTCGGTCATGGCGCCGTCGAGCCCGCCCCGCGGGTCGCTCTCCAGCACCGGGAGCACCAGGACGTCGGCGTCGAGCCGCAGCACGCTGGCCGGGGCCAGGGTCACGGGGGGAGTGGAGGCGGCCATGTCCGTCGGGGCTCTAGTGGGCAGTGGGATCGTCGTTGCGCCGGGCGCCCTTGCGCGGCGGCTCCTTGGCCCCCTCGTGCACGAGGAGCGGGGAGAAGAAGCAATCCTTCTTCGTGTACTCGTCGAAGGCGAAGGCGAACCGGTAGCTGGCCGCCGCGCGCTGGTTGCAGTCGGTGCGGTCGCAGAAGCGGCAGGTGATGCCAGTGGGCACGGCGTCCCGCTTGAGGTCGGTGGTGGGAAGCCCGTAGGCCAGGAACTGGGCATTCTCGGCGTGCGTCCCCAGCCCGATGCTGTAGGCCGTCCCCCGGACGATGGAGCCGCTGATCGGCTGCAGCTGCACCTTGGCGAAGCAGAAGTAGGTGCTGCCGTCCGGCATCATCGAGTACTGGCGCGTGATCTGCGACGGGTTGAGGAAGGCCAGGTGGACCGCCCACTTTCCGCAGCTCCCGCCCCCGGAGGCGAACTTCAGGCCGGTGCCGCTGTAGCGCTTGGAGATGTTTCCGGCCACGTCCGCCCGGAGAAAGTGAAACGGAACGCCGGTCCGCTTGGGGTCGGACAGGTTGCACAGGCGGTGGGCGACGGTCTCGTAGGTGGTGCCGAAGATCTGGCTGAGCAGCTCCACGTCGTAGCGGGTCCTCTGCACCTCGCGGAAGAAGTCGGCATAGGGAAGCAGCAGCGCCCCGGCGAAGTAGTTGGCCAGGTTGACCTTGATCAGCTTGGGCGTCTCCGGATGGCGCATCTGCGCGCCGGCCAGGATGCGCTCCAGGAGCCGCTCCCGGTCGAGCGCCAGGAGACCGATGGAGGCGGCCAGCTGGAACCGGAGCGGCTGCTCGGTGAGGGACGGGGACAGGATGAGCGTCCTGCGCTCGGGGTCCATCCGCCGGACCACCGAGCTGCCGGCCGGCGCAGCCTCGAACTGGACGGCGTAGCCGAAGCGCTGCTCGAGCGCCGCGGTGAGCTGGCCGGAGGTCACCTGGCGCTCGAGCCGGAAGTCGCGGGTCAGCGCGGCGGCCTGCTCCTCCAGGTCGGGGAACCAGTTCTTGCGCGCCTGGAGGAAGTCGGAGACCTCGTCGAAGGGCGAGTAGTCGAGCCGGAGCGAGGCATCGGCCGTCGCCGCCTGGGGGGACGCCTGCAGGGACACCTTCTCCAGCTGGTGGCGGGTGTTCTTGTAGAGGTTGAAGAGGGCGGCCACCGTCCCGGCCAGCTTCGGCTCGGCGGACAGGGACTCGAGCGACTCGGAGTCGATGTCCAGGGACTTGAGGAGCGGCTCGTCCAGGAGCTTGGCCAGCGTCTCGTCCACCGGGCCCTGGCCCAGGGAGCCCATGAACTGCTCCGGGTCTTGCTCGAAGTAGCGGAGGGCCTTCCAGAGGAGAGGGAAGGGCATCACCCGCTTTCCCTTCTCGATCAGGTTGAGGTAGGCCGGCGAGACCCCGAGGTCGCGCGCCGTGTCCGCCTGCTTGATGCCCTTCTTCAGGCGGAGCCCCCGGAGCCGGGCGCCCACGGAGGCATTGAGGGTGTTGTCGTTCATCGACACGGGGCACTTCCTGTTAGCAACCGGCCCCCTCGTTTACAAGGATTCCTCTGATAACGCAGTGGGTTAGCCCGCCAGGAGCCTCAAATTTACAACACTTCGACCACACCTTCGCGTCCACGCTG
This sequence comes from Myxococcaceae bacterium, assembly GCA_035622755.1. GTDB lineage: Bacteria > Myxococcota > Myxococcia > Myxococcales > Myxococcaceae > JADGRA01. Next base: position 22,860 of record DASPUU010000077.1, read on the forward strand.
GGCCCGGTCTCTGGTACGAGGCCGGCCGCGATGAGCCTCCTCCGTCCGTTCCTGGCCCTGGCCCCTCCCCCGACGCTGGCGCCCCGGCTGGCGGTTCCCCCCTACGACGTGGTCAGCAGCGCCGAGGCGCGGGCGTTCGCGCGGGGCAAGCCGGAGAGCTTCTTCCGCGTCAGCCGCCCGGAGGTCGACCTGCCCGAGGGGGTGGACGAGCACGCCGAGGAGGTCTACGCGCGCGGCCAGGAGAACCTCGCCCTCTTCCGCGCCCGGGGCTGGCTCCTGCCGGATGCGCGCCCATGCTTCCGGCTCTACCGGCAGCGGATGGGAGAGCACGTCCAGACCGGGGTGGTGGCCTGCGCCTCGGTGGCGGCGTACCGGGACGGGCGCATCAAGCGTCACGAGCTCACCCGCGCGGACAAGGAGGACGACCGGACGCGGCACATCGACGCCCTGGGGGCCAACGACGAACCGGTCTTCCTCACCTACCGCGCGCGTCCGGAGGTCGACCGGCGCGTGCAGGCGCTGGGCGCGCGTCCCCCGGAGGTCGACTTCTCCAGCGAGGACGGCGTGCGCCACACCGTCTGGCGGGTCGAGGGCGCCGATGCGGACGCCCTGGCCTCGGCGCTCGGGGGAGTGAGCACCCTCTACATCGCGGATGGCCACCACCGCTCGGCGGCTGCGGCGCGGGTCCAGGAGCTCCATCCGGGAGGAGGAGAGCAGGACTGGTTCCTGGCCGTCGTCTTCCCGCACGACCAGATGCAGATCCTCCCCTACCACCGCGTGGTGCGCGACCTGGGCGGGCTCTCGCCGGAGGCATTCCTGGCCCGGGTGCAGGAGCGCTTCGACGTCACCCCTGCCGGGCGCGCCGAGCCCGAGGGCCGTCACGCCTTCGGCATGTACCTGGACGGGCGCTGGCGGCGGCTCCGCGCGCGACCCGGAACCTGGCCGGAGACGCCCACCGGCGCCCTGGACGTGTCCATCCTCCAGGAGAACCTGCTCGGTCCGGTGCTCGGCATCGGCGATCCGCGTCGCGACGAGCGCATCGGCTTCGTGGGGGGCATCCGGGGAACGGGCGAGCTTGCCTCCCGCGTGGACCGCGGGGTCGACCGGGTGGCGTTCGCGCTCTGGCCGACCAGCCTCGACGAGCTGATCGCCATCTCCGACGCGGGAGAGATCATGCCCCCCAAGTCGACCTGGTTCGAGCCGAAGCTCCGCAGCGGGCTCTTCCTGCATCCGTTTGACGCAGCTTGAAAGGCGCACGGTTTTCGCCTGGAGCGCCGAGGGCGACGTGGCTAAGGTTCGCCGCGCAGCGGGTACGGGCGCAGCCCGGGGAGGATGGAAGTCACCATGGGAAGGGGAGCGAGCTCTCTGGTGCTCGCGGTCGCGTGCTCGACCGTGGCGTTGATGCCGACAGCGGCCGGCGCCGGGGGCGTCTTTCTCTACGAGGTGGGAACCCCGGACATCGGCTTTGCGTCCGCAGGCTGGGCTGCGCGGGCGAACAGTCCGGTGACGCTCCTCACCAACCCGGCCGGGATGACGCGGCTCGACGGCATCCAGGTGCAGGTGGGCACCGAGCTCCTCTATGCCAACCTCACCTTCGCGCCCAATTCGCAGACCACTGTCTCCGGGAACAATGGCGGGAACGCCATCGGCTGGTTCCCCAACGGCAGCGTCTTCGCCACCTTCGCGCCGTGGAAGGACTTCCGCTTCGGCATCGGCATCTTCAACAACTTCGGAGCGCCGGAGACCTGGGACACGGGATGGGTGGGACGGTACTACACCACCAAGACCACGCTCCTCGGACTGTCGATCATGCCCGGCGTCGCCTGGAACATCATCGGCGGGCTGTCGGTGGGGCTGACCTTCAACATGATGTACGGCTACCTCAAGCAGACGGTGGCCATCCAGAACCTCGAGCCGCGGGCGACGGACGGGAGCCTGGCCATCTCCTCCACCTCCTGGGGCTTCGGCGGGAACGTCGGCATCCTCTACGAGTTCTCGCCGGCCACCCGGATCGGAATCACCTACACCTCGCCGGTGCACTGGGGCTTCTCCTCCCTTCCCAGCTTCACCGGCCTGGGCCCGGGGATGAGCGGCCTGATCAACGCCTCCGGGCTGAACACCAAGAGCATCGATCTCGGGATGACCGTCCCGCAGACGGTGATGCTCAGCTTCTTCCAGGCCATCGGCGACAGGTGGGCGGTGATGGGCGACGTCGGCTGGCAGAACTGGTCGGCCTTCGGGACCTTCGAGCTCGGCATCAACACCACGCCACCCACGTCCCTGACCACCAGCGTCGGTTACACGAACACCTGGCACGGAGCGCTCGGGGGACAGGTGCAGCTCAGCGACCCCTGGCAGCTCAACTTCGGCGTCGCCTACGACAGCACCATGACCAACGCCCAGGACCGGACCCTGATGCTGGCCATCGGCGACCAGTGGCGGTTCGGCGTGGGCGCGCAGGTGGCCATCGGGGACCACTGGAACCTCGGCATCGGGTCCGAGCTGGAGTGGGGCGGAAGCCCCTCGGTGGACGAGAACCGCGGCCCCGTCGCGGGTCACGTGTCCGGGAGCTATTCCAACTTCTACATCCTGTTCTTCACCTTCAACTTCACCTGGAAGTCCTGATCGCGCCGGCCCGCGGCGGATCCGATCGCCCGCCCGGGCGCGTTCACCAGGAGACGAGCCCGGCGGCACGACTTGACGGTCGCCGCGCAGGAAATGCACGCCGTGCGGCCCCCGGGTTTTCGATGGCCGCGCCCAAGTGCCGCCGCTAGATAGCCGGGCGCTTTCGGCCGGCTTGCGCACGGTTCATGCAAGCGGGGAGGGATCCCGATGAAGCACATCGAGCAGGCGTGGATGCCGAGAGGGCTCGTCCCGGCGCTTTGGCTCGTGCTGGTTCCGTCCCTCGCCCTCGGGCAGGCGCCGCTCATCGCTCCGGCGCCCGGAGCGACCACGGCCTCGCCCGCGCAGCCCGCTCCACAGCCGCCGCCCCCGGCGTCACAGGTGACGCCCGATCCCTGGCCGAAGTCGGCCGAGGTGGGCGGGACGAAGTACACGCTTTACCAGCCGCAGCTCGACGCCTGGGACAACTACGTCTACAAGGCGCACGCCGCGGTGTCGGTCCTCCCCGCCGGGTCGAAGGATCCCATCTTCGGCGTGGTCGAGATCAGCGCCTACACCGTCGTCGACAAGGCCGCCCGGGCGGTCCACTTCGACAACCTGACCATCACCCAGGCGAAGTTCCCGTCGGCGCCGCAGATGGCGTCCACCTACCAGCAGACGATCCAGGCGCTGCTCTCCCAGGGGCCGGCGACGATGTCGCTCGGACGGCTGGAGGCGGCGGTGGCCATCGAGGGGGCGGAGCGGAAGGCAGAGCGCGTCCCGGTGCTCAACGAGCCTCCGCGCATCGTGTTCGGGACCAGCCCGATGGTGCTGGTTCTCATCCACGGGGAGCCGGCCTGGCGGCCCGTCTCCGGGACGTCGCTGACGCGGGTGATCAACACCCGGGCGCTGGTGCTGAGCGATCCCTCCGGGAACGTGTACGTCCACGTGCTGGACGGCTTCATGACCGCGCCCTCGCTCAACGGTCCGTGGACCGTGTCCTGGTCGCCGCCTCCCGGAGCGAACCAGGTGGCCCAGCAGCTGGCTCAGAAGAACATCGTGGACCTCATGCAGGGACCGGTGAACGAGACCACCGGGCAGCGGCCCTCGCTGGCGGCCGGGGCGCCCGGCGTGGTCGTGGCCACCCGGCCCACGGAGATCGTCATCACCCAGGGGCCGATGAACTGGGTGCCCCTCGAGGGCACCCAGCTGCTCTACGTCTCGAACACCAACGGCAACGTCTTCCAGGACATGGTCAACCAGCAGTTCTACGTGCTCGTCACCGGCCGCTGGTTCCAGGCCGCCCAGCTCGGCGGGCCGTGGTCCTTCATCCCCGGCACCAGCCTCCCGGTGGACTTCACGCTCATCCCGGACACCAGCCCCAAGGAGAACGTCAAGGCGTCGATCCCCGGAACGCCCCAGGCGCAGGAGGCAGCCATCGCGGCGCAGATCCCCCAGATGGCGACCATCTACCGGGCCAAGGTGAGCTTCCAGCCGGTGGTCAACGGAGCCCCCGTGCTCCAGCCCATCCCCGGAACCCCGCTCTCCTACGTGTTCAACAGCCCGGACGCCATCATCCAGGTGGCGCCCAACCAGTGGTACGCGGTGCAGATGGGCGTCTGGTTCACCGCCCCCTCGCTGCAGGGGCCGTGGGTGGTGGCCACCTCGGTTCCGCCGGTCCTCTACTCCATCCCGCCCAGCGCTCCGCTCTTCTACGTGACCTTCGTGTACATCTACGCGGTCACGCCGACGACGGTGACCGTGGGCTACACGCCCGGGTACATGGGCGTGGTCGTCGAGCCCGGGGGGACGGTGGTCTACGGCACCGGCTACACGTACGTGGCCTACGTCTCGACCACGGTCTACTACCCGCCGCCGGTCACCTACGGGTACGCGGCGAACGTCACCTACACGCCCTGGACGGGCTTCGCCGTCGGCTTCGCCATCGGGTGGGGCGTGGCGCACGCCTGCTACGCGCCCGCGCCCTACTGGGGGCCGATGCCCTACGCCTACCACGGTGCCGCCTACGGGGCCTACGGAGGGGCCGCCGCGTGGGGCCCGGGCGGCTGGGCGGCCACGAGCGGCAACATGTACCACCAGTACGGCGCCACATCGGCGGTGACGCGCGACTCGGCCGGGTACAACGCGTGGACCGGCAACGCCTGGAGCAGCAAGGTCGGCACCTCGTACAACTCGGTCACCGGGCGGACCTCGGCGGGTCAGACCGCCTCGGTCTCCAACGCCTACACCGGCGGATATGCCTATGGCAGTCGCGGGGCCACCTACAACCCGAACACCGGGGTCACCGCCTCGGGCGGCAAGGAGACCGTGGGCAACGCCTACACCGGCCAGTCAGCGACCTACGGGCACGCCACCGTCACCGGTCCGGGCGGACAGTCGACGAGCGTGGCCGAGAAGAACAACGAGTACTACGCGGACCACGACGGCAACGTCTACAACTACAACTCCTCCACCGGGCAGGCGCAGAAGTACAACTCCTCCACCGGGACCTGGAGCAACACCGACAAGCCGACGACGACCTCCTCGAGCGCGAGCTCGAGCGCCTACAAGCCCCCGAGCAGCTCCTCCACCTCGTCGTACTCGAAGCCCCCGAGCAGCTCCTCGTACCAGTCCTCGGCCGAGGCCCGGCAGGCCGGGGACGCGAAGTCGGCGAGCTCCTCGTGGGGCGGAAGCTGGGGCGGCTCGTCGAGCCACAGCGGCGATTCCTGGGGGAGCTCCAGCGGAAGCTGGGGCGGAGGAGAGAGCCACAGCGGCGGGAGCGAAGGCGGGGGTGGTCACAGCTGGGGCGGGGGAGGCTGG
>DASPUU010000078.1:0-6167 GCA_035622755.1 Myxococcaceae bacterium
CACCTGCGCCCCCCGGAGGGGGCGGCGATCTCGTCCCCATCAACATCGAGGACGAGATGCGTCGCAGCTACCTCGACTACTCGATGTCGGTCATCGTCGGGCGCGCGCTGCCCGACGTCCGCGACGGGCTGAAGCCGGTTCACCGCCGCATCCTCTACGCCATGCAGGCCGAGGGTCTGCTGCACAACCGCAAGTACAGCAAGTGCGCCGGCGTGGTGGGCGAGGTGCTGAAGAAGTACCACCCGCACGGCGACGCCTCGGTCTACGACGCGCTCGTCCGCCTCGCCCAGCCCTGGAACATGCGCTACCTGCTCGTCGACGGGCAGGGAAACTTCGGCAGCATCGACGGCGACTCGGCGGCCGCCTACCGCTACACCGAGTGCCGGATGACGGAGCTGGCCGAGGCAATGCTCGCCGACATCGACCAGGAGACGGTCGACTTCGTTCCCAACTTCGACGATTCCACCACCGAGCCGCTCGTCCTCCCCACGCGCTTCCCGAACCTGCTCGTCAACGGGAGCGCGGGCATCGCCGTGGGGATGACCACCAACGTCCCGCCGCACAACATGCGGGAGGTCATCGACGGGACGCTTCACCTCATCGATCATCCGAGGGCGACGGTGGCGGATCTGATGGCCTTCATCCCCGGGCCGGACTTCCCCACCGCCGGCTTCATCCTCGGCCGCGACGGGATCCAGCGCGCCTACGAGACCGGCCGGGGCCAGGTCACGTTGCGCGCCCGCACCGAGATCGAGACCCGGGACGGGGACCGGGAAAGCATCGTGGTCAACGAGATTCCCTACCAGGTGAACAAGGCCCGGCTGGTGGAGAAGGTTGCCGAGCTGGTGCGCGACAAGCGCATCGACGGCATCGGGCAGATCCGCGACGAGTCCGACCGGCGCGGCATGCGGCTGGTCATGGAGCTGAAGCGCGACGCCATCGCCGGGGTGGTGCTGAACAACCTCTTCGCGCTCACGCCGCTGCAGACCACCTTCGGCGTGGTGCTGCTGGCCATCGACGGCGGCCAGCCCCGGACGCTCAACCTCAAGGAGATGCTGGAGCGCTTCATCTCCCACCGGCGGGAGGTGGTCACCCGGCGAAGCCGCTTCGAGCTGCGCAACGCCGAGAAGCGCCTGCACATCGTCGAGGGCCTGCTCGTCGCCCAGGACATCATCGACCTGGTGATCACCATCATCCGGCGGTCGAAGGATCCGGAAGAAGCCCGCTGGGGGCTGACCCACGTGCTCTCGCCCGGCCTCTACGAGCATGCCACCTTCCACGACCTGCCCAGGCTCGACCTGGAGCAGGCCCTGGTCCAGATGGAGCAGCTGGCCGCCCGGGCGCGCGCCGAGGAGCCCCGCTACCCGGGGCTCCAGCACCGCTACCAGGGCACCGGTTTCAGCGAGGAGCAGGCCAAGCAGATCCTGGAGATGCGCCTCCAGCGCCTGACCGGCATCCAGCGCGAGGAGCTCTTCACCGAGCTGGTGTCGCTCACCCGGGACATCCTCCGCCTCCGCGACATCCTCGAGAACGAGGGATCCCTGCTGGAGGTGATCCGCGCCGAGCTCCGGGAGATCCGCGAGAAGTTCGGCGACCAGCGCCGCACGGAGATCTCCGCCGACGCGGCGACCATCACCCACGAGGATCTCATCGCCGAGGAGGACATGGTGGTCACCGTGTCCCATGCCGGCTACATCAAGCGCAGTCCGCTCTCCGAGTACCGGGCGCAGCGGCGCGGGGGCCGCGGCAAGACCGGGGCGGCGACCAAGGAAGACGACTTCGTCACCGACCTCTTCGTCGCCTCGACCCACGCCTACATCCTGCCCATCACCACCCGCGGCAAGCTGTACTGGCTCAAGGTGCACGAGATCCCCCAGGCCGGCCGGGCGGCGCGCGGCAAGCCCATCGTCAACCTGGTGCACATGGCGGAGGGCGAGAAGCTGGCCTCGGTGGTGGTGACCCGGGGCTTCCCGGAGAACCAGTACATCTTCTTCGTCACCCGGAAGGGCGTGGTGAAGAAGACCGATCTCTCGGCGTTCTCCAACGTGCGCTCGGCGGGCATCATCGCCCTCGGCATCGAGGACGGGGACAGCCTGGTGGCGGTGCGCATCACCGACGGGAGCAAGGACATCCTCCTCTCCACCGCGCAGGGAATGTCCATCCGCTTCCCCGAGTCGGAGGTCCGCTCCATGGGGCGCACCGCCTTCGGGGTCAAGGGCATCACCCTGGAGAAGGACGACGAGGTGGTGGGCGCCGACCTGGTCGAGCCGCAGACGACCATCCTCACCGTCACCGAGAACGGGTACGGCAAGCGCACCGAGGAGTCCGAGTACCGGGTCCAGGGCCGCGGCGGCAAGGGCATCATCGACATCAAGACCACCGACCGGAACGGTCTGGTGGTGGGGGCGGTGCCGGTGCGGGATCGCGACCAGATCATGCTCGTCACCTCCGCCGGGATGCTCATCCGGATGAAGGTGGGGGACATCTCGGTCATCGGCCGCAACACGCAAGGGGTCCGCCTCATCACCCTGGAGAGCGCCGGGGAGACGGTGACCGGCCTCTCGCGCCTCCCGGAGGACGAGGACGGGAACGGCGGGGGCGAGGAGCGCGGAGGCGGGGAGGAGACGCCCGAGGCCTCCGCCCCGGACGATGCGAGCGCCGCGGCGGAAAGCGGCGAGGGCGAGGGCGGGCCCGAGGCGTCCTGAGCCCGGCGGGAGGCAGTGGCCGTGCTGGAGAAGACACGCACCCTCCACAAGCTCTGGGGCTACCTGCGGGACGGCGGCGTCCCGCTGTGGCGGAAGCTGGTGGGCGTGGCGGCCGTGGCCTACCTGGTCTGGCCGTTCGACCTCATCCCGGACTTCGTTCCCCTCGTCGGCTGGCTCGATGACGCCGGGGTGCTCGCCGCGGCCGCCTGGTTCATCGTTCGAGACGTTCGTCTGCATGCGCAGCGGTCGGCCGAGCTTCCGGTGCCGGAAGCCCGGGAGGTGGAGCCGCCTCAACCCGGCCGGTGGTAAGGAGCGGTCGAGCGCCAGATGGGGGACGAGCGTCGCACTGCATCCGGGGGCTGGGTGTCCGCGGGAGCGGCGAGCGCCGCCTGGACTGCGCTCTGGACGCTGATCGTCTACCCCCGCACGCCCGGCGGGAGCACTCCGGCCGGGCCCATCTGGGGGGACGCGGACAAGTACCTGGCCATGGTCCGCGGGCCGATCTCCGACGTGGCTGCCCCCTACAGCTTCCGCATCGGAGCGCCGCTGCTGGCCCGGCTGCCCCCGTTCTCACCGGAGGTGGGCCTGTATGCAGTGACGCTTCTCAGTCTCCTCGTCGCCGGCGCCGTCTGGGTGCACGCCGGACGCCGGCTGGGGCTGTCCCGGAGGTCGCTCCTCCTCGCCGCGGTGGCCGTCGGCTCGACGCAGGCCTGGACCGGTTACTTCCACAATCCCTACCTGACCGACGGCGCCGGCCTTCTCGGCGTCACCCTGGCCTGGGCGGCGTGGATGTCGGACGGGTTCGTCTGGTCGCTGCTCCTCCTCGCCGTCGGCCCGCTGTTCCGCGAGACGATGGCGCCGATGGCTCTTCTCTGGGCCAGCGACCCGCGGCGGACGAGGGTCGTGGCGTCCGTCCTGGTCGCCTGTGCTCCGCTCATCGCCGTGCGCCTGCTTCCTCACCAGCCCCGCGCGGAGAGCATCCTGGCCGTCATGCAGGGAGTGCTGGCCACCAAGGGTCCGGTGCGCGTGCTCGGCGACGTTCTCGCCAGCTACCACGCGCTCTGGCTGATGGCGCTGCTCGGTCTTCGCTGGGGTCCGGCCGAGCGCCGGCGGGTCATCGGCCCGCCGCTGCTGGTGACCCTGCTGGTCGCCACCGCGGAGAACCTCATGGGCGTGAACACCGTGCGGTTCTTCTCCATGGCCCTGCCCTTCGTTGGCCTGGCCGTGGCCGATTTTTTCGAGGCCGTCGCCGGGGAGGAGCGCCGGCTGGTCCGTGCGCTGGCGGTGGTGCTGGCCGCCTGCTCCTTCGTCTGGTTCCCGACCCGCCCCTTCGGGGCCTGGCTGTCGAACGCCAAGGTCTTCCAGTACCTGGCCTGCGATCTCGCGCTGGGCCTGACGGCGGTCGCTGCCTGGCGCTGGGCGGTGCGCCGGACGCAGCCCGGCACGCTCCGTCCGGAGCTCGCATCCGGCGGTGGGGCCGCCATCCCCTCCCGGAGGGAGGCGCCGGTGAACGCCCGGGCCGCGGCGGGTGACCACCGGCGCGGACCGAGCGCCGGCTGGCCGCCCGGCCCGCCCCCGCCTCCGCAGGGCTAGAGCCCGTCATATGGCCGGTCGCCTCCGGACGACCAAGGCAGGGACGAGCGAACGCCCGGAGGGAATCATGTGGAGACGCGCCTGGATCCTGTCAGGTCTGTTCCTGGGATGTGGTTCGAGCAGCGGCTCGGCCGACTCGTTCGTCGGCGCGCTGCCTTCACGGCAGACGCTGGACGTCTCGATGGCGAGCGGGGGGGCCGCCTCCTCGCGCGCTCCGTCCTCGGCGCTGGTGGGCCAGACGGCGGAGCTCTACGTGGTCACCCGGCAGACGGCGGCCCAGGTGAATGCCCTGGTGGGCGGGCCGCTGGATGCGCTCTCCGCCATCGCCCGGACTCCGCCGGCGGTGGTCGGGCCGGACGGGGCCGCCTGGGGCCCCCTCACCGATGCGCTGTCCCCGGTGGTGTGGCGCCTGGTGGTCACCCGCCTCGGTCCCGGTGCGCACGCCTTTCAGCTCGGCGTGCGCCCCAAGGACGGAGGTGATGTCGACTTCCAGCCGTTTCTCCAGGGCGGCTCCCAGGCGGCCGGCCCGGCCGGGCCGGGCCAGGGGAGCTTCTCGGTGGACCTAGACCTCGCCCACCGGCTGGACCCGGTGGCCAACCCGGCCGACGGTCAGCTCGTCGCGGGCTGGAACGTGGCCCCCGACCAGCGCGACGTCCAGGTGCACCTCGCCGGCGTGCAGACGCCCGGGGGCCCATCGACCACGGCCGACGTGGGAGCCGTCCTCTTCCCCGATGGCTCGGGCGCACTCGCCTTCGACGCGGCGCTGGACGGGGCGGCCCGGGTCGGCTCGCGCTGGAACGCCTCCGGCGCGGGCCGGGGAGACGCCGAGCTGCACGGGGGTGATGCCGGGGCCGGGGTCGTCCTCAGCGAGTGCTGGGACGCGAGCTTTGGTCGGGTCTACTTCCGCGCCGTGAGCGCGGACGGCGGAGTGGCCACCGAAGGGGACGCCGCGGCATGCGTCTTCGCGGAACCCCTGCGCTAGGGTGCCCGATGGGCCCGACCCGTGGTGCCGGCCGAACTCGAGCAGCAGCTGGCGCAGCTCCATGCCGCGAGCTTCGCCTGGGCGCTGGCCTGCACGCGCTGGGACGCCGCGGAGGCCGAGGAGGTGCTCCAGTCGACCTACGTCCGCGTGCTCGAGGGCCGGGCGCGGTATTCCGGCCGGTCGTCCTTCAAGACCTGGCTCTTCGCGGTGGTGCGGAACGTCGCCGCCGGGCGCCGGCGGAGGCGCTGGCTGGAACAGCTGGCCCCGGGACGGGTGGTTCCGCATCGGGAGGACGACGGTGTGGCCGGCGAACCCGGCGAGGCGCTCGAGGTGGAGCAGCGCGGCGAGCGGGTTCGCCGGGCCCTCGGACGGCTCGGCCGGCGCCAGCGCGAGGTGCTGGAGCTGGTCTTCTTTCACGAGCTCTCGGTGGAAGAGGCGGCCTCGGTGATGGGAGTCGGCCTGGGAACGGCGCGGACCCACTACCATCGTGGCAAGCTGCGCCTCCTGACGCTGCTCGACCGGGAGGAACTGCGATGAACCCCGAGGATACCGAGGCGCGCATCCGTGCCGCCCTCGCCGACGCCCACCGGGGCGACGCGGCCCGGGAGCCCTCCTTCGAGCGGATGTGGCGAGCGGCTCGCCCGAGCGAGCCGGTGCATTCCTCGCCGCTCCCCTGGTTCCTGGCCTGTGCCAGCCTGGCAGCGGCGATGGGGCTCGCGGTGTGGCTGGTGGGCCGGCTCGGACCCCCACCGGCCCAGCTCCCGGCGGGGACACGGTGGGTCGGGCCCACCGACTTTCTCCTCGAGACGCCGGGTCTTGTGACGCTCCGGACGGTGCCCGAGATCGGCTCGGGCGCCGCGTTTCCTTTCGGTCCACCACGCCCGGAC
>DASPUU010000079.1:0-7384 GCA_035622755.1 Myxococcaceae bacterium
ACGTGCCAGTGGAGGTGACCGGGGATCCCGGCCCCGGCGTCCGGCCCGAGGTTCATCCCGAGGTTGGCCCCCTCCGGCCGGTAGGTCTCCTGCACCAGGCGCACCGAGATCTGGAGGAGCCGGCTCAGGTCGTCGAGCTCGGCGCCGGACAGCGCCGGGAACTCACCCACGTGCCGGCGGGGGGCGATCATCAGATGCCCGTTGTTGTAGGGGAAGCGGTTGAGGAGGGCGAAGCTGTGCGCCGTCCGGCCGAGCACGAGATTCTGCCGGTCGGCCTCGGCGGAGGTCTCTTCCAGGAACTGGCAGAAGATGCACCCGGCCGGCTTCTGCCCGGCCACGAAGTCGCGCCGCCACGGCGCCCAGAGGTGCTCCATCGCCCGCGGGCCCCTACTCTCCGGACGGGGGGATGAACCGCATCTGGAGCCCCGGCCCGACCAGCGCCTCGGCCATCCGGGCCACGCTGCCCTGGAACGCCGACTCGGCGTCATCCCCGAAGAACTCGGCGAAGAGCCGGCGCTCCTTGCGCGGGTACTCCATCTTCGGGCGGCCCTTGATGCCCGCCAGTCGCCCGGCCTCGGCCACCGCGTCCTCGAGCCCGCCCAGGGTGTCGACCAGCTTGAGCTCCTTGGCCTGGCGCCCGGTGAAGACCCGGCCGTCGGCCACCGGCTTCACCTCGTCCACCGCCAGGCCGCGCCCGCTGGCCACCGCCTCGATGAACTGCGCGTGCACGTCATCGAGGACGGCGTGGAAGTAGACGCGGTCCTCGGCGGTCATCTCGCGGAAGGGGCTCCCGGCGTCCTTCATCTTGCCGGCGGTCAGCGGCGAGACCTGGATGCCCGCCCACTTGAGCAGCCCCTGGACGTTGGTGAAGGTGAAGATGACCCCGATCGATCCGGTGAGCGTGCCTGGATTGGCGAAGATCTTCTCCGCACCGCAGGAGATGTAGAAGCCCCCCGAGGCGGCGATGGAGCCCATCGAGGCGATGACGTGCTTCTTCTCCCGCAGCTTCTTGACCGCCTCGTAGATCTCCTGGGACGGACCCACCGAGCCCCCCGGGCTGTCCACCCGGAGAACGATGGCCTTGATGTTGTCCGCCTCGGCGAACTCCCGCAGCTCCTTGAGCGTCTTCTTCGAGTCGCTGATCGTCCCGGTGACCTCCACCACGCCCACCCGGGGCCCGCCGGCGAAGGAGGCGGCATGATCTCCCTGGAAGGCGCGCCAGGTCAGCGCGAGAAAGGCGAAGAGGCAGAGGAAGAGCCCCCCGAAGACGATGGCGATGATCCAGCCGGCGCGACGATCCATGGAACCCCTTCCTATCCGATCCACCCGCCGCCGAGCACCTCGGGGCCCTGGTAGAAGACCGCCGCCTGGCCCGGCGTGACGGCGCGGGCCGGCTCGAGCAGCTGGACCGAGAGCCGGTCCCCGTCGACCGGCTCCACCCGGGCCGGCGACCCGGCGTGCCGGTGGCGGATGCGAACCTGCACCGTCTCCGCCGGGTCCGGGGGGCGGTCCACCCATCGCGGGCGGAGCACGGTGAAGCGGTCCCGAGCCAGCGCCGAGGCCGGGCCGACCTGGATGCGCCGGCGGCCGGCGTCGATGTGCTCCACGTAGAGCGGAGCGCCGGCGCTCAGCCCGAGCCGGCGGCGCTGGCCCACCGTGTAGCGGTGGATGCCCGGGTGGTGGCCGAGGACCGTGCCTGCCGCGTCGACCACCTCGCCGCCGGGCTGAGGCCCGGCGACGCGCTCCACGAAGCCGGCGTAGTCCCCGTCCGGAACGAAGCAGATCTCCATGCTCTCCGGCTTGGCACGGGTGGGCAGCCGGCGGCGCTCGGCGACGGCGCGGACCTCGGCCTTGGTCAGGTCCCCCACCGGGAAGACGAGCTCGCGGAGCACCTCCTGCCCCAGGGAGAAGAGAAAGTAGCTCTGGTCCTTGGCCGCGTCCCGCGCGCGGAGGAGCCGCCGGCGGCCGTCCTGCCCGGCGAGGCGGGCGTAGTGGCCGGTGGCCAGCCGCGCCCCGAGCGCGCGGGCCCGGGCGAGCAGGAGGCCGAACTTCACCTCCTCGTTGCAGGACACGCACGGCACGGGGGTCCGTCCACCGAGGTAGCTGGCCACGAACGGCTCAACCACCCGTTCCCGGAACAGCTCCTCGGCGTCGGCCACGTAGAAGGGGATGCCCAGCGCGGAGGCGACGCTCCGGGCGTCGTCGATGTCCTCCGGGCTGCAGCAGCTCCCGCAGCGCGCCGCATCGCCGTAGGACCAGACGCGCAGGGTGATGCCCAGCACCTCGTGCCCGGCCTCCTGGAGGAGCGCGGCGGCGACGGACGAGTCCACCCCCCCGCTCATGGCGACGACCACCCGCATCGAAGCGTCCCCTATGTCAGGGTGGTGCCCCCGGCTTCAAGCCCCGGGCCGCCGCCCACCCGAGCAGGGCCTTCCCGAGCTCCTTCGCCGTGTTGCGCTCGGGGGCCTCGAGCACCTGCTCGAGGAGCCAGCGCGTCGCCTCGCCCACCAGCGGCGACGGGCCGATGCCGAGGAGGCCCATCACCTCGCGGCCGCCCAGGGCCAGCTCCTTGGTGGCCAGCGGCGGATGCCCGGCCAGCGCCCGCTCCAGGCGCCGCTCGATGTCTTCCACCCCTTCCCGGCCGGCCGCCCGCGCCAGCGCCACCCCGTCGCCCACCCGCTCCCGCCCCAGCGCCGCCGCCCAGCGCCGCGCCCCGCCATCGGTCCATCGCGCCGCCTCGGCCGGCAGCGGATGGGCGAGCAGGACGCGGACCTCCTCCAGGGTCCGCGTCGGGAGCCGGAGCCGGCCGAGCACCGCCTCGGCCCCCCCGAGGCCCTCGAGCAGCGCGGCGAGCCGCACCTCGACCCGGGGCGGGACCCGGCCCACCCGGGCGGCCGCGCCCTTCTCCAGGGCCTGCTCCAGCTCGGGGAAGGCCACGGCGAGCAGCCCGGTGGAGGCGAGCAGCCGGAGCCCCCGCTCGGCCCCGGGAGCGAGGAGCAGCTTGAGAAACTCCTCGCGCACCCGCTCCGGGGCCACCTTGCGGAAGACGTCCAGGGCGCCGGGGATGGCGCGCTCCGTCGCCGGGTCGAGGGCAAAGTCGAGAACGGTGGCGAATCGCACCGCGCGCAGCGGGCGCAGGCCGTCCTCGGCGAAGCGGGCGCGCGCGTCCCCCACCGAGCGCACCAGCCGCTGCTGCAGATCCTCGACGCCGCCGAAGGGATCGCGGAGCGCCTTCGAGGCGGGGTCGTAGGCCATGGCGTTGATGGTGAAGTCGCGCCGGGCGAGGTCCTCCTCCAGGTCCCGCCGGAACTCGACCCGGTCCGGGCGGCGACCGTCGGTGTAGCCGGCCTCCACCCGGTAGGTGGTGACCTCGACGTGCCCGCCGGGCACGAGGACGGTCACCGTGCCGTGGGCGATGCCGGTGGGGACCACCTTTCGGAAGAGGCGCTGCACGTCCGCCGGGAGCGCCTCGGTGGCGACGTCCCAGTCCCCGGGCTCGCGGCCGGCGACCAGGTCGCGCACGCACCCTCCCACGAGGAACGCCTCGTGTCCGGCGCCGCGCAGCCGGTCCACCACCTGGCGCACCCCGGCCGGGACCCGGGCTGCCGCCAGCGCCGGGGGCGGGGTTTGGTGGCCGCTGGGACTCATGCTAGGGAGCCCCCCCTCTGCGCGTGCCCCCTCCACCCTCCGACACCGCCACCGCCGTCGCCTCGCCGGTCGCCCCGGCGGCGCCCTCGCTTCGCCCGGCGCTGGTCCTCACCGCGCTGGGCGCCGTGCACCTGGCCATCACCGCCCGCACCGGCGGGATCCGCTGGGAGCACCTGCTCGCCGACGGGCTGCTCATCGTCCTGCCCTGGCTGGGGACGAAGGGACGGACGGCGGCGCTGGCCCTCCTGCCTCTCTGGCTCACCGGGGTCGTCGTCGAATGGCAGAAATTCCTCACCCTGCTCGGGCCCATCCACAGCGGGGACTTCCGCGCCCTGGAGCTCCTCTTCTTCCGCGCCGGCAACCCGCCGGTCTCCTGGGCGGAGTGGCTCTACGCCCGGCCGGTGCTGGCGCTCGACCTCCTCTGCGGCGCGGCCTACGCGCTGTTCATCTACGAGTACTTCGCCGTCGCCATCGACTTCTTCTTCCGGGACCGGAGCCGCTTCCACGCCTTCGTCTGGGCCTTCTTCGTCGCCAACCTGGCCGGGGCGGTGATCTACGTCCTCCTCCCGGTGGCGCCCCCCTGGTACATCATCGACCACGGGCTCGGGCCGGCCGATCCCCACGCGCTCGGGAGCGCCGCCGGCTGCGCGCGCTTCGATGCCTTCTTCGGCATTCACTACTTCGAGGGATTCTACGCCCGGAATCCCAACGTCTTCGGCGCCATGCCCTCGCTGCACGTCGCCTACCCCCTGATGGTCACGCTCTTCACCTGGCAGCGCGGCTCGGTGTGGCGCATCCTGACCATCGCCTTCCTGCTCCTGGTGTCCTTCGCCGCGGTTTACTTGGGACACCATTATGTGCTTGATGTCCTCGCCGGGTACGCCGTGGCGGTCGGTTCAGCCTGGGCGGGCGTCCAGCTCGGCCGTCGACTCGGTCCGCGGGACCCCGCGGAGCCCGCTCCAGCCACATCTTCCCCGTGAGTCTCGAAGATATGACCAGCCCAGCCCGTCACTCCATCCGTCCCGCCAAGGGTCGCCTCGGCATCCTCACCCCCGGCATGGGGGCGGTGGCCACCACCTTCTTCGCCGGATGCGAGGCGGTGAAGCGGGGCCTCGGCCTGCCCATCGGCTCCCTGACCCAGATGGGGACCATCCGGCTCGGCCTCCGCACCGAGCACCGCCAGCCGTACATCCGGGACTTCGTGCCGCTGGCGCAGATGAAGGACCTGGTCTTCGGCGGTTGGGACATCTTCCCGGAGAACGCCTACCAGTCGGCGCGCAAGGCGGGCGTGCTGGAGAACGAGCTCCTGGACAAGCTCCGCCCCCAGCTCGAGACGATCACCCCCATGGCCGCGGTGTTCGACCCGGCCTACGTCAAGAAGATCCACGGCCCGAACGTGAAGTCGGGGGCGAACAAGCTGGAGCTGGCCGAGCAGCTGCGCGCCGACATCCGCGGCTTCATCAAGCGGACCGAGGTCGACCGCTGCGTGATGGTCTGGTGCGCCTCGACGGAGAGCTACATCGATGCCGGGCCGGCGCACGCCTCGCTCAGGGCCTTCGAGGCGGCGCTCCGGGGCAATGACCCCTCCATCGCCCCCTCGATGATCTACGCCTACGCGGCGCTGATGGAGGGAGTCCCCTTCGCCAACGGGGCCCCCAACCTGACGGTGGACACCCCGGCCCTCCAGGAGCTGGCCAAGCAGAAGAAGGTCCCCATCTCCGGCAAGGACTTCAAGACCGGCCAGACGCTGGTGAAGACGGTCATCGCCCCCATGCTCAAGGCGCGGATGCTCGGCCTGAGCGGATGGTTCTCGACCAACATCCTCGGCAACCGTGACGGGGAAGTGCTCGACGACCCAGGCTCGTTCAAGAGCAAGGAGGTGAGCAAGCTCTCGGTGCTGGACACCATCCTCGAGCCGCAGCTCTACCCGCAGCTCTACCAGGATTACTTCCACAAGGTGACCATCAACTATTACCCGCCGCGCGGCGACAACAAGGAAGGCTGGGACAACATCGACCTCTTCGGCTGGCTCGGCTACCCGATGCAGCTGAAGATCAACTTCCTCTGCCGCGACAGCATCCTGGCCGCGCCCATCGTGCTCGATCTGGCGCTGCTCAGCGACCTGGCGGCACGCGCCGGGATGTCCGGCATCCAGGAGTGGCTGAGCTTCTATTACAAGAGCCCGATGGCCGCCCCGGGCCTGGATCCGGAGCACGACCTCTTCATCCAGCAGATGAAGCTCAAGAACAATCTCCGCCACCTGATGGGGGAAGAGCTGATCACCCACCTGGGGACGGAGTACTACGAGAGCTGAGGCGGGGCGGCGGACGCCGGCGACCGGGTGGCGGCGCACACGGCGGGACCTCGGCGGGAGCGCTGGCTCCCGGCGAGGTCCGCTAAACTTCCGGAGCCTCTCGCTTCCGGGCTAGATGCCCGGACCCCAGGCGACGCCGACGTTCATCCCCAGCCATTGCTGGAAGGAGATGCCCCCTCCGGCGAAGGCCATGTTGTAGCGGAAGCTGATCTGGATCCCCGCCCCGCCCTCCACTGGGATGATCACCCCCAGCTCGGGCGCCAGCCCGAACTGGAAGGCCGTCTGGGAGAACGAGTAGAGGCCGATGCCGAGCTGCTGGGTGGTGATGTAGCCCCCGACGCCCACGCCGAGGAACGGGCGAACCCCGTTCTTCAGCTTGGGCACGAACCGGACGTCGGCCAGGAGCGGGAAGAAGTTGAAGTTCCGGTCCTGGTTTCCGTAGATGGAGACCCCCGTCCCGCTGGGGACGCCTCCCGGGACGGTGTTGATGGTGGTGGTCACGTTCTCGTAGAAGACGTTCCAGCCGAAGGCCACGCCGACCGAGAGGGTGGGCTTCACCATCCACTGGAGGTCGAGCCCGATGCCGCGCCAGGACACGTCCTGGACGTAGTTGTAGGTGTTCCCGATGGGAATCCCGAGCTGGTAGGTCACCGCCCCGTAGAACTGGGGGCCGGAGGAGGCCTGGTCCGAGTAGTAGTAGGTCTGCGCGGAGGCGCCGGCAGAGGCGAGGAGAACCGTTGCCAGGGCTGTCAGCCGAAAAGTTTTCATGGCGTGGGCGCTCCCGTCACTTTCCGAGGTAGGGCGACTGCGTGAAGGCCTGGACGATGTAGCTCTGGATCACCGCCGGCGTGTTGTTCGGCGAGGCCTGCAGCCCGTTGAGCGCCGCGCCCCACTCCCCCTCCATCGCCCCGGCGTCCGGAACGTCCATGTCGATGAGGATGGTCCCGACCTTGTAGCTGTAGGCGTAGGTGTAATACGGGTAGTAGATCCCCCAGCCGCCCCAGGGATAGCCGGGGTAGTAGCCCCCCCAGTAGCCGTACCAGGGGTAGCTCACCCAGGCGGTGTATTGCTGGGAGATGAAGCCCAGCGTCACCACGAAGCTGGGCGGAACATTGTTGCCACTGAGCCCGTCGGCCACCAGGGTGTAGCCGAGGGCGTTGAACTGGTTGATGACCGTGGTGCAGATGGTGGAGGCGTTGGCCGAGTTGACCACCGTGCCGCCGTCGGAGAGGTCCTTGATCACACAGTTGCCCGGGTTGGCGGGCGTCGCCCCGGGGACGGAGTACGTGGAGAGCGCTGCGAAGTCGTAGCCTTGCTTGTAGGCGGTGGTGACCGTGTTGTAGTCGGTGATGCTGTCCACCCCGGTCGGGTAGCAGGCGGCTCCGGCCGCAACCACCGCGCCCACGACGGGCAGTGCCAGGA
>DASPUU010000080.1:0-12611 GCA_035622755.1 Myxococcaceae bacterium
CAGGTGGCGTCGGCGATGGTGAAGGGGACGTTGAGGATGCGCGCCAGGGTCTGGGCGAGGAGCGTCTTGCCGCTGCCGGTGGGGCCGAGGAGCAGGATGTTGCTCTTCTGCAGCTCCACGTCGTCCATCTGGACCTTGGACTCGATGCGCTTGTAGTGGTTGTGCACGGCCACGGCGAGCACCTTCTTGGCCCGCTCCTGGCCGACCACGTACTCGTCGAGGATGTTCTTGATCTCCGAGGGCCGGGGGATGCGCAGCTTGGTGTCCTTCGTCTCCTCGCGGTCGATCTCCTCGGCGATGATGTCGTTGCACAGGCCGATGCACTCGTCGCAGATGAAGACCGTCGGGCCGGCGATGAGCTTCTTCACCTCCTTCTGCGACTTGCCGCAGAAGGAGCAGCACAGGGTCTGGCTGGTCTTCTCGACGTTCTTGCCTGCCATGGTCTCGATGCTACGAGGGGACGGGCTCCGGGTCCACGATGCTGGTCGGATAACCGACCGGGAGGCACGCCGCAGCGCGCCGCCGCGGCCGGCTACCGGTCGCGCTCCTTGGGAAGGGTCTTCCGGTTCACCGAGACCACCTCGTCGATGATGCCGTAGGCCTTGGCCTCCTGGGCGCCCATGAAGTAGTCGCGGTCGGTGTCCTTCTCCACCCGCTCCAGCGCCTGGCCGGTGTGCTTGGCGATGAGGTCGTTGAGCATGGCACGCATGCGCAGGATCTCCTTGGCGTGGATCTCCACGTCCGAGGCCTGTCCGCGGGCGCCGCCCATCGGCTGGTGGACCATGATCCGGCTGTTGGGAAGGGCCTGGCGCTTCCCCTTCGCCCCGGCGAGCAGCAACACCGCGCCCATGGACGCCGCCTGGCCGACGCAGATGGTGGCCACCGGCGGGCGCACGTACTGCATGGTGTCGTAGATGGCCAGCCCGGCGGTCACCGAGCCGCCCGGGGAGTTGATGTAGAGGTTGATCTCCTTGTCCGGGTCCTCGGATTCGAGGAAGAGCATCTGGGCGACGATGGCGTTCGAGACGTCGTCGTCGATCTCCGTTCCGAGGAGGATGATGCGATCCTTGAGCAGGCGGCTGTAGATGTCGTAGGTCCGCTCGCCGCGGTGGGTTTGCTCGATGACGTAAGGGACGTGCATGTAGGGCATGGCGCGACCTCAGTTCTGGGACTCAATCTTCGCCCGGGACCGCAGGAATTCAACCGTCTTTTCCTCCCGTATCCGGAGCTCCAGGCTGCGCCGCTGGGCCGGCTCCTTGAAGGCCTTGCGCACCTGGCTGAGCGGCTGCTCGCTCTCCCGGGCGATCTCCTCGATGCGGGCGTCCACCTCGGCCTTGTCCACGGAGATGGATTCGGCCTGGGCGAGGGCCTCGAGGAGCAGCGCCCCCCGCACCTCGGTCTCGGCCCGGGGGCGCATCTCGGCGCGGAGGGCGTTGACGTCCAGCTTGAGCTGCCGCGGGTCGACCCCCCCCCTGGCGAGCGAGCGGAAGGCACCCTCGAGCATCGCCTCCACCCCCCGGTCGACCATCGCCCGCGGGACGGGAAACGGATTGCGCTGGATGAGCGCGTGGACGAGCTGCTCGCGCTCGCTGCGGGCGGCCTCGGCCTTGGCCGCGGCCTCCAGCTCCGAGCGGGTGCGGACGCGCAGCGCCTCGAGCGTCGGGCCGCCTCCCACCTCGCGCGCCAGCTCGTCGTCGAGGGGAGGGACCACGCGCCTCTTCAGGCCCCGGAGCGTGAAGGTGAAGAGCGCGGTCTGGCCGGCGCGGGCATGTCCGTCCGGGAAGGTTGCCGGCACCGGGCGGCTCTCCCCCACGGCCAGACCGGCCAGCGCCTCGACGTTGCCCCCGGTGACCTCACCGGGGACGATCTCCACCGTCACCCCCTCCCCGCCGCCTCCCTCGAAGGGCTGACCGTCCACCGTTCCCCGGTAGTCGACGACGGCGAAATCGCCGCCCTCGGCGGTGGTCCTTCCCTCCACCGGCTCGAGCCGGCCGAGGCGCTGGCGCAGCTCCTCCAGGCGCGCCTCGACCTGGGCATCCTCCACCACCGGCACGACGCGCTTGAGCGGCAGGCCGGTGTAGTCCTTGGCCTTCACCTCCGGGCGGACCTCGACCGTGGCCTGGAAGGCGAACGGGGCGTCGAGCGCGAGCCGGGCGCCGGTGACCTGGGGCTCGCCGACGGCCTCCACGCCGTGCTCGGCGATGGCGTCGAGGTAGCTCTTCTCCACCAGCCTCCGGGCGACGTCCTCCTCGACCTCGGCGCGGAAGCGCTGCTCGAGGATGCGGCGAGGAATCTTCCCCGGGCGGAAGCCGGGCAGCCGGACCCTCTCCCCGAGCGCCCGGTAGGCCCGGCCCAGCTCGGCGGCCACGCGCTCCGGCTCGACCTCGATGGAGAGCTTGCGCTCGATGGGGGACACCGATTCGACGTGAACTTTCATAGGAGTGCGCGGGGAGGGATTTGAACCCCCATGCCTTGCGGCGGTGGATCCTAAGTCCACTGCGTCTACCAGTTCCGCCACCCGCGCTCGCCGGACTTTCTACCCTCGAGCCGGCCCCATCGCGAGCCCCAGCGGATGGCCGTGCCCCGGCGCACCGGTTGGACTAGCTTCACCGCCCGCCGGGAGCCAGGGAGGGACCATGGCCACCACACGACGGACGCTGCTGCAAACGGCGGGGGTCGCGGCAGCAGGAGCGCTTCTCATGAGAGGTCAGGCGAAGGCTGCAGGTCAGGAGACCACCGGAGCCGCTCCCCGCGCGCTCACCTACTGCAACCTCCGGGCGGAGGGCGGCACCAGCCTGGGCGTGAAACAGGGGGACAAGGTGCTCGACGTGGGCCGCGCCGGCAAGCTCCTCCGCGTGGCCGTGCCCCGGAGCACGGACGAGGTCATCGCCGGCCGCGACCTGGCCGGCCTCGAGAAGGTGCTCGCCTCCGCCGCCCAGCTCAAGGCGGCGCTTCTCTCCGAGAAGGACGTCCAGTTCGCTCCCTGCATCACCGGCCCGCAGAAGATCATCATGCTCGGCTTCAACTACCGGCGGCACGCGATGGAGACGGGGACTCCCATCCCCAAGGCCCCGGTCCTGTTCAACAAGTACAACAACGCCCTCAACAGCCACGGCGGGACCATCCACCTCCCCACCGCGGTGGCGACGAAGTTCGACTACGAGGTCGAGCTCCAGGTCATCATCGGGAAGACGGCGCACCAGGTGAGCGAGGCCGAGGCCCTGAGCCACGTCTTCGGCTACGCCACCGGAAACGACTTCTCCGCCCGGGACCTCCAGTTCCGCGACGGGAAGGCGTCCCAGTTCATGCTCGGCAAGACATCGGATGGCTTCATGCCGGTGGGGCCGTGGCTGGTGGGCGCGGACCTCATCGGCGATCCGCAGAAGCTGGCCCTGGAGTGCCGCGTCAACGGCGAGCAGCGGCAGTCGTCCAACACCAACGACATGATCTTCACCTGCGCCCAGATCATCAGCTACGCCTCGCAGGTGTTCACCCTCCTGCCCGGAGACCTCATCTCGACCGGAACCCCGGAAGGGGTGATCGCCGGGAAGCCGGAGGCGCAGCAGATCTGGCTCAAGCCAGGCGACAAGATCGCCTGCAGCGTGGAGAAGCTGGGCGAGCTCAGGTTCGACCTGGCCTGAGGGCCCCGCGCCGTCCGACGTCGGCCGGGACCACCGCCAGGGTCACCGTGGCCTTGGCCACCAGCTCCGGGGCATCGCGCGGGCCGCCGAAGACGGAAGACTCCACCACGCACAGACGGCGACCCTGGCGCAGCACCTCGGCGCGCACGCGCAGCTCCGGTCCTCGAGCCGGCCGGAGGAGGTTGAGCTTGAACTCCACGCTGAGCACGGTCTCCTCCGGGGCCACGCCGGTCACGGCGGCCGCACCGGCGGCATGGTCGGCCATCGTGGCCAGGACCCCGGCATGCACCAGGCCGTCCTGCTGGAGATGGTCCGGCCGGACGGGAAGCACCGCCGTCACCGTCCCGGCAGCCGCCGACTCCAGGCGAATTCCCAGGGCCTGGACGAAGGCTGCGCGCTCGTAGATCGACCGGACCCGCGCTTCGATCTCGTCGGCCTGGGCGCTCATCGGATGACCTCGAGCCTCGCCATGGCACGCCGTGGCTGCCCCCCGCGAGGGGTCCCCGCGGGCATCAGCATGCTGTCACTTTGCGTCCCGCCAAGCCCGCGGAATCTCGAGGGGCCATTCAGCAGCATGCTGAGACTCGCCGCACCCCGCGAGGGGGGGACGCGTCGGACTCGCAGATCGGTTCACCCCGGGGGGGATCGGACTCCGCCGACCTCGCCCCGATGCGCCACGCGCCGCCCGCGCGCTGACACGGCGGAGCGTCGCCCATCTGCCGCCCCGGCGAAGCCGGCGTTGAAGCACCGGGCCGGCTCGGCGAAGCTCGCGCCTCGTGGCCCAGGCGCCTGCGAAGTCGTCGGCATGACGCTCCTCGCTCTCTTCATCGGGCTCGTCTTCGTCTACAGCCTGGTCTCGGCGCGCCTCGAGGCAACGGTGCTCACCGCTCCGATGCTGTTCACGCTGGCCGGGCTCGGGCTGGCGCTCCTCCAGCCGGCCCTGGGGGATGCCCCGGTCGGCCGGGAGGTCTTTCTCCGCGCCGCCGAGGCCGGACTGGTGCTCCTGCTCTTCACCGACGCCAGCCGGACGGAGCTCCAGGTCCTGAGGCGCGCGCGCAGCTTGCCGGCCCGCCTCCTCTCCGTCGGGCTCCTGCTCACCCTCCTCCTCGGGACACTGGGTGCGCGCGTGATCTTCCCCCGGTTCTCGTTCCTCGAGGCGGGAATCCTCGCTTCCGTGCTGGCGCCCACCGACGCCGGACTGGGTCAGATCATCGTCGCCAGCGCCAAGGTGCCAGCGCGAGTCCGCCAGGCCCTCAACGTCGAGGCCGGGCTGAACGACGGGCTCTCGGTGCCCTTCCTGCTCTTCTTCCTGGCCCTGGCCGAGGCCCGCATCCCGGATGCCCACGTCCTGTTCGGCCGCTTCATGCTCGAGCAGCTCGGCTACGGGACCCTCATCGGGGCCGCCATCGGCCTGGCGGGGGGGTGGGCCCTGGCGGCCGCCAGTCGAGGAAAGTCCATGTCGCCGGCCTTCCTGCAGATCGCGGTCGTCGCGCTGCCCCTGCTCTGCGCCCTCGCCTCGGAGGCGGCCGGGGCGAGCATGTTCATCGCCGCCTTCGTGGCCGGGCTGGCCGTGCAGGTCCGCTTCCCCGAGGCCGGCAAGCACAGCGTCGAGTTTACCGAGGAATGGGGGCAGCTCATCAACCTCGGCATCTTCTTCATCTTCGGTGTGCTGGTGGCCCGCTCGTGGCATGGCGTCACGGCGCCGATGCTGCTCTATGCCGTCTTCAGCCTGACCGTGGCGCGCATGCTCCCGGTGGCGCTGTCGCTCATCGGCGCCGGCCTCGCGCGCTCGACGGTGGCGTTCATGGGATGGTTCGGCCCGCGCGGGCTGGCCTCCATCGTGCTGGCCATGGTGTACCTCGAGGCGGACCTCCACCTGCCGGGGGAGGACACCATCCGTTTGACCGTCCTGGCCACGGTGATGCTGAGCATCCTGGCCCACGGCCTGACCGCGAAGCCGGGCATCGACCGCTACGCCGCAGCGCTCGGTGCGCGCGAGGCCTGACGCCGGCTGGGGCTCCCGGCGGACCTAGCGGGAGCCGGCCAGCCGCTCCAGGGCCTCGCCCTCCAGCCGGCAGGTGAGCCACTCCCGGACCACCACCGCCCCGAGCGACTCGTAGAAGCGGAGGGACGGCTCGTTCCAGTCCAGCACCTGCCACACGAACCGGCCGCAGCCGAGCCGCACCGCCTCGGCGGCGAGCGCTCGCATGAAGGCGCGCCCCACCCCGCGGCCACGGGCGCCGGGCCGGACGAAGAGGTCCTCGAGGTAGAGCGTCGGACGCCCTCGCCAGGTGGAGTAGGCGAGAAAGAAGAGGGCGAAGCCAACCGGCACACCGTCCAGCTCGGCGATCAGCGTCCTGAACAGGGGCGCCGGGCCGAACCCGTCACGGAGAAGGTCGTCCTCGGTGGCCACCACGTCGTCGGGCGCCCGCTCGTAGCGGGCCAGCTCACGGATGAGCTCCAGGACGAGCGGCACGTCCTCGCGGCTGCCGGGGCGGAGGACGGGCGGAGGGGTCGGCGCGGACACGGGCGTGCGGGGCTTGTAGCGCACGAACTACATGCCGCAGTGCGGCAAGGCCTCGGTTCCGAACTGCATCCCCTCCCCGCTCCGCGCGCCCTTCGCCTATGAAGGCCGCTGGAAGATGGCCACTCCGCCCGATCCCCGCGCACGCATCGCCGAGCCCGCGCTCTGGGTGTTCGGCGTGGGCGTGCTCGTCTTCGCCACCCGCGCGCGTCTGGTCTGGGCGGACGGCGCCCACGGCTGGCTCCTGCCCTTCGGCCTCTGGCTCGCGCTCATCCTCCTGGGCGCCATCGTCAACCGGCGGACGGACTGACCCGGGGCGAAGGCCACCACGGTGCTCGAGCTCGGACAGCTCTTCGCAGTCGCCGTCGGCTACCTGCTCCTGCTCTTTCTCGTCGCCTACGCCGCCGAGCGGCGGTGGGTGCCGGAGAAGCTCGTCCGGCACCCGCTCACCTACGCGCTCTCCCTCGGCGTCTACGCCACCTCGTGGAGCTACTCGGGGAGCGTCGGGTACGCCCGGAGCCAGGGGTTCAACTTCCTGGCCATCTACATCGGCGTCACCCTGTCCTGCCTCCTCGTGCCGGTCATCTGGCAGCCGGTGCTCCGCCTCACCCGCGAGCACCAGCTGACCTCCCTGGCCGACATCTTCGCCTTCCGCTTCCAGAGCCAGGCCGCCGGCGTGCTGGTCACGCTCTTCATGCTCGCCGGGAACCTCCCGTATCTCGCATTGCAGATCCACGCGGTGACGCAGAGCGTGCGCGTCCTGGGCCATGCCCCGCCGGCGTCGATGGTGGGACTCGTGTTCTGCTCCCTGGTGGCGCTCTTCGCGCTTCTCTTCGGCGCCCGCCACGTGACCCCCCGGGAGCGGCACGCCGGGCTCGGCCTGGCCATCGCCTTCGAGTCGGTGGTCAAGGTGGCCGCCCTTCTCACCGTGGCCGCGGTGGCCGTCACCCAGGTGTTCGGCGGTCCGCTCGGGCTGGGGCACTGGCTGGCCGGCCATCCCCAGGCGCTCGAGGCGGCCTACCGGCCGGTGCGCGAGGGGCCCTGGGGCTCGCTCCTCCTGCTCTCCTTCGCCGCCGGCTTCCTCCTCCCGCGGCAGTTCCACATGGCCTTCACCGAGGCCCTCGACGAGCGCGCCCTGCGGGTTGCTGCCTGGGGGTTCCCGACCTTCCTGCTCCTCCTCAACCTGGCCGTTCTCCCGCTCCTCTGGGCGGGCCAGGTGGCCCTGCCCGGCATCCACCCCGACAACTACGTGCTCGGGCTGGGTCGGGACAGCGGGGTCAGCGCGCTGGCCTTCGTCGGGGCGGTCTCCGCGGCGAGCGCCATGGTCATCGTCGACACGCTCGCGCTGGCGGCGATGTGCCTGAACAACCTCCTCCTGCCCCGGAGCGACCTGGCCGGCGCCGGCGACCTCTACGGCGGCCTCCTCTGGGCCCGGCGCGTCCTGATCGTGGTCATCATCCTGCTCGGCTACGGGTTCTCCCGCCTGCTCGACTTCCGCACCGGCCTGGTCGAGCTGGGGCTGATCTCCTTCGTCGCCGTGGCCCAGATGCTCCCCGGGCTCCTGGCAGTGCTCTTCTGGCGGGGCGCCACCCGGGCGGGCTTCCTCGCCGGTCTCTCGGCGGGAATCGCCGTCTGGGCGGCCACCCTCTTCCTGCCGCTCTTCGCGCGTGCCCACCTCCTTCCGCCCGCCTTCGATCTCGCGCCCTGGTTCGGGATCGCCCGCGGCTCGGAGCCCTGGAGCGCGGCCACCCTCTACTCGCTGGGCGTCAACATGCTGCTCTTCGCCGGCGTGTCGCTGATCACCCGACCCAGCGCTGGCGAGGAGGAGGCCGCCGCCCTGTGCACCCGTGCTCCCCGGCTGGCCGCCCAGGGCGTGGTCGAGGCGGAGAGCCCTCGCGACTTCCAGACCAAGCTCGCCCCCATCCTCGGGGAGGACGCGGCCACCACCGAGGTCGACCGTGCGCTCGCAGATCTGGAGATGGTCGTCGACGAGCGGCGACCGGCCCAGCTGGAGCGCCTGCGTGAGCGCCTTCAGCGCAACCTCTCCGGGCTGGTCGGGCCGCTCATGGCCCGCTGGGTGGTGGACCGCGGCATCCGGGTCGACTCCCGGCGACCACCCGCGCTCTCCGCCCGGCTGCGCGTCCTCGAGGAGCAGCTCCGGGCCAGCCGAACGCAGCTCCACGGCGCGCCGGCGGAGCTCGAGGATTTCCGACGCTACCTCCGCCGGGTGCTGGAGGACCTTCCGCTCGGGGTGTGTGCGCTCGGGCCGGACCAGGACGTGGTCATCTGGAACCGGGCGCTGGAGGGCCTGTCCGGCATCGCCGCGCAGGACGCGGTCGGCGCGCGGCTCGACGAGCTCTCCGGGCCGGTCCCGCCGGCGCTGGCCAGGTTCCTCGGCGACGCCGTCCACCACGCCGAGGTGTGCGTCACCGTTCGGGGGCGGGAAAGGATCCTCGCGCTGGGAAGGAGCCAGGACCCCGGGCCGGCGGCGCCTCCGGACGTCCGCGGTCCGGTCCTCCTGGTGGAGGACCTCACCGAGCGCAAGGCGCTGGCCGCGCAGGTTGCCCACCAGGACCGGCTCGCCTCGGTCGGCCGGCTGGCCGCCGGAGTGGCGCACGAGATCGGCAACCCCCTCACCGGCATCGCCTGCCTCGCCCAGAACCTGGTCCGGGACACGACCTCCGAGGAGGAACGACGGCGCCTGGCGCTCATCCTGCGCGAGACGCAGCGCATCGATGCCATCGTGCGCGTGCTCCTCGGGTTCAGCCACGCCGGGACGGCGCACGCCGTGGCGCGCCCGGAGCGATTCGACGTCCGCGATGCCGCGGGCGAGGCGATCACCCTGGTCCAGCTCTCCCGCGAGGCGAAGCGGGTCGCCTGCCGCAACCAGCTGGCGCCCGGTCTTCTCCTCGACGGCGACCGCCAGCGCTTCCTGCAGGTCCTCGTCAACCTGGTCTCCAACGCCTGCGACGCCAGCGCCGTCGGAGGCGAGGTGGTCATCGACGCCGAGGAGGCCGGGGATCGCCTCCGCCTCCGGGTCATCGACCGCGGGACGGGCATCGACGACGCGGTGCGCGAGCGGATGTTCGAGCCGTTCTTCACCACCAAGCCGCCGGGCCAGGGGACGGGGCTCGGGCTGCCCCTTGCACAGAGCATCGTGCGAGAGCATCTGGGGAGCATCGAGGTCATGACCGCTCCGGGCTCGGGAACCACGGTGGTCGTCGAGCTGCCGCGCTCGGGAGCGGTGCACGACGCCCCGGTGGAGGGGACGGAGACAGAGGTGAGGGCATGAGCCGCCTGCTCATCGTCGAGGACGAGGAGGTGATCCGGACCGAGCTGGCCCGGCTCCTGACCCGCGCCGGGCACGAGGTGGCCGAGGCGGGCTCCGTCCAGGAGGCCACCACCCTGGGGGTGGACGGGTTCGATCTCATCGTCGCCGACCTCCGGCTCCCCGGCGGGCTGGGGACGGACCTCATCGACCTCGCGCCGGGAGCTCCGGTGCTGATCATGACCAGCTTCGCCACGGTGCGGGCGGCGGTGGAGGCGGTCCAGAAAGGAGCGGTGGACTTCATCGCCAAGCCCTTCGACCACGACGAGTTGCTCCTCGTCGTGGACCGCGTGCTCCGGCAGACGCGGCTCGAGCGCCAGAATGCCGTGCTCCGGCAGGACCTGGAGCGCAGCTATGCCGTTCACGGGCTGATCGGCGACTGCCCGGCGATGCGCGAGGTGTCCGACCGGATCCGCAAGGTCTCCCAGACCCACGCCACGGTGCTCATCCTCGGCGAATCCGGCACCGGCAAGGAGCTGGTGGCGCGCGCGGTCCACGCCCAGAGCGCCCGTCACGACGGGCCGATCGTGACCGTGAACTGCGCCTCGATCCCGGAATCGCTCATCGAGTCGGAGCTCTTCGGCCACGAGAAGGGCGCCTTCACCGGCGCCCACCGGGCCAAGGCCGGGCTGGTCGAGGCGGCCGAGGGCGGGACGCTCTTCCTCGACGAGGTCGGTGAGCTTCCGCTCCCGGCCCAGGCCCGCCTGCTCCGCGTTCTCCAGGAAGGTGAGGTGCGGCGGGTGGGCGCCACCGGCAGCCGCCGGGTCAACATCCGCCTCATCGCCGCCACCCACCGGGACCTGCGCCAGATGTCGGCCGACGGCGACTTCCGCAACGACCTCTACTTCCGCCTCCGGGTGGTGGAGATCCACCTCCCGCCGTTGCGCCAGCGGGGGGACGACGTGCTCGCACTGTCCGAGTTCCTCCTCGCCAAGACCTGCCGGCGGCTGAACCGGCCTCCCATCGCCCTGTCCGATGAGGCCCGGCACGCCATCTTCCGCCACGACTGGCCGGGAAACGTCCGGGAGCTGGAGAACGCCATCGAGCGCGCGGTCATCCTCTGCGATGGCGGGGAGATCACGCCGGCCCTGCTGGCCATCGATTCGCCGGCGCGCTCCGGAACGTTCGGGAGCGACGGAGATGACCCGGGCGAAGGAACGCTCACCGAGTACTTCCGGCGCTTCGTGCTCGAGCACCAGGGCCAGATGTCGGAGACGGAGCTCGCCCGGAGGCTCGGCATCAGCCGCAAGGCTCTCTGGGAGAAGCGCGCCCGTCTGGGCATCCCCCGTAACAAGGCCCAGGCCTGAGCCTCGCGGAGACGGGGGGCAATTCCCGGGTGAGTGCTACCTTTCGTAGCACCCTGCTGTTACCGCTCTCTGCATTGCTGCGGCGCGTAGCGGTGCAAGCCCCTGCCACGACTCGGCTCCCGACCTGGCGCGGGAGTTGCCCTCCATCAAAGGTTTCCTTTCCACCTGCCATCAGGAGGTTCCACTGTGGCCACACCCGCGAGTGCAGTTCAGGCGAGACCGATGGGCGTGAGCAAGGAGGAGCGGCGAGTCATCTTCGCTTCCTCTCTGGGCACGGTCTTCGAGTGGTACGACTTCTACATCTACGCCGTGCTGGCGCCCTTCTTCGCCAGCGTCTTCTTTCCCCCCGGCAACCAGACGACGGCGCTGCTCAACGCCTTCGTCAACTACGCGGCTGGATTTCTCGTCCGGCCGTTCGGAGCCCTCGTCTTCGGACGCATCGGCGACCTGGTGGGACGGAAGTACACCTTCCTCATCACCATCACCGTGATGGGCATCTCCACGGCCCTGGTCGGCTTCCTCCCCACCTACGCGTCGATCGGCATGATCGCTCCCCTCCTCCTGCTCGTGCTCCGCCTGGCTCAGGGCCTGGCGCTCGGGGGCGAGTACGGGGGAGCAGCGACCTACGTCGCCGAGCACTCGCCGGACGAGAAGCGCGGTTACAATACCAGTTGGATCCAGACCACAGCCACGCTCGGGTTCTTCCTGGCGCTGGTCGTCATCGGCGTCTGTCGCTGGCGGATGGAGGCCGCTGACTTCTCGAAGTGGGGCTGGCGTATCCCGTTCCTGGTCTCCATCTTCCTGCTCATCATCTCCGTCTACATCCGGCTCAAGCTGAACGAGTCACCCGTCTTCCAGCGAATGAAGGCGGAAGGGAAAGGCTCGAAGGCGCCGCTGACCGAGAGCTTCGGCCGTTGGGCGAACCTCAAGATCGTCATCCTCGCCCTGCTCGGGGCCACCGCCGGCCAGGGCGTGGTCTGGTACACGGGGCAGTTCTACGCGCTGTTCTTCCTCCTCACGACCCTGAAGGTGGATTTCCTCACCACCTACAAGCTCATCGCCTGGTCGCTCGTCATCGGCACGCCCGGCTTCATCGTCTTCGGCAAGCTCTCGGACAAGATCGGCCGCAAGTGGATCATGATGGTCGGCTGCTTGCTGGCGGTGGTGACCTACTTCCCGATCTTCCACCAGCTCACCAAGCTGGCGAATCCGGCGCTGGAGAGGTTCAACGAGAATACGAAGATCACGCTCACTGCCAGCAACTGCCAGGTCCACATCTTCGCGCTCCCCCGCTGCAAGCCCGGCGACACGATCTGCACAAACTTCAGCCCCTGTGACGACGTGCAGAACATGCTCGCCTCGCGCGCGTTGACCTACAGCAAGATCGAGGGGGCACCGGGTGCGCCTCCGGTGGTGCGAATCAACGACAAGGAGATCGTGGGCATCGACGAGCCGAAGCTGAAGGCGGTGCTCGCCGAGCTGAACTATCCCGCCAAGGCCAATCCCGCCGACGTCAACTTCTACGGGATCCTCGCCTACCTGGTCATCCTCGTCATCTACGTGACCATGGTCTACGGACCGATCGCGGCGTTCCTGGTGGAGCTGTTCCCGACGCGGATCCGCTACACGTCGATGTCGCTGCCCTACCACATCGGCAACGGCTGGTTCGGAGGCCTGCTTCCGTTGATCGCCACCGCCACCGTGGCCGCCACCGGCGACATCTACAACGGCCTCTGGTATCCGATCATCGTCGCGGCGATAACCCTGGTCATCGGCTCGCTCTTCATCAAGGAGACCAAGGACCACAAGAT
>DASPUU010000081.1:0-7915 GCA_035622755.1 Myxococcaceae bacterium
CCCGAGCGGCGTGGACGCTGATGCCGACTCGGGCCGCGTGGAAACTTCCACAGTGACCCAGCAGAGGCAAAGGGTCACATTTCACCCCGGTCGACGAACTAACCGTTCAGGGACGCCTGGCCTTCTGCAACTCGAGCACGCGGGCGAATTGCGCCGGGCGAACCGGCGCAACGCTGAGGCGGCCGCGGGTCACGATGGGCAGGGTGCGGAGCCGGGCGTCCTTCTTGATGCGTTCCAGCGGGACGGAAAGCCGCAGGGCCCTCACCGGGGTCAGCTCGACGCTCGACCAGTCCTCTCCGCGGGCGGTCGGATCCGGCCCTGGCCCGCGCGACACCCGGGCCACGCCCACCACCTGCTTCTCTCCACCGGAGTGGTAGACGAGGACCAGGTCTCCGGGGCGCATCGCCCGGAGATGGTTCCGGGCTTCGAAGTTGCGCACGCCGGTCCACTCCGTCCGCCCGTCGCGGACGAGGTCCGCCCAGCTGTAGACCGACGGCTCGGTCTTCACCAGCCAGTGTCCGGCCCGCCCCGCCATGCCGCCCCTCTTAAGGGACTGTGCCGAGGAAGGCGAGTACCTCCTCCGGCCGGTGCACGGTGGGGACGCCGCTCGCCGCCACCTCCTCGGCGCGGAAGCCCCACAGCACGCCGAGCGGATGCATCCCGGCGGCGCGCGCGGTGGTCACGTCGATGAGCGTGTCGCCGACCAGCGTCACCTCGGCCGGGGGTCTGTCCAGCGCGCGGGCGAGCTCCAGCGCGCCGGCTGGATCCGGCTTCCGGGGGATGCCCGGCCGCTCGCCGGCCACTCCCTGGAAGGTCCACGAGCCGAGGAGCGTCTCGACCAGGCGGCGGGTGGGAGCGTCAGGCTTGTTGCTCAAGACGGCCATCGGGAACGCAACCGCGCTGAGGGCGTCGAGCAGCGCCGCGACGCCCGGGTAGAGCTGGCTCTTCCCCGGCAGGTTCCGGGTGTAGGCCTCCTCGTAGGCGGCCAGGACGGCGCCCCGGACGGGCTCTGTGCCCGGCGGCATCGCCCGCTCGGCGAGCCGCTTCACCCCCTCCCCGACGAAGGAGCGGTAGGCGTCCACAGGATGGAGGGGGAAACCGTGCGCCACCAGCGCCTGGTTCATCGCCCCGGCGATGTCGCCGAGGCTGTCGACGAGCGTGCCGTCCAGGTCGAAGATCACGCCCGGGCGGCGGCGGCGCGTCAGGGGGCCCTCCCCAGCTGCTGGCGAAGCTGCGCGATGGCGGCCCGCATCTGGGGCGGCTGCTCCTCCGGGGGCGCCTCGGCCAGGAAGCGCTCGAACGCATCGAGCGCCCCGCGCTGGTCGCCGGAGCGCATCCGCAGCAACCCGAGGAAGAGCAGCGCCTCGTGGGCGCGGGGATAGAGCTGGGCCAGGTGCTCCAGCTCGCCCGCCGCGGGGGCCTCGCCGCCGCCCAGCGCCCGGAGGAAGGCGCGGTGGATGCGAGCCTCGGTGAAGAAGGGGTCCACGCCCAGCGAGCGCTCGGTGAGGATGCGTGCCTCGTCGAGCTCTTCCCGGCGGATGAGCTCGTGGACGACGCGGGCCGAGGTCTGCACGTCGGCGGGGTTCTCCCGGACGCGTGCCAGCGCGGCGGAGAATTCCGGATCCTCCGGCGGCCTCGCCGGAGCCTCGCCGCGTCCGGCGGTTCCGGTGGCCACCTCTCCCTCGCCCCGGGGCCGGGCCTCGCGCGAGAGCCAGAGCCCCAGCGCCCCGAAGAAGATCACCGCCCCGCCGCCCCAGAGCGCCCCCTGGAGCTGGGGATGGCGAGCGAGGAACCCGCCGGCGTCGCGGGCCGGCGGGGCCGCCTTGCTCGCTCCGGGCGCGGCCGCCCGTGTCTGGTCCTTCGTGCGCAGTGCATCGGCGGCCAGGCGTTCCAGGCGGGCGTGCTCCCGCGCATAGTCCTCGGGCGAGAGCTGGTGCCGGTCGACCTCGAGCTCGCGGAGCTGCTCGATGAGCCGGGAGGCGCGCAGCCCGGCCTCCTCGGCGGGGTCGGCATCCCGGGGCTGGCGCCCCGGGGAAGGCGGGGCGCGCCGGCGGAGAATGACCAGGAGCAGGCCGGCCGCCAGCCCCACCAGGAGAACGACGACGCCCGGGAGCCAGTCGGTGCGCGTCACTTCCGGAGCTCCGCCCGGACGGCGTCGAGGTAGGGGTCCCCGGAGCTGGAAGGCGCCGGCGGCCCGGACGGAGCGGGAGAAGGCGGGGCCGGTCGCAGCACCATCCGGGCGACGAACAGCCCGCCGAGCAGCAGGAGCAGGCCGGGGCCTAGCCACACCAGCCAGTTGAAGCCATGGGCCGGTGGCTCGAGCAGCGCCCACTCCCCGTAGCGCGCGACGAAGTACGAGCGGATCTCCTCGTCGCTCTTGCCCTCGACCACCAGCTCGCGGACCCGGTCCATCTGCGCGCGGGCGGCCGACGAGCCGGAGTCCGCGATGGAGAGGCCCTGGCACATCGGGCAGCGCAGCTGCTTCCCCAGGGCCTGCACCCGCGCCTCGCGCGCCGGGTCGAGCAGGGCGCTCCCCGCCTGCTGAGGCGCATGGGGCGTCTGCGCGAGAAGGGCGATGAGGAGCAGAGAAGTCACTGACCCGCTCCCGACGCGCGAGGTCCGGAGAGGGCCCGAAGCCTCCGGGTCAGCTCCGCCTCGTCGAGGAGGGGGCCGACGTACTTCTCGCGGATGACGCCCTGGGCATCGATGAAATACGTCTCCGGAACGCCGGTCACGCCGTAGTCCACGGCCATCCGCGAATGGGGGTCCACCAGCTGGGGGAAGCTGGGGTCCATGGGCTGGGCGAAGGCCCGGGCGTTCTCCGGCGTGTCCTCGAAGACGACGCCGTAGAAGCGCGCATCACCCTGGTGGCGCCGGGCGGCACGGGACAGCGTGGGGTGCTCGAGCTTGCAGGGTCCGCACCAGCTCGCCCAGAAGTTGAGCACCACCGGCTCGCCCCGGAGCTGCGCCAGGGTCACCGGCTCGCCGGTATCCAGCCGGGTCAGAGCGAAGTCGGGGGCCGGCTTGCCCTTGAGCATGAAGGGTACCTCGTGCGGATCGCGGCCGAAGCCGCGCGCGAAGGCGAAGAAGAGCACCCCGACGAGGACGGCCAGACCCACCAGCGCCAGGGAGAGGCGCCGGTTCATGCCGTGCCCCGGGCGGGGTCGGCCGCCCGCTCCTGGCCGAGGGCGGGGAGCCCCCGCCGCTGCGGCCACGCCGCCACCAGCGCCCCGAGGACGAAGAGCGGGATGCTCCACCAGATCCACCCCACCAGGGGGAAGGTCCACACGTTGAAGCTGGCGGTGTCGCCCCGTGCGTCCTGCCCGAAGGCGAGCAGGGTCAGGTAGAGGTCCTCGAAGGCCGTCGAGGCCACCGCCGGGCTCCCCACCGGGTCGGTGCTTCGCTCGTAGAAGTTCATCCGTGGTTCGAGCGTCCTCCGAGCCCCGGCGCGCGTCGTCACCTCCACCCGGGCGGCGATCCATCGCCGGTGGGGCTCGGTGCCCTCCTTGAGCCCGAGGAAGCGCACCGTGTACGCGCCGAGCTGGAGGGAGTCGCCGGCACCGAGCGTGCCGGTGGTGTGCTCGACGTAGGCGGAGGAGGCGGCGATGGCCACGAAGACCAAGATCATGGCCAGGTGGACGAGGTACCCGCCGGTGCGGCGGCGGGCGCGCGCCGTGCTGCGGAGGAAGGACGTCCAGGGGCGCTCGCCCTTCTCCCGCATGCGCGCCCAGGCGGGAACGAGGAGCTCCCGCAGGGTCACCGTCCCGACGAAGCCGGCGAGGGCGAAGATGGTGAGCGGCCCGGCGCCTCGGAGGCCGGCGGCGAGGCAGGCGACGAGGACGGCCACACCCACGCCGGCGGGGAGAAGGAACTGCCGGCGCCAAACCCGTCGGTCGGCGCGGCCCCACGGCAGTGACGGGCCGACGCCCATCAGGAAGAGGATGGCGATGCCCAGGGGCACGGCCATCCGGTTGAAATAGGGCGCCCCGACGCTGACCCGCACTCCGGAGAAGGCCTCGCGGAGCAGGGGGAACACCGTCCCCAGGAGGACAGTGAAGGTGAGGGCGGCGAAGAGCAGGTTGTTGACCAGGATGGCCGTCTCCCGCGAGGCCACCCCGGGCAACGCGTCCTCCGGCGCCAGCGCCGGTCCGCGGACCGCCAGGAGCACGATGGAAACCCCGACCACCACCGCCAGGAAGACGAGGAAGGTCGGGCCGATGTCGGACTGGGTGAAGGAGTGGACGGAGTTGAAGATCCCGCTCCGGGTCATGAACGTCCCGAGGACGGTGAGGGCGAAGCTGCCCAGGGCCAGCGAGAGGGTCCACAGCTTGAGGATGCGGCGTCGCTCCTGGACCATGGTCGAATGGAGGAAGGCGGTGGCGGTGAGCCAGGGGAGGAAGGAGGCGTTCTCCACCGGGTCCCAGGCCCAGTAGCCACCCCAGCCGAGGACGGCATAGGCCCACCAGCTTCCGAGGATGATGCCCACGGTGAGGAACGTCCAGGCGAGCAGCGTCCAGCGGCGCAGCGTGGTGAGCCACGCCTCGCCCAGCCTCCCGTCGAGCAGGGCGGCCACCGCGATCCCGAAGGGGACGGTCATCCCCACGTAGCCCGAGTAGAGCATCGGTGGATGGATGACCATCAGGATGTGGTTCTGGAGAAGCGGATTGGGCCCGGGGCCGTCCGGCGGAACCGGGACCACCGCGCCGAACGGGTTGGCCGGGCCGGCGATGAGGAAGGCGAAGAAGGTGGCGGCGGCAAGCATCGCGCCCAGGGCGAGCTGCACCGCGCGGTCCGGCCGGCTGGCCTGCGCCCGCATGAAGGCGAAGAGGTAGACGCCGAGGATGACCCCCCAGAAGAGAATCGACCCCTCGAGCGCGCTCCACAGCGACACCACCGTGTACACGAGCGGGGTGGCGCGGCTGCCCACCTGTGACACGTAGTGCACGCTGAAGTCATGGGCCACCAGTGCCCAGACCATGGTCAGGTTCGCCCCGAGCATGCAGAGGAAGAAGGCGCTGGTCGCCCGCTCCACCCAGGCGCGCGTCCCCGCTCGGTGGCGGAGGCCACCCTCGATGCCCACCACGGCGCCGAAGACCGCCGCCAGGAGGGCGCCCAGGACGAAGGCGTACCCGACCGTTCCCCTCACTTCGCCCTCGCCGACGGCGCGCTCTCCTTCGAGAGCGTCTCCTTCCAGTGGTCGCCCTCGCCGGGCCGCGGGGGGCGGTACTCGTTGGAGTGCTTGACCATCAGCCGGTTGGAGGTGAACACCTGCGAGCGGTCGAAGGTGCCCTCCACGACCACGCCGATTCCCTCGCGGAACATCTGGGGCGGGGTCTCGCGGGCCTTGACCAGGACGCTCGGGGCATCGGGGCTCATGTCGGTGGCGACGCGGAAGCTGAGCTCGGTGTGGCGGGCGTCCCAGCTGATGCTCCCGGGCTTCACCAGCCCCCCGAGGCGGATGGTGGCTCCGTAGGCCTTGCTCCCCTGGGCGAGCATCTCCGCCGGCGTCCAGTAGTAGACGAGGTTCTGGCCGATGCCGCCCCCGGCGACCACCGCCAGCGTGGCACCGGCGACCACCAACGCTCCGAGAGCGAGCCAGGTGTTGCGTTTGAGGCCCATCGGCGTCAGGGCTCCTTTCGGGGGCGACGCGCCCAGAGGCTGGCCGCGTACAGGGTCAGGGCGGCCCAGGTCAGACCGTAGGCCGCCCAGACGAATTCCCAGCCGCCCTGGATCCGGCCGGCCGCCGCAGCGAACAACGGAAGAGAGCTCATCGTGCCCCCTCGGATGCGAGCGCCGGGGGAGCCAGTTCCCGTTCCCGGCGGCTCTTGGCGATGACGTAGCGGCTGGAGAGGAAGACCAGCCAGAGCAGGAGGAAGGCGATGGCGTTCCAGCGGAGCACCAGGACCATCGCCGGGTCGACCGTCTTGGGAGAGGATTGGACCTGATGGAGGCTGTTCCACCAGCGGACGCTGAACCAGATGATCGGGATGTCGACGGCGATGATGATCCCCACCACCGCCGACCAGGCGGCGCGCCGCTCGGCGTCGTCGACGAATCGCCGCAGCGCGAGATAGCCGGCATAGGCGACGAGGAGGATGGCCATCGAGGTGAGCCGCGGGTCCCAGGTCCAGAACACGCCCCACGTCGGTCGGCCCCAGATGCTGCCGAGCAGGAGCCCCAGGGTGCCGAAGAAGAGTCCGACCTCCGCCGAGGCCTCGGCCAGGGCGTCGGCGTCGAGCTCGTCAAGGACGCGCAGCGGGCCGATGAGCTTCCCCAGATGCAGGGGCGGCAGCAGGTAGACCACCGAGCAGATGAAGTTCAGGGTCACTCCCAGGAGCCCCATCCAGACCGCGGGGAGATGCACGTACATGATGCGCTGCACGTCGCCCATCTCCCGCTCCGGCGGCGCCCAGGCCAGCCCGAGCCAGGCCCCCGACACGAGCAGCAGCAGGGCGAGCACCGAGAGCACCAACCGGATTGTCCTGGCCATAGCGGATCAGTCTTCCACGACGAGCGGAAACAGGGCGAAGCCAAGGCTCCAATAGATCAGATCGAAGCTGGCCAGAAGCCCCAGCCAGGACCCGAACTGGAGCATCGGGTCCCCCTCGAGCGCCAGCGAGGTGGCCTTGGCCGACGCCACCAGGGCCGGGATGAGGAGCGGGAAGAGGAGGAGGGGGAGGAGCACATCCCTCGCCCGGGCGTTGCTGGCGATGGCGGCGTAGATGGTCCCCGGTGCGGCGATGGCCAGGCAGCCGAGCACGAGCACCAGGGCCATCGCTCCGAGGCCGGAGAGGGGGAAGGTGAGCACCGGGAGGGTCATCACGATCCGGGGCGCCAGGGTGAGACCGGCCAGCGCCCCCAGCACCGGCAGGATGGCCACCCCGAGCAGGAGGAGCAGCATGCCGTTGGCCAGTGCCTTGGCCAGGAAGAGCGCCTGGGGATCGGCCGGGGCGAGCCGCAACCCGTCGAGCGCGGCGTTCTCCTGCTCCACCCGGAAGCTCTCCCCGAGCGCAAGGACGGAGGCGAGGAGGATGGCCAGCCAGAGCGTGCCGCCCGCCGCACGGCGGAGGATGGTGGTGTCCGGCCCGAGGGCGAAGGAGAAGAGGAGGAGCGTGGCCAGGGCGAAGAAGAACAGCGCATTGGCGCGGGCGCGGGTCCGCCACTCGAGCAGCAGATCCTTTCGCACCAGGAGCCAGGTGGCGCGGAGCAGCCCGGGGATTCGGGTGGAGGCGCTCACGGCGGCGTGGCCCTTCCGGCGACGAGGTGGAGCCGCTCCTTGCACAGGGTGAGGCCGTGCTGGACCTGGTGCGTGGCCAGGACCACGGTGGCTCCGGACCGCGACAGGGTCCGGATGTGCTCCTCCATCTCGGCGATGCCGGCCGGGTCGAGCTCGCCGAAGGGCTCGTCGAGCAGGGCCAGCTCCGGCTCCTTGAGCATCAGGCGCGCGATGGCCAGCCGTTTCTTCATCCCGGCCGAGAAGGTGCGCACCGCATGGTTGGCCCGCGGGCCGAGGCCCACCCGGTCGAGCATGGCGGTGGACTCGGAGGCCGGCCGCGCTCGCCCCACCAGGCGCGCCAGGAGCGTCAGGTTCTCGCGCGCGGTGAGGTCCTCGTAGAGAAAGCTGCTGTGCCCGAGCAGCGCCAGCCGGGGCCGCAGTCGCTCGCGCTCGGCGACCACGTCCTGTCCGAAGATCCGCGCCCGTCCGGTGGTGGGGCGAAACGCCGTGGCCAGGATGCGCAGGAGCGTCGTCTTCCCCGAGCCATTGTGTCCGGTGAGCAAGAGGCTGCTCCCCACGGGCAGCTGGAAGGTCAGCCGCGCCAGGGCCCACCGCTGGCCGTAGCGCTTGCTCACGTCGGTCAGTTCGAGGGCGTTGGACACGTCCAGGGGCGGGGGCGACGGCGGGCCGGGGGCCCCT
>DASPUU010000082.1:0-30160 GCA_035622755.1 Myxococcaceae bacterium
AGGTCGAGCAGCAGAACTTCCTCCTCTTCGAGCAGCCGCTCTTCCCCGAGGAGACCAACCTCCCCTTCAAGTTCTGGCGAGACGGCATCCGCCAGTTCATCTTCCGGCCCGGTCTCCGTCCCGATGAGCTGGTCACCTTCACCCTGGTGGCGCTCTCCGACATCGACAAGCAGGGCGAGGACACGGTGGCCCAGCTGTGGCGCTCGCCGCTCGACCACCTGGAGTACGTGGTGGTGGAGGGATTCCACGTCGACGGCTTCGAGGACGACGACGTCCAGGTCGAGGTGGACAAGATCATCACCTACCTCTACCTGAGATTGCGCAGCCACTCGGACGACTTCCTCCGCTTCGCACGGGTGACGGCCTCGGACCTGGAGATCAAGCTCGAGGGCGTGGAGCAGGTCCGGGGAGCGGTCATCGCCGGCGAGACGGCCTCCGACGCGCTCAAGGCGAAGATGCAGCGGGACATCGCCGAGGAGGAGAACAGCCGCCTCTTCCCCAAGCTGGTGGCCGGCATCTTCCAGGTGGCCGAGACCGGCGTCGACGACCCCGGCCTCCTCGAGGAGATGTTCCTCCAGCTGCTCGATGCCCTCCTCCTCCAGGAGGACTTCGCCACCATCAACCAGATCGTCCTCAAGTTCACCGCCATGGAGGAGCGGCCGAACATGCGGGCCATGCGCGAGCTGAAGGCCACCTTCCTGGCCAAGATGGGGGAGGAGCAGCGGCTGACGCGCATCGGGGACGTGCTGCGCACCGGACGCCTGCGCTCGCCCCAGGACGTCACTCGCTACCTGCTCGCCCTCGACCCGTCGGTGGTCCCCCTCCTGCTCAACGTGCTGGAGACGGTGGAGATCCCCGAGCACCGGGTCCTCCTCTGCGACGTGCTGGCCGAGTTCGCCAAGAACCGGCCGGCGGAGATCGTGGAAAAGCTCTCCTCGGAGCGGCCGCAGACCGTCCGGGACATGGTCTACATCCTGGAGCGCGCCCAGCTGCCCGACCGGCTCAAGCTCTTCGCCCGGGTGCTGCGCCACAAGAACCTGGCCGTCCGGCTGGAGGTGATGAGCATCATCGCCCGCGGGCGGAGCAACGAGTCCCGCAAGCTCATCGCCCAGGCGCTCCGCGACGAGAACGTG
Source organism: Myxococcaceae bacterium (assembly GCA_035622755.1). GTDB lineage: Bacteria > Myxococcota > Myxococcia > Myxococcales > Myxococcaceae > JADGRA01. The sequence goes on from DASPUU010000082.1 coordinate 1,134, forward strand.
CAGATGCGGATGCTGGCCGCCCGGCTCCTCCCGGAGTACGACCGCGACCAGGCCTACAGCGAGCTCCTCTTCCACATCCGCCAGGCCGAGTTCCGCAAGCGGACGGCGGAGGAGCGGGCGGCCTTCTACACCGCGCTGGGGAGCACCGGCATCCCGGCGGCGGTATCGCTCATGCAGCAGATGCTCGCCGCCCACCCGCGCCTCTGGAACAAGAAGCGGGTGCTGGACGAGAAGATGCTCGCCGTGCACGGGCTGGCGGGAGTGCTCTCGCTCCAGTCCTACAAGGCCCTCCAGCAGATCATCGACGACCACGGCCAGCCGCCGGAGGTGCTCAGCGCCGCCCGGCGGGCGCTGGCGGAGACCCGGCGGGCGCTCTTCGGGGACGCCCCGGTGGCGAGCGCCTGAAAGACGACCGATGGCCGAGAACCTCAAGATCTCGCACCAGCAGCCGGACAACCTGGTCGACTTCGGGCGGGAGCACTCGGAGAAGCTCCAGAGCCTCTCCCGGTCGGTGCTCTCCACGCTCTACATGCTGGTCCGCAGCGCCAAGATGTACGACCCGGACAACGCCGTCTTCGACCGCCCGCTGATGAGCCTCCAGGACGCGCTCAACGCCATCGTCTCCCGCGAGGGGCGCTTCGAGCTGATGGGGATCAAGAACTCCTTCTACGTCAACAACATGCTGGTCAAGGTCGAGCTCAACGCGGTGGACAACATGCGCTATCTGCTCGACGAGCTCCGGGCCAAGGACGTGGGCGGGTTCGGGCTGGCCAAGCCGGTGCAGGTGCCGGAGCTGAAGAACTTCGTCTGGATCTTCGCCAAGGACACCGCCGACCCCATCGACGAGGACGGGCTGGGGAGCAAGCGGCTCCTGGCCATCAAGATCGCCCGCTGGTCGAAGCTGAAGGAAAAGCTGGACAAGGAGAAGCTGGAGGACGACTCGAAGGTCGACCGGAAGAAGTACGCCATGACCGTCTACGGCCGGGCCGTCTTCTTCATCAACAAGTACATGGACTCGGTCCGCCGCGGGCAGCCGCTGAGCACCAAGGCGGCGGTGCGGCTGGTCCAGGACTTCGTCGACATCTGCTTCGAGCAGAAGGTCCACTTCCTGGGCATGACCACCATGCGCCGCGAGGAGGACTACCTGGTCTTCCACCAGGTGAACACCTGCCTGCTCTCCATCGTCTTCGGGACCGAGCTGGGGCTGACCAAGAGCCAGCTCCGCGACCTGGGCTTCATCGCCCTCTTCCACGACGCCGGGATGGCCACCATCCCCGAGGGCCTGTCCGAGAAGCAGGGAGGGCTCAACGCCGAGGAACGGGCCCTGGTGAACAAGGCCCCCCTGGTCAGCGTGCGCGCCATCCTCATGGAGAAGGGCTTCTCGCGCACCACCCTGCACCGGGTGGTGGCCACGCTGGAGTACAAGAGCGATTTCGGCACCGCCGTCCGCGACGCGCGGGGCAACATCCAGATGATCATCCCCAAGTCGTCGCTCGGCCTGTTCGCCAAGGTGATCGCCATCTGCTCCAGCTACGACGCGCTGACCAGCAAGCGCCCCTTCCGCGAGGCTTACGGCCCCGAGGTGGCGCTGATGCTCATGTGGTCGGAGCTGCGCCACAAGTTCGATCCCGACCTGCTGAAGGTGTTCATGAAGGTCCTGGCCATCCAGCCGGTGAAGATCCTTCCCCGCCGCCAGCAGGGGCCGCTGACCATGGGCGGCATCTAGGGCCCCTCGAGGGTGGCCACCGCCTGGCGCAGGTCGGCGGGCACCGGCGCCTCGACGCTGCACCGGCGCCCGGTGCGCGGATGGGGGAAGGCGAGCTTCCAGGCATGGAGCGCCTGGCGCCCGAGCGCCTGTTGCGCAGCCCGGACCCGTGCATCGCCCCGGCGCAGCCCTCCGTAGAGGGCATCGCCGAGCAGCGGGTGCCCGGCCTCGGCCAGGTGGACCCGGATCTGGTGGGTCCGGCCGGTGAGGAGGCCGACCTCGAGGAGCGCCGCGCCGTGGAGGCGCTGCCGGGTCCGGAAGACGGTGACCGCCGGCTTGCCCGCCGCCACCCGGCCGGTGAAGCGCTTCCGGTGACGCGGGTGCCGCCCGTAGGCGGTCTCGATCCGTCCCTCCGGGGGCGGATGGCCGTGCACCAGGGCGAGGTAGGTCTTCTCCACGGTGCGCCCCTGGAAGGCCGCCTGGAGCGCGGCGAGCGCCGCCTCGGACTTGGCCACCACCAGGCAGCCGGAGGTGTCCTTGTCCAGCCGGTGGACGATTCCGGGGCGGAGCACGCCGCCCACCCCGCGCAGGTCCCGGACGTGGTGCAGGAGCGCATTGACCAGGGTCCCCCGGGCGTGGCCGGCGCCCGGATGGACCACCACGCCGGGGGCCTTGTCCAGGACGAGGAGATCCCGGTCCTGCTGGAGGATGTGCAGAGGGAGGTCCTCGGGGCCGGGCGTGGCCGGCTCGGGCGGCGGCAGGACGAGCTCCACGCGCTCGCCCCCCCGGAGCCGGGTGGAGGCGCGGGCCCTCACGCCCTCGACGAGGAGGTGGCCGGTCCGGAGGAGCGCCTGGAGGCGGGCCCGGCTCAGGTCCGGGAAGAGCTGGACCAGGGCCCGGTCGAGCCGCCCGCCCCGGGAGGCCGCCGGGACCTCCGCGGTGCGGCGGCGCGCCTGCGGTGCAGTCCCCGGCGCCGGCTCCGCGGCGGCGGGGCGTCCTGGGGATGGCGATCTCGGCACCTTGGGCGTTTCCAAAGCCTAGCCCCGGGGTCGCACCCTGTCTGGGCTTGAGCGCGGCGTAGGCGTCGGGGGCGCCGCCAACGGAGGGGGGCCGGCTACCAGATCTTCGACTTCACGTGCGCCTTGCCGCGCACGATGATGTCCACCACCGCCCGCTCGAAGAAGTTGGTGGAGGTGAAGACCTCCTGGCTGACCCGGCTCCGGTACAGGTCACGCCCCTCGTCGAGCTCCTCCTTGAGCACGTCGAAGAGGTTGTCCTGCTCGATGCCCTTGACGATCTTCTGCTCGTTGTAGAGCGAGATGTCGGAGGCGATGGCGCGGGCGAGCCGCAGGGCCTTGGTTCGCTCTTCGTCGGTCATCGGCGCTGTCCTCTCTCCGCCTTCACGGCTCCTGCCGACCGGCACGCTCGGCCAGGAGCATGTAGCTCTTGCTCACCCGCGTCGCGTCGAGCTTCAGCTCGCGCGCCAGGCTCACCAGGATGCCCCGAAGGTACACCGGCGCGGGCAGATCTGCGTAGCGGTCGGCCTCGACCTTCTCGAGATGGGACCGGCCGATGCGCGTCCGGTCGGCGAGCTGCTGCAGCGTCAGCCCGCGCGCCTCGCGCACCTGCCGGAGGAGCTCGCCGTTGAACTCCACGTCAGGGGGGAGGTCGGGCATGCGCGGGCGCTCCGCCACGGGCGCCGGCGTCTCGGCCGCGGCCGCTCCCGCCGCCGGCGGCCCGGCCGCTCCGGCCGGAGCCTCGCTCGCCTCGGGCGACGGCTGGGCAGCCACCGCGCCCGGCGCCGGCCGCGGCCGGGGCGAGGGAAGCCCCGGGGGGCGCACCGGCCAGCGCGGCGGCCCGGCATCCAGCGGCAACGAGGTCTGCGCCACGGCGGCCCCGGAGGCCTCCACCTCGTCGAGCGAAGCGGATTCTCGCTGCGCATAGGGACCCTGGCCCACGCTGGTGGGGGGGCCCTCGTCGTCCTCGTCCTCCGTCCAAAGCGCCGAGTCGGGCGGAGGCTCCCGGGGAAGCACCTCGAGCATGCGGTCGTACCCGGCCCGGGCCGCCGGATCGAGCAGTACCCGGCCGGCGTCCTCGAGCCGGAGCCGCAGCGCCTCCGCCTGGCTCTCCTCGACGAGCGCGTAGAGCGCGACCGAGTCCGGCGCGCAGAGCTGGAGCGCCCGCTGCAGCGCGGCCCGCACCTCGTCGGGAGCGGCCGAGGGCTGCACCTCGAGCAGCTCGTAGTAGGTCTGGTCCCGGAAGGACTTCATGGGGGCGGGGCCACCGGGTCGAGCTCGCGGAGCCGCTCGGCCACCGAGCCGAGGTGCCGGGCCGCGTCGGAATCGGGGCCGTCGACGAGCAGCGCCCGGCGACGCCGAACGGAACGCCAGGCGGCGTCGTCGTAGGCGATACCCCCCAGGTAGTCCATCTCCAGGCCGAAGAACTTCTTCCACGCCGAGGCCACCGCCGGGCCGACCGTCTCGTCCGCCGGCGCCCGCACCTGGTTGACCACCAGCTTGACCCGGTAGGCCTGGAGGGCGGCGGCCAGCGCGTCGGCGGCCTCGGTGTCGGTGGCGCGCACGTGCGCCACCACGTCCGCCGGCGCGCGAAGGGCGCTGTCCCGGCTTCCCAGCGCGCCCTCGGCGAGGTGCGATACCCCCAGCTCCCGCGCCAGCTGCTGCAGGCGGCGGAAGAGAGAGGCCTTGAGAAACCGGTAGGCGTTCTCCACCGAGGTCGGCTCGGGGAGCACCACCAGCACCCCGTGGTCGGCGAGGAGGAAGAGGTCGAGCGTGTGCACAGCCGTTCCGGCGCCGAGATCGAGCACCAGGTAGTCGACGTCCTGGGCCCGCAACTCTTGAAGCAGCCGGGCGCGGACCTGGGCCCGCGGGTTGGCCGCGTCGAGCGCGTCCTGGGCGCCGGAGACGAGCAGGAGCCGGTCGATGCCGGTGGGGACGGCGAGCTTCGCCAGCGGAACGCCCCGGAGGACGAAGTCGGAGAGCGTCGTCGCCGGCTGGGCGACCCCGAGACAGGTGTGCAGGTTGGCGCCGCCCAGGTCGGCGTCGACGAGCAGGACCTGGTGCCCGCTCCGGGCCAGCGCGATCCCCACGTTGGCGGCCACCAGGCTCTTGCCGATTCCCCCCTTGCCGCCGCCGAAGGCGAGGATGCGCCGCGCGCGCCGCCCGGGGACGGCGGCGGGCGCACCGGCCTCGGGCACAGGGGCCTCGCGCGACCCGCGGCCGCGGAGGTCGACGACGTTGTTCAACCCGTAGCGTTTCACCGGTGGCCCCCCGGGCTGCCCGGGCGGCGCCTCACTCTAGCCCAAGGGTCGTCCGCCGGGAGCGGGCTCCCGGGCTCACCCGTCGCGCAGCTCGACGTTCCAGTAGCTCGCGTCGGCGAGGCTGAGGAAGGGCAGCCATTCGCGGTAGGTCACCCGGCGCACCGGCCCGCGGAAGAGAGGCGTCCAGCGAGGTCGCGCCGGCCGGACGAGGAGCGACATCCCGGCCTGCTCCGGCGTCCGACCGCCCTTGCGCAGGTTGCAGGGAACGCAGGAGCAGACCACGTTCTCCCAGGTCGTCCTCCCGCCCTGGGCGCGCGGCACCACGTGGTCGAGATTGAGCTCGCTCCGGGAGAGCGTGCGGCCGCAGTACTGGCAGGTGTCGCGATCGCGCGCGTAGATGTTGACCCGGCTGAAGCGCACCCTGCCCTTCGGCAGATGGTCGTAGGCCGACAGCACCACCACCCGGGGCACGCGCAGCGTGCTCTGGACAGTGGACACGCTGTCGTGGCCGGCGGCGCTCAGGGCCGCCCAGTCGCCGAAGTCGTAGAGCCGGTACTCGTCGTCCAGGGCCTTGGCCACCCCCTGGTAGAGCAGGGAGAAGGCCCGGCGCACCGAGGTCACGTGGACCGGGTGGAACGAGCGGTTGAGGACCAGGGCGTGGGTGTTGAGCATCGGTCAGACCCCGGCCGCCGAGGCCATGGCGCGGGCGAGCGAGGGGACGTCGGCGTCGTCGATGCAGCGCACGTCGAGGAGGAGTCGGCCGTCGGCGATGCGCGCCACCACCGGCGGGTCGCCGGTGCGGAGGCGGGCGAGCAGCCCCTCGACGTCCCCGCCCAGCGCGCAGGCCGAGGAGACGATGCGCGCCAGGGGCAGCGTCCCCCCGCCGGCCTGACCCTCCACCTGCACCACCTCGGCCTCCATTCCGTGGGCGGCCAGCGCCTGCCGGAGGGCGTCGGCGCGCCGGCGGAGCAGCTCCGGGGCCTGGGCCAGGAGCGCACGGGCCGGCACGGCCTCGTCCCGCCCGTCGCGGTAGAGCGCGAGCGTCGCCTCGAGCGCGGCGACGGTCATCTTGTCCACCCGGACCGCCCGCTGCAGGGGATGGCCGCGCAGCCGTGCGACCAGGGCCCGGCGGCCGACGAGGATCCCCGCCTGCGGGCCGCCGAGCAGCTTGTCGCCGGAGAAGGCCACCAGGTCGGCGCCCGCCTCGACGTGGTCCCGCATGGTCGCCTCCCTGGGCAACCCGGGGACGTCCAGCGGAAGGAGATGTCCCGACCCGGCGTCGACGAACAGCGGCACCCCGCGGGGGGCGGAGATGGCCGCCAGCTCCTGGACCGAGACCTCCTCGGTGAAGCCGACCAGCGCGAAGTTGGAGCGGTGCACCTTGGCCACCAGCGCGGTGCGTTCCGAGAGCGCCCGCTCGTAGTCGGCGCGGCGGGTGCGGTTGGTGGTACCCACCTCGACCAGGGTGGCGTGCGACTGGCGCATCACGTCCGGGATGCGAAATCCACCGCCGATCTCCACCAGCTCTCCGCGCGAGACCACCACCTCCCGCCCCTCGGCCAGGGCGGTGAAGGCGAGCAGGGTCGCGGCGGCGCAGTTGTTCACCACCAGGGCGTCCTCGGCGCCGGTCAGCTGGCAGAGGGCCTCCACCAGCGGCGCGAAGCGGGAACCCCGCTCGCCCTTCTCCAGGTCGAACTCGAGGTTGGAGTAGCCGCGCGCCACGCGCTCGACCTGCGCACAGGCCTCGGCGGCGAGCGGCGCCCGTCCCAGGTTGGTGTGCAGCACGACGCCGGTGGCATTGAGCACCGGGCGGAGCCCCGCCCGCGCCCGCGCGGCGAGCGCCCGCTCGACGTCGGCCGGGTCGAACCCCCGCTCCTCCCCCGCCCGCAGCCGTGCCCGGGCCGCGGCCAGAGCGCAACGGACGGCCTCCACCACCCGCGCACGCGGATGGGAGGCCAGGGCCCCGGCCAGCGCGGGCAGACCGAGCACCGCGTCGACCGACGGCAGCGCGCGAAGGCGATCTCCGGCCGGAGCGCCGCTGGAGGAGTCCACCGCCATGACTCTGCAATCTAGGCGGCCAATGGCGGCTCTCGCCAGCTCAACGCGCTCCGGAAAGCCGGGGGTGAGCGTCCGCCGTGCGCTCGGGGAGGGCGCTGAGCAGCGGCCGTCCCCCGAGGAGCCGGTAGGCGTTGTAGCTGCGCAGCACCCGCTTCACGTAGGCCCGGGTCTCGGCGAGCGGGATCTCCTCGACGAAGGCGTCGAGCTCCAGTCCCCGGTGGCTCGCGCGCCATCGCTCCACGGTCGAGGCGCCGGCGTTGTAGCTGGCCAGCGCGTAGATGGCGTTCCCTCCGAAGCGCACCAGGAGATGGCCGAGGTACGCCGCGCCGAGCTGGATGTTGAGGCTGGGCTCGAAGAGCCCCTCGGCGGAGGGCTTGGCCAGGCGGAGCTCCTGGGCCACGGCCTGCGCGGTGGAGAGCATGAGCTGGGTCAGCCCGAGCGCTCCCGCCCAGGACAGCGCCCGGGGGTCGAGCGCGCTCTCCTCCCGCATCAGGGCCTGGAGCAGGTCCGGGTCCACCCGCGCGCCCTTGCAGAAGCGCTCGACCAGCGAGCGGTAGGCCAGGGGATAGGCCGCCTCCCACACCGCCCGGAGCTCCGCGGTGACCGGGCCGGAGAGCGCCCAGCGGAGCTCGGTGCGGGCCAGGGCCTGCGCGGCGCGGAGATCGCCGATCCGCGCCAGGGCCTGGACCAGCACCCGGACCGCGTCCCGGGGGCGCTCCTCGCGGCGGACGGCGAGGAGCTCCTCCGACGCCGCGTCCGGAAAGCCGAGGGAGAAGAGCTGGCTCCCGGCCCGGAAATGCGGATCGTCCCCGAGGTCTCCGGCGTCGACCAGCGCCGCGGCGCCCCGGTCCGGTGTCACGTCCGTCGCCCGGGCGAGCGCCGTGGTTGCCCCGGGCGTCCGCTCGGCGATGCGCATCCGGCCGAGGAGCCCGTAGTAGGAGGCCGGGTGCTCGCGGGCCAGGGCCTCCCACAGAGCCAGGGCGCCGGCGCCGTCCCCTTGCGCGTCGAGAACCCGGGCGCGCCAGTAGCGGGCCCGCTCGACATCGTACGAATCCGCGGCCGAGGCGAAGCGCTCCTCGACGCGGGCCAGGGCCTGCAGCCCGGCGGCGTCGTCGTCGAGACGGTGGTGCAGCCAGAAGATCCGGAAGAGCGCCTCGCCGGCAAAATCCCCCGACGGGTAGCTGGTGGCCACCGCCTCCAGGCGCTCCAGGGCTCCGGCCACGTCGCCGCCCGCCGCCCGGAGCTCCGCCGACAGGTAGAGCGCGTCGTCGGCATAGGCGTGGGTGGGGAAGTCGTGCGCCAGGGTCTCGTAGGTGGTCACCGCGGCATCCGGCCGGATGACCGCCTGGGACGCGCCCAGGACGTAGAGCGCCCGGGCCCGCAGCCCGGGGTCGACGCAGTGCCCGACGACCGGGATCAGCACCCGCTCCACCTCCGCGTGACGGCGCTCCTTGCGCAGGGCGCGCCCGCGGGCGAGCTGGATGCGGCAGCCGAGCGCATCGAGTGGCGCCGCGGGCAGACCCTCGAGGAGCCGCAGGGCATCCCGGTTCCGGTGGAGATCGACGAGCCTCTCGCCGCGCTCCACCCGGGCCTCGAGCGGGATGCGCCCGGCGAGCCGACGTTCCGCCTGGAGGGCGAGCGGCGAGCCGGGATGGCGCGTCCAGAGCGCGAGCAGCTCGCCGCGCTCGGCGGCGGCGTCCTGGCGGACCCGGGCCAGCTCGGCGCGCAGGAGCAGGGCCTCCGCGGCCGGGTCGTGGGGGCCGGCCGTCGCGGGCAGCTCGGCGACGGGCGCGAGCGCCTCGGCCGCGGCGACGAGGGCTCCCGACCTGCGCCGGACGCGGGCCAGACCGAAGCGGGCGTCGGCGAAGACGCGGGACTCGGAGGGGACGCCGAGGAAGAGCCGTTCCGCCGTGGCCAGGTCACCCAGCTCCTCGGCGGCCAGCGCGGCGTTCAGAGCGCAGCGGTCGGCGAGGGCGGGCAGCGCCTCGGCGAGTGCCTCCATCCGGCGAACGCCCTCGGCGGTGGGCCCCTGGCGCAGGGCGGCCAGGGTGCGCAGAAAGCGCACGGCGGGCTCGTCGGCCGCCCCGGCCAGGAGCCGGAGCGCCGCGGCCGGCTGACCGGCGTCGAGAGCCGCGGCCGCATCCCGCACCGGCCCCGGGGCGGGAGCGGGAAGGAGGTCGGCCAGGGGAAGCCTCCGCGCCGCGGCGGCCGGCGTCGGTACCGGCGGGAATGCGGGGTTGTCCAGCTCCTCGACGTCGGCGCTCAGCGACGCATCGAGCGCGGGCGGCGACCCTCCGGCGGGAGCCTGCGCCGGGGCTGCCCGCGACACGAGCGGCAGGACCAGAAGCGCGAGTGACAGCGGGCGGATGAGCACGAGCCGGGCCGGCCACGAAGCATGCAGGACCACTCCACGCTTGTCCAAAGGCGGCCACCGCCGGCCCGGGCCGCGTTCCCCGGATCCCGGGGGTTCCCCCCGGGCGAGAGAGCGGGAGCAGCGCTACACTCGGGCTTCCGGGAGACCCCGGGGTTCCCTCATGGACGTCCGCACCCAGACGGCGCTGCTCGCCTCCATCGTGGCCACCGCGCTCGGCCTGTCCATGGTCCTCCGGCCGCACCACGCCCGGGTGGTCACCGCCTATGCGCTGTTCGCCTTCAGCGCCGGCGCCTTCTACCTGTTCAGCTTCCTCGAGTCGGTCTGCCTGAGCAGCGCCCTGCTCGACTGGCCGCTCCGCATCAGCGTCGGCGCCAAGCTCCTCTCCGGGGCCCTGCTCCCGGCCGCTGCGCTGGCCTTCTTCCTCGAGTTCCTGGGCGGGGGGAGCGCCGGGCGCCGCACCAGCCGGCGGGTGGCGCTGCTCGGCGCGTTTCTCGGGCTGGGCGTGGCGGTCAGCCCGCTGGCGCTCTCCTGGTGGGGCGCTGGCGTGGTCATCGTCTGGGCGGCGGCGACGCTGGTCGGGTCCGTCTCGCTGCTGGTGTGGAGGATCCGGCAAAGCGACTCGCGCACCGAGCGCGCCCGGCTGGCCTACCTGGCCATCGGCGCCGGCGCCTCCCTGTTCTTCTCCGGGCTGGACCTGCTTCCCCTCCTCGGCGTGCCCTTCCCCACGCTCGGTCCGGTGGTGAGCACCCTCTACCTCTTCTTTCTCGCCCAGACCCTGCTCCGCCTGCGCCTCATGGACCTGCACGAGCTCCTGGGCAAGGTGGTCAGCCAGACCGTCCTGGCGCTGATGCTGGCCGCGGTGTTCCTGGTGCTCACCGTCTGGGTCAAGGAGCGGCAGTCACTGTTCGTGTTCAACACCGTGCTCGCCGCCTTCGTCATCGGCATCCTCCTCGAGCCCCTGCGGGCGAAGGTCGACCAGCAGATGGTGCACCTGCTCTTTCGCGAGCGGAGCGAGCTGCTCGCCAGCCTGGCCACCCTCCGGGCGCGGCTGGCCAACGTCATCGATGTCGCCGAGGGCGCGGCGATGACGCTGGATGCTCTGAACGAGACGCGCCGGGTGACCCACGCCTCGCTCTATCTGCTCGCCGAGGATCGGCCCGGGTACCGGCTGGTCGATCATCGAGGCCCCGAGCCGACGCTCTTCCTCGACGCCGCCGGAGCGCGCGGTCTGCTGGCCGCGGCGAGCGGCGGGGAGAAGGCGCTCCTCCTGGAGAACCTCGAGCGGCGCATCGACGAGATCCGCCAGCGCAGCCCCGAGGGTCGGCGTGGCCGGGAGGAGTTGCGCCGGATGCTGGACACCCGCAACGCGCTCGGGGCGATGAAGGCGGGGATCAGCGTTCCCCTGTCCGGCAACGACCGGGTGATCGGCTTTCTCAACCTCCTCGACGAGCGCGTCCCGGAGGCCTTCGCCTCGGACGAGATCGCCATGGTCCTCGACGTGGCCGAGCGCCTGGCGACGGTGGTCGAGAACAGCAAGCTCTACGAGCGGATGCGCGAGCGGGACCGGCTGGCGGCGCTGGGCGAGATGGCCGCCGGCCTGGCGCACGAGATCCGCAATCCGCTCGGCGCGATCAAAGGCGCGGCCCAGTGCCTCAGCCCGCGCGAGCGGACGGGAGAGGACGGCGAGTTCCTCCAGGTCATCGTCGAGGAGGTGAACCGCCTCAACGGCGTGGTGAGCGAGTTCCTCGACTACGCCCGCCCGATGAAGCAGAACTTCGGGCCCACCGACATCAACGAGGTGGTCACCCGCACCATCCGCCTGGTGCAGAACGCGGTCCCCGGCCACCTCGAGCTCGACGTCCAGCTGGCCGCTCAGCTCCCGGCGGTGGATGCCGACGCGGAGCAGCTCAAGCAGGTGCTGCTCAACCTCGTCCAGAACGCCATCCAGGCGATGGGGGACCGCCCGGGGAAGATCCGCGTCCAGACCTCGGGCCCGGAGCGGTTCCAGGACCTCCGGGGCGGGCCGGAGTTCGTCGAGGTCGAGGTCATCGACGAGGGTCCGGGCATCCCCTCGGACCAGCAGCCGCACATCTTCGTGCCCTTCTACACGACCAAGCAGACCGGGACCGGTCTGGGGCTGGCCATCTGCCAGCGCATCGTCAAGAGCCACGGCGGGACGATCTCCGTCCAGAGCCGGGCGGGCGAGGGCTCGGCCTTCCTCGTCCGGTTGCCCGCCCTGGGTCCGGACCGCGTGCCGGAGCGCCCGGCGGAGGCGACGCCGGCGCCCGGGGTCACTCCGCCGTTGCGCGGCCTGCGCACGCGGGCCCGGCGCCGGAGCCAGGCCTGAGGAGCCTTGCAAAGTTTGCGAGGCAAACTTTAGCGCCGGCACCGGTCTGACCCCCCTCTGTCAGACTCAAGAGGCTGGAGTCATTATGGAATTCGGCCGGAGGGCATGGCTTGTCCCTTGCTGTCGGACCGACCTGGATTCCCATGCGCACGCTCAAGAACGTCCTCGCCGGGTCGCTTCAACTGTTGCTGGTGTTCACGCTCACCGCGGGACCGACGCCGCTCGGCATTCCACGGGCGCTCGCCGCGCCGCTGCCGAGCGACACGCCGGGCATCAAGTCCTTTTACCCACCCCGGCTGATGATCATCTTCGACACCTCGAAGTCGATGGCGTTCTACCCGGGCGACCCCAACGACGACCCCACGCCCATCGCCCAGGACTGGGACCCGACGACGATGACCCCGGTCCTCAACGACCCGAACTGCCAGAACAAGTGGTGCCTCGGAAAGCGCGCGCTCTACGTGGCACTCCCCCAGTACTCGTCCCGCATCGACATGGGCCTGGCCAGTTACAACCAGTACTACGAGATCGCCACCAACCCGCCGAACTACCGGACCATCTGCACCTACGACGAGATCGCCCTCGGCAATTCGCTCTGGAATCTGCCAGGCACCAAGTTCACCTCGACACCGAGCGCCATCGGCGATCCGGCTCTCAACAGCACCGCCATCCCCGGGACCCCGTTCACCTGCACGCCGACCAATGCCACCGGCTCCCACCAGTGCGAGCGCTCCTCGGTGGCCAACCAGAACGCCACCTCGATCACCACCAACCTGCTCGGGAGCCCGGCCTACACGACCGGCTCGACGCTGACCGACTCCTCCGGCCTGGTCTACACCTACTGGAAGAAGAGCAGCGCCCAGCAGAACACGGTGGCCGCGAACTTCGGCGGGACCTGCCCGGTCACGCTGAGCAGCTACACCGGGCCCTACTTCGGCTGCAGCGCTGCCGCGCCCTGTGACCTGACGGGAGGCACCTCCGCCCTGGTGGTCACCCCGGTGACGGCGACCTTCGGCGCCAGCCAGGGCTCCACGACGACCATCGGCGGCAATCTCTACAACGTCAACAGCGGCCAGCCGGTGACCAAGACCTTCACCGGAAGCTGCGGCATCGCCAGCCCGTACACGGGGAGCAACGCCGGCTGCAACGGCGTCACCGGGGGCTGCACGCTGAGCTCGTCGGCGCCGAGCACGGTGACCACCACCCCGACGGTGACCTACTACAACCCCACCAACCCGGGCGGGACGTACAAGCTGACCGGGACCACGGCCCAGACCTTCGACTACAAGCTGACCAAGGTCGGGCAGACGTGCCCGGCGGTGGGCACGGTCATCACCTCGACCAGCGGCCCGAGCAGCTGGGAGTTCATCGGCACCTCCAACCTGTCGTCGGATTCCAACTGGCAGTCCGACCCGGGCTGCGGCACCAGCGCCACCACCCAGTGCACCTGGACGATGGCCGCCGACGTGATCGTCCCGGGCGAGGTGCAGCAGCAGTTCTGCCGCTTCCAGCGGACCGTTTACACCTGGGCCCCGACCATCCAGCAGTGCACGTACACGACCAAGCAGTGGACGTACACCTACAACCCGCCGGGCGTGCTCACCTGCTACATCAACAAGTGGACGGTCTCCTTCTCGCGTCCGAGCTACAACTACACCTTCCAGGTGAAGGACGGCGAGCTGCTCGGAGCGGTCCAGTACACCTGGGCCGGGAACAACGACGCCACGGGCAAGAACACCCCGGTCACCTACACCGGCGGAGCGTTCTCCAACGGTGACTGCCCGAACCTGATCATGAACAGCACCAAGTACCCGGCTTGCAACAACGGGACGATCTGCAAGCTGAGCTGGTACAGCAGCACCACCATCTCCGGGGTGACCTACCCGAAGGGGCGCTGGGGCAATGCCGGCTCCGGCCCCTTCCCCATCTCCAGCCCGACGGTCATCTACCCGTCGAGCGAGCCGGTGGCGCAGCTGACCAACGCCAACTTCCCGCCCAACCCGCTGGCCTACGGGAGCAACTGGCTCTACGGCGACGGCCACGGGCTCATCTACAAGGTCGATCTCTACGCCAACATCTACGACCCGACGCAGACCAATCCGCCCCCCTCCCAGGATGGCTGCACGACCTGCACCTACACCTACTCGTACACCCAGCCTCCCTACGTCCCCTCCGGCGACATGGTGACCTCGCCGAGCATCGCCTGGGTGGACGCCACCACCATCGCCGGCAATCCGAACGTGGCGGCGACGACGATGCCTCCCTACCGCACCTCCGGGTGGAGCCAGCTCCCCCTGCCGAGCACCACGGCGGCGGTCTCCTGGGTGCCCATCGCGCCGGACAACGCCGCCCCGGGCGCGAACCCGGCGCTGGACGGGCCGGTCCTCCGGATGCTGTCCAAGTACGACCCGGTGAATAACCCCGCCGGGCTGCGCCGCCCGATGTACGGCGACTACACGCCGCTCACCGGTGCCATGTATGACGTCAAGAACTACCTCCAGACGGTGATCAACGCCGATCCGTATGCCGGCTGCCGCGGCTACTACGTCCTGCTTCTCACCGACGGCGAGCAGCAGCCGGCAAACGCCTCCCTGGACCCGGTGGCGGCGGTCAAGGCGCTGCGCAGCACCACCAACGGCGGAAGCATGATGACCTCGTCCGGCATCCCGGTGGACGTCAAGACCTTCGTCATCGGGTTCGGCCTGACCAGCCCACAGCTCGACGCCATGGCCCAGGCCGGTGGGACCTCGGTGGGCTCGGATGGCATCACCCAGGACCCGAACGGCGGGGCCTTCCAGGCCGTCGACTACAACAAGCTGCTCGCCTCGCTCACCGCCGCCTTCGGCAACATCCTGGCCGGGTACTTCACCCGCTCCAAGCCGGTGGCCAACTCGGTGGGCGACGAGGTGTACATCGGCTACCTCAAGCTCCTGAACAACGGCCGCGAGTGGCAGGGCTACCTCGACGCCGTCAACCCGGACATCCCCGGCGGGCTGGGCACCTACCCCAACCCGGATTCGGCGGTGTTCTGGAAGTACTCCAACTCGATCAACGCCCAGAGCACGCGCACGGTCTACGTCCCGGTCGGCGACCCCACCGTGGCCGGGCCGCTGGCCTATTTCGACTACCCCGGGAACTGGCACGCCAACTCCAGCTCCGACCAGACGACGCTCTACAGCCTCATCGACCCGTCGAGCTCGAGCGCCGCCCAGTCGACGATCCAGTTCCTGCTCAATCCGGGCGTGCCCAGCGGAAACTACGTGTACTTCCGCAATACCCTGGTGCCCAAGCTGAGCCGGGCCTCGGACATCTACCACTCCGTCCCGGCCATCGTGGACACCGCTTCGCAGAGCGCCAACTGGCCGGATCCGACGGAGTCCATCGCCTACAAGGCCTTCACCGCCAACAACAAGAGCCGGGCGCGCAACATCTTCATCGGCGCCAACGACGGCATGCTCCACGCCCTCACCGATGCCCAGGACTCCACCGGCGGCGCCGAGCGCTGGGGCTACGTGCCCAACTATCTCCTGAACCAGCTCGAGTCGATGCAGGACGGCCACGTCTTCGGCGTCGACGGGAGCATGGGCATCGCCGACGTGTGCTTCGGCTCGGGGTGCACCGACACCACCGGAGCCGGGTGGACCACCCTCCTGGTGGGCAGCCTGCGCCAGGGAGGCAACGCGCTCTTCGCCCTCGACGTCACCAATCCCACCACCCCCAAGCACCTCTGGCAGCGCTCGACGCCCGGGGACCCGACGCTCTCCGCCGGCTACCTGCCGCGCCTGGGCCAGACCTGGAGCGCGCCGGTCATCGGCCGGACCACGGTCACCGGGCTGGGCCGGACCTGGTCGGTCTTCGTCGGCGGCGGCGTGGCTCCCGGCCCGGACAACGCCACCGACCCCTGGGGCAACGCCCTCTTCGTGCTCGACGCCAAGACCGGAGCGGTGCTCAACGACGGCGTGACCCGTGCACGCTTCTACGTGCCCGACGACCCGCTGGACACGGCCAAGAACAACGTCGCCGCCCGGCCGACCCTCTACCGTCCGAGCGACGGGTCGTCGGTGGACCGCGTCTTCTTCAACGACACGGAAGGGAAGATCTGGCGGATGAAGACCACCAGCCCGAGCATCGTCAACTGGTCGCCGGGCACCACCCCCTTCTTCGACCCCGCCTCGTCGACCACCACCTGCCAGGTCAACGGGCTGGGGGTGGTCACCCCCATCCTCGACGCCACCACCGGTCTCCCGCTCACCGCCGGGACGACGACCCTGCCCCTGGCCCGGCCCCGACCGACGATCTACAACCGCCCGGCCATCGGCCTGGACCTCTCCGGCAACGTGGTCGTCTACGTCGGCACCGGCGACAGCAACAACCCGAACAACACCGGCACCCAGGACTACTTCTACGCCGTGGGCGACCTGGACAACGGGAGCTGCGGCCAGCCGATGTTCATCCTCGGGTTCCCGCAGAACGAGAAGGTGCTCTCCGACCCGGCCTTCCTGGACAACAACATCCTCATCACCACCTACGCCCCGCCGGCCACCGGGGTGGCGGCCTGCAACGACGCCGGCAAGGGGTACCTCTACTCCTTCGACGCCTTCAGCGGGACGCCGAGCGCCACCATCCTCGACCCGATCACCAACACCTACGTTTCCCGGCTCCTCCTCCAGGTGAAGGATCCGAAGACCGGCAACGTGGTCTCCAACCTCGGCATCCCCACCTCGCCCATCGTCGTCACCCGCGGCAACACGCGCTACGTGATGGTCGGCACCGAGGTGAGCGGGAGCAACATGAACAAGTTCCAGACCAACGTTCCTCCGCTTCCCTTCAAGGTCCAGGGATGGCAGCGCGTCCGCTGAGCCCCGGCCGCGTGCGGCGGGCCGGCTTCACGCTGGTCGAGGCGATGGTGGTGGTGGCCATCGTCGGCGTCCTGGCGCTGCTGGCCGCCTCGTCGCTGAGCGGGCTCCAGCGCCAGGCCCGGGCCAGCGGCCAGGCGCGGCTCATCGTCAACCGCCTCCAGACGCTCCGGACGGCGGCGGTGGCCCAGGGCTGGCCGCAGGGCTACTACTTCGGCGGCCCCGGGGACGCGAACCCCATCTTCCTCAACTCCCCGTGGTGCATCGCCGCCGGGTGCGGGTTCTCCTTCCGGTCCACCACGCCGAGCGGCACGGCCACCTACGCCCAGGGCCTGGGCCAGGAGCGGATGCCGCTCGACGCCATGCCCTACGTTGCCGGCGCGGTCCTGCAACAGGTCTTGGCCGTCTCCGCCCGGGGCGTGGGAGCGGTCTCGTTCACCGTCGGGTTCGACGTCAACGGGCTCCCCCGGGTCGACCCGCCGCCCATCCCCCAGGTCTGGCCGCAGTGCATCAGCGTCCAGGACATCCGCGACGTCAACACGCTGCGCTGGGTCATCCTCTTCAGCGACGGCACGGTTCGCATCCAGCGTGACAATGAGACCTTCTGCTGACCGCCGCCCCCGCGGCTTCACGCTTCTCGAGGCGCTCATCGCCGGGGCGGTGTTCTTCATCGCCCTGGTCGGGGTGACCCTCCTCTCGGTGAGCGCCCAGGCCAATGCCGCCCGCAGCATGGCCTTCGCCCAGGGCGGCCGGCTGGCCACCCAGGAGATGGAGCGCTACGCGATGCTCGGCTACAACGGCATCGGAGCCATGTTCGACGGCGGCGTGACCCCGGTCATCGCTCCCTACACCCTCAACGAGGCTCCGGACGGCGGGGGCCGCGTTTACAACGTCCAGGTCCAGCTCTTCAACACCCGCGGGGCGCCCTCCGGGACGCTGGACAGCGGGATTCCCAAGCCCGCCCTGGGCAGCTCCGGAGTCGACGTGCCCTCCTACTTCGTCCTGGTCACCGTGACCTGGAACCAGCCCAACGGGCTCCAGCAGCAGACCGTCACCGAAGGTACGTATGTCAGCCCGCCCAACTGACCGGCCCCGCGGCTTCACCATCATCGAGCTGCTCACCGCCACCGCGGTCGGGGCGGTCATCCTCCTCGCCGCGCTGGCCGCCTTCGACCTGCAGCGCCAGTTCTCCCGCAACACCGAGCGGCTCCTGGGATCGGAGTCCAACGCCGCCCTGGCGTTGACCATGATGCAGCGGGACATGGAGAACGCCGGGTACCACTTCCACGGCGGCCCGTCCGACGCCGGCGGGTACACCTGGGCGGCGGTGGTCCGGCCCTACGACAACCTGGGAACGAACATCGTCACCCTCAAGAACGACCCCTTCGGCTTCTCCACCCTCTCCTCGGCCGACGCGGGCGGCGCCGGCTTCCTCTCCCGGACCGACGCCTTCGAAGTGCTCATCGGGTCGGGGTCCAACAATCCCAATCGCCTCGCCTCCCAGGTGATGGGCATCTCGGGCGGGGGCAGTGTCCTGACCGTGAACATCTCGCCCGATCCGTTCAACCCGGCGGAGATCGTCGCCGCCGGCACGGCCGATGGCCCGCTGATGATGTTCTGGGCTCCGGGGCGCCACTGCATGGGACGGGTGACGAGCTACACGTCCGCCTCGGCCAACGTCGCCCGGGTCACGGTGAGCACCGTGGACGGCGACCTGGCCAACTCCTCCACCGCCTGGACGGCCGGGTGCCCGGCGCCGCAGCAGCGGGCCGAGGTCTTCGCCGGACGCCGACGCTACCTGGTCTACGAGAACGCCGCCGCGCCCGGCCAGCCGGCGCAGGTCGGGCTCTACGTGCAGACCAACAACTGCGATCCCTTCGCCTACGACGCCGGCCAGTCCTGCTCCTCGATCCTCGGTGCGCCGCGGCTGGTGGCCGGCGGGGTGGACGACATGCAGATCGCCTGGCACGTTCCCGCCGGGATGGCCGACGGCGGCACCGTCGACGGCTGGTGCCAGATCTCCCTCACCCAGCCGACCTGTGGCTTCGATCAGCCCGGCACCTGGAACACGCCCCTGGCGGCGAACATCTACGGCGCGCAGATCTTCGTCGCCTCCCAGGGCCCGGAGCCGCTCATCCGCATCGGCGACGGCAAGCCCCAGCTCCTCAACCGGCTCCCCGAGCCGGGCGACAACATCGCCCGGACGGTGATGCAGACCTCGGTGGTCTTCCGCAATCAGGTGGTGCCATGAGCAGAGAGCGGGGTCGGCGGGGCTACGTCCTTCTCATCGTCCTGGCGGCGGTGGCGGTCCTCTCCGTGGTGGCGGCCTTCGTCCACGCCCAGACCGAGAACCAGCTGATCATGACCACGGCGCTCAAGGGCCAGTCGGTGGCTTCCTCGCGGGCCACCCTGGCGGCCAACGCCTACCTGGCCCAGTACAAGGTCAACTACCCGCAGGCGAGCATCAACCTTCTTCCCACCTTCGCCTCCTACGCCGACGCGGTCGACGCCGGAACCGGGTCCACCCTGCCCGATGCGCTCACCGATTACTCCCCCACCTACGGCAACCCGTCGCTGCCGCTCGACCTCAGCGCCGGCGGGGGCGTTCAGTGGTGCGTGGACGTGTGGCGCCTGAACCGCGGGCCGAACATCAATCCCTGGACGGTGCTCGAGGTGTTCGGCTACTACGGCTACCGCCAGAGCTCGACCGTCACCACCTGCCAGGGCATGGCCAACGCCCAGGCCGTCGTCGTCTCGCAGCTCGAGGTGCAGCTCGAGCAGGAGACGGTGAGCAGCGGAGCACCCGGGTCGCCCGGCCCGGCCGGCGGCACCGGCTCCGCCGGCGCATACTGAGCGCCGCGCCGGCCGCAAGGGGCCGTGGTAGAGCGGAGGACCCATGGCCGAGACCGCGCTCGACGTCCGCCATCTCGCCAAGCCCGAGGCCTACCGCGCGCTGGAGACCCAAGGACGGGCCGTGCTGGAGAGCGTGGACGACCCGGTGGCGGCCATGGCCACCTGGAGCTCGCTCCTCCACCACGGGCTCGGCCACCTGTGGACCGGGTTCTACCGGGTGGTGGAGCCGGGGCGGCGGCTCCGGGTGGGCCCTTACCAGGGGGCCCTGGGATGCCTGGACATCGCCTTCGGGCAGGGGGTGTGCGGCGCGGCGGCCGTCGCTCGCCGCACGGTGATCGTGCCCGACGTGCACGCCTTCCCCGGCCACATCAGCTGCGACGCCCGGTCGCGCTCGGAGATCGTCGTCCCGGTCTTCGGCCCGGGCGGTGAGCTGCTCGCCGTGCTGGACATCGACTCGGAGCGGCCGGCCGCCTTCGACGAGCAGGACCGGCTCGGGCTGGAGGCGATGATGCGCTGGTTCAGCTCGCCCGCCGGGCGAGCCGGGCGCGGATGACCGCCTCCAGCCCCTGGACCACCTCGGACAGGGGGAGGGCAGTGGAGTCGACCCGGGTGGCATCCTCCGCCGGCCGGAGGGGCGCCACCGCGCGCGTGGCGTCGTCGTGGTCGCGCTTGGTCTGCTCGCCGAGCACCGTCTCCAGCGTGCTCTCCGTCCCGCGCTGGAAGAGCTCCTCGTAGCGTCGCCGGGCCCGGACGTCGGGGGAGGCCTCGAGGAAGAACTTGGCGTCGGCGTCGGGGAAGACCACCGTGCCGATGTCCCGGCCCTCGAGGATGGCCCCGGCGGGGGCCTCCAGGGCCAGACGGCGCTGGAGATCGAGCAGTCCCTGGCGCACCACCGGACGGCTGGAGACGGCCGAGGCGCCCATCGAGACCTCCGGGGTCCGGATCTCCGCCGAGACGTCCTTCCCCTCGAGAATGGCGTGGTTCTCGCCTTCCACCATCCGAAACCCGATGTGGATGCGCTCCAGCAGGCGCCCGAGGCGGAGGTCGTCGTCGAGCGGAATGCCCTCCCGGGCGGCCTGGAGGGCGACGCAGCGGTAGATGGCCCCGGTGTCGACCAGGGCGAAGCCCAGCCGCCGGGCGAGGATGCGGGAGACGGTGCTCTTGCCGGCCCCGGCCGGGCCGTCGATGGCGACGATGAAGGGGCGACGGCTCACCCCCGCAGCACCTCGGCCATCACCCCGAGCAGGCGCCGGTTTGCGTCCGGGGTGCCCACCGAGATGCGCAGCGCCTGGGGGAACCCGTAGCCTGGGATCGGACGGACGATCAGCCCCCGGCGGAGCAGCGCCTCGGCCACCGGCGCGGCCGCCCTCCCCAGGTCGGCGAAGACGAAGTTCCCGTGGCTCTCCGGAACGGTGAGCCCGAGCCGGAGCAGGCCCTCGCGGACGCGCGGCAGCTCGGCGAGGTTGAGCTCGCGGGTCCGGCGGACGTGATCCGGGTCCGAGAGCGCCCCGAGGCCGGCCGCCTGGGCCAGGTTGCTCACGTTGAAGGGCATGCGGGTGCGGTGCAGGTAACCGACCAGCTCGGGCCGCATGACGCCGTAGCCGAGCCGGACGCCGGCCAGGCCGTGGATCTTGCTGAAGGTGCGCAGCACCACCAGGTTCGGCCACCGGGCGAGGTAGTGGAGCCCGTTCGGATAATCGGGCCAGGCGACGTACTCGAAGTAGGCCTCGTCGAGGACCACCAGGCAGTCCTCCGGCACCCGGGGGAGGAAGCCCTCCAGGGCACCCCGCCCGAAGGCGGTGCCGGTGGGGTTGTCCGGGTTGGCCAGGAAAACCAGGCGGGTGGCCGGGGTGAGAGAGCCGGCCATCGCCTCCAGGTCGTAGCGGAAGCCGGGGGCCATCGGCACCTCGCGGAACCGCCGCCCGTGCGCCTGGAGCGCCACCTTGTACATGAGGAAGCTTCCCCGGCAGAGCAGCGCCTCGTCACCGGCCGAGGTGAAGGTGCGGATGAGCAGCTCGATGACCTCGTTGGAGCCGCTTCCGACGAAGACCTGTCCCGGCGGCACCGACAGGGAGCGGGCCACCGCGGCGGTCAGCTCGCGGCTCGTGCCCTCGGGATAGAGGTGCACCTCCTCGACGGCACGCCGCATCGCCTCCACTGCCCGAGGCGAGGGCCCGAGCGGATTTTCGTTGGAGGCGAGCTTGACCACCTCGGGAAGCCCGAGCTCGCGGCTGGCGTCGGCGGCCGGCTTCCCCGGGACGTAGGGCTTCAGGCTCTCGACGTAGGGTGGAACGAGGGGGCGCATGCCGGAGGGAGGCCTGGGGTCTCAACCGCCGAAGACGCCCAGGGCGCGGAACTTGCGGTAGCGGTCCTCGACCAGGGCCTCCGGGGAGAGGGAGCGGAGCGCCGCCAGGTGCTTGCGCAGCACCCGGCCCAGCGCGTCGGCGGTCTCGGTCGGGTCGCGGTGGGCGCCCCCGGCCGGCTCGGGGACGAGCTCGTCGACGACCTTCATCTGGAACAGGTCGCGCGCGGTGAGCCGGAGAGCATCGGCCGCCTTCTCCGCCTTGGAGGTGTCCCGGTAGAGGATGCTCGAGCAGGACTCGGGGCTGATCACCGAGTAGATGCTGTTCTCCAGCATCAGCACCCGGTTGGCCAGGGCGATGGCCAGCGCCCCGCCGGAGCCCCCCTCGCCGATGACCGTGCTCACCACCGGGACGGTCAGGCTGGCCATGGCCTCGAGATTGACGGCGATGGCCTCTGCCTGCCCCCGCTCCTCGGCGCCGATGCCCGGGTAGGCGCCCGGGGTATCGACGAAGGTGAGGATCGGCTTCCCGAAGCGCTCGGCCAGCCTCATCAGGCGGAGCGCCTTGCGGTAACCCTCCGGGCGGGGCATGCCGAAGTTGCGCAGCATGTTCTCCTTGGTGTTCCGGCCCTTCTGGTGCCCGAGGAGCAGCACCGTCTCGCCGTCCAGCCGCGCCCAGCCTCCGACGATGGACGGGTCCTCGGCGAAGTGGCGGTCACCGGAGAGCTCGAAGAAATCGGTGAAGATGAGCTCGACGTAGTCCAGGAAGTACGGCCGCGCCGGATGGCGGGAGAGCTGGGTCACCTGCCAGCGCGAGAGGTCGGAGAAGATCTCCGTCTGGAGCCGGCGCGCCTTCTTCTCCAGGCGGGCGATCTCCTGGCCGACGTCGGAGGCCCCGGTCCCGGAGAGCGTCTTCAGCTCCTCGATCTTCCGCTCCAGGTCGATGAGCGGGCGCTCGAAGTCGAGCGCGTAGGAGGGGACCTGGGCCATCGCTAGGCCGCCCGGGGCTTGGCCTGCGTGGCGGAGAGCGCGTACCAGGCGGTCCGGAAGGATTTCAGCTCGCGCAGACCGGCCGGGTGGCGGCCCAGCGCCGGCGCCACGGTGACCGGCAGGCCGATCTTCTTCTCCAGGGCCTTGGCCACGCCCAGCTCCAGGCGCCGCCGGTTCTCGCAGGTGGGGCAGTTGGACTTGGGAAGGACGCGGTTGACCAGGACCCGGTCCACCGCCAGCCGCTTCTCGCGGAGCACCTCCACCAGCCGCTCGGTGCGCGAGGCGGCCAGGTCCTCGCCGCGCGTCACCACCACGAAGCGCGCCTCGGCCGGGTTGACCAGTGCGTCCTCGAAGCGCTTGACGTGCTTGAGCAGCGCCGCCACCTCGTCGGCCAGCTCCCCGAGGCCGCGCGCACGGTGCTTCACCAGGACGGCGAGGAGGGCGGTGAGCCATCCCCGCGCCCTCTCCGGCAGCTCGACCAGCCGCACCGCGGCCGCGGCCGGAGCGGGATCGACCACGATGCGCTTGAAGCGCTCCTGGACCAGCGCGTCGGTGAGGACGCTGAACGCGGCCAGGTCCTCCAGACCGGCGGGGGCGACGTCGAGGAGGTTGCGCAGCGCCTCGCGATCGGGTGCCTCCTGCTTGCCGAAGGCCTCGAAGGCCTTCTCCGAGCGTTCCCGCCAGCGCTTGCGCAACCCGGCGAACCAGCCGGCCACGTCCAGCTCGCGGGCATAGAGCCCCTTGGTGCCCTTGACCTGGGTCTCGGTGTCGGTGAGGCGGGACTGGAGCACGTCGGAGAGGGAGTGCGCCGCGTCGACGCTGATCAGCAGGACCGGGCCCTCCTTCTCGGTCAGGGTCACCGCCGCGGCGGCGGCGCAGGAGGACTTCCCCACCCCGCCCTGCCCGACGAAGAAGATGAGCCGCGTCGGCGGCAGCGGCGGCGCGGCGATGGGGGGCATGGAGGGAGCCTTGACCAGGGCCGGCGGACCCTCGGCGGCGCTGAACTCGAGCGCCTTGGTCTCCTTGTGGGACGCCCACTCCTTGGCGAAGACGCGCAGCTCGTCCACGCCCCGGGGCGGCTCCTCCCTCCGACCGAGGAGGTGCACGGCCAGCGCCTTGTCCAGCGACTGGTACTTGCGCACGTGGGGCGCCTGGAGCCCGCGACGGCCCTGGCAGGCCGGGCAGCCCCCCTTCTGCTCCACCCCGTTGACGACGATCTCCGCCACCGGGAGCCCCCGCTCGCGGGCCTGGGCGAAGAAGAAGCGCGTCTGCGCCTCGACCACCGGCTCGGCCAGGGTGATGAGGTGGAGCGCTGTCCGGGCGGGATCGCGCAGCAGGGCCTGGAGGCGGTCCAGCTCGGCGAGGAGCTGGTCCAGGGGTCCGTCGCCGGGCGGCGCGGGCGGCTCCTTCTTCGCCGGGCGCGCGCTGGGCCGCTCGCCGCGGGCCAGCTGGCAAGCCCGGCGGAGGAGCGGAGCGAGGTCCAGGATGCGGAGAAACATGCTCGTCGACGCCCCGTCGACCACCAGGCGATCCACCGCCCGGCGCTCGACCTGCTCGGCGAGCTCGAGCAACCCGAGGAGGGGCTCGAGGCCCGGGGTGACCTCGGCCACCAGCCGCCCGAGGTCCTCCTCGCCCAGGACCAGACCCTTGGGGGCCGCGGCGGCGAGCGCGCCGCGGATCTGCTCCAGGCGCGGGCGGACCTGGACGGCCTCGAACACCTGGGCCGAGAGGCCCCCCTCGCCCTTGCCGACGAGGATCCTGGTGGGCTTGCCGCCCAGCTTGCGCTTCCAGACGTCAGAGAGACCCTGGCTCTCCTCCATCGAGGCGAGCAGGATCGACTCCTTCGGGTTGGCCTCGGAGAGATTGAGGGCGAATGCCGAGGCCAGGGTGCTCTTGCCGACGCCCCCCTTGCCTCCGAACAGGTGCAGCACGGGTCCTTCACTCATGGAGTATCGACGCCCTTCCCGGAACCAAGCCCCCGGAGGCAGCCTGGCCCGTCGTCAGCCGGCGCCACGGCTCTCGTTCCAAGCCGAGAACACAAAAGCATCCTCCGTTCCGGGGCAAAAAGTCAAGGCATGGCGGTACGTTGGACAGTCCCCCGGGAGCCGGAATCCTCAACTGTCCCTTGAGCTTACAGCCCGGGCGGACTCGACCGCCCGTTCCAGGCTGACCAGCTCCAGGTTCAGGTGCGCCGCGACATCGAAGATGCGGGGGTCCCGGTAGAACTCGCCGTAAACGATGCGCACGATGCCCGCGTTGGCCACCAGCTTGAAGCACGGCCAGCACGGACTGGCCGTGGTGTAGAGCGTCCCACCCTCGATCCGCACCCCGGTGCGGGCGGCCTGGAGCACGGCGTTGGCCTCGGCGTGGACGGTGGCCACGCAGTGGCCGTTCTCCATGAGGTGACCCACCTCGTCGCAGTGGGGCATCCCGCGGATGGAGCCGTTGTACCCGGTGGAGAGGATGATCCGGTCGCGCACCAGCAGCGCACCGACGTGCTTCCGGTCGCAGGTGGCCCGGGTGGCCACCTGGGCGGCGATCTCCATGAAGTACTGGTCCCAGGACGATCGGGGGCTCATGCGGTCACGCCACCTCGCTCCCCGGGGAGCCTACCCGCCACGGTCTCACTGCGCGTACCGCTTCCGGGTGAGAAAGAGAATGGCCTCCTTGGCGCAGGCGTCGCAGTACCCGTAGCGATCGCGCATGGCGGCCAGGGTGGCGTCCACCGCCTGGAGCTCGCGCGTGCTCAGGGAGGCGCGCTCGTCGGAGAGGGCCTTGAGGACGTTCTCCGCGTTCTTGCGCAGGGCCTTCTTCCGCTCCTCGAAGAAGTAGGCGCGCAGGCGCCGGAAGAGGTCTGGGAAGATGCGGGGGTAGGCCATCTCCCCCTCCGGGTTCTCCAGCTTGTGTGCGCCCACCTGGGCGATCAGCCCGCGCCGGAAGTCCCCCGGATCGTCCCCGCGGGGCATGACGATGGACTCCATCTCCGCCATCCGCTTCTCGTCCGGGCGCTCCATCTCCCCGGTGATGCGGTTGCGGAGCCTCTCGTTCTTCACCCAGTGGCTGACGTGCTGGATGTAGCGCTCGAAGAGGTCGACGTACTGGCCCTCGGAGATGAGGCCCATCGAGTCCCGGACCTCGGCGTCCACCGCCTCGAGGTACTCCTGCTCCACCGCCCTGACGAACTCCTCGTGGTCGTGGTAGCCGTCGACCACCTCCTCCTGGAGGAACTCGTAGACGCTCTTGTCCTGACAGAGCAGGCGCAGCTCCTCGATGACGGCCAGCGCGCTGAGGCAGGCGAAGTCCGGGTTCTGGGCGGCGTTGAAGAGGGCGGTCTTGATCTCTCGCGCGCTGGCCCCGGTCCGGCCCTCGAAGTGCGGGTAGGCGTCCGACTCCTCGTAGAGGGCGATCAGCTGCTGGCGGAGCTCCTTGGCCTGGGCCAGGCTGAGCCGGTCGGGGGGAGTGCCCTCCTGGTAGAGGTGCATCTTCTCCACCGGGGTGAGCTGGTCGAGCAGCTCGCGCACCCCTTCCGGGTAGCGTTCCACCACCGGCTTCTTGAGCCGGGTGAGCACCGCCCACATCGCCGCCACGTCGGTGGCGTGCGGCCCGACGTGCTTGCCGGCGGTGACCGCGGTCACCTGGGGGGCGTAGATCTCCCGCTCCACCTTCCAGCGCCGCAGGTAGGGGACCCGGACCAGCTCGATCCGACCCTTGAACGAGGCGAAGTCGGGCAGCTCCTTGAAGGCGGTGAGGTGCTTCTCGTTGCTCGAGGCCACCAGCACCTCGTCCAGCTGGAGCACGAAGTGCTCGAGCGGCACCTCGCCGGTCTCGCTGAACCCGAGCAGGTACTTGAACGCCTCCAGGGGGCGCTTGAGCAGGTCGGCGTATTCGATCAGCCCGCGGTTGGCGTTGACCAGCGGCCCGTGGGGCTCGAAGAGCACCACGTTCTGGAGCGCCGCCGGCAGGTGGGTCTGGCTGCGGTCGGCGCTCACCTGGTGGTAGCTGGCGTCGGCCGAGAGCTGCGGCTCCACGGTGACCGCTCCGACCAGGTAGTGGCGGGAGAGGTAGAAGCGCTCCACCTGCACGTGCCGGAGCACCTTCAGGTAGTCCCCGCCGCTGGCGGCGAGCAGGGCGCCGTACACCCGGCGGCACTTGTGGCAGAGCTCGCCCTCGAGCAGGTACTCGGCGAGGAGGAAGTCGTCCTGGGCGTCCTTGCGCGCCCGGAGTGCCTGCTCGAGGAGGCGCTTGCGCTCCTTGGGCGGGAGCAGGAAGAGCGGGTGGTCGCGCAGCTCGCACGTCATCCGCACCTCGACGTGCTCCGATTCCAGGTGCGCCCAGGAGGCGAGCTCGGAGCCGTTCCCCGGCCCCTCGCCGAACCCGATGCTCCCCCGGATCAGCTTTTCGCTGGGGAACACCCAGGCCAGGCGGTAGAGCGCCCCGGCCGGCTCACGCGAGTAGCGTTCCAGGCCGCGCTTGAGCGCCTCGACCAGCGTCGACTTGGCCGAGCCGTTGGGCCCGTGGAGGAGAATGAGCTTGTTCACCCGGCCGGCGCGGGCAAAGTTCCCCACCAGCCGGTAGATGGCGTTCTGGACCTCCTCCTGACCCGCCACCCGGCCCTGCCGCTCTCCCTCGGTGAGGTCGAAGACGTGGAAGCGGCGGATGGTCCCGGTGGGGTGCTCGACCGGCTGGGAGCCGAAAAATTCGATGGCATCGCGCAGGTACTGGGCTGCGTTGCGCGCCTGGGTCCGGGGCTGGGCGAGCACCAGGTCGATGTACTCCTCGTAGGAGAGGAGGGTCCGGTTCTGCACGAAGTCGCGGTTGACCTCCGCGCCGACGCCCTCCAGCCATGCCTTGGCATTCACTGTCCTACAGTCTCGCCTGTGCTGCGCTCCGCCGGAAGTCCCCGTCCCGCGGCGGAGGGGTGGGAAAGCGGCGGAGGCGCGTTTTTCGGCTAACCTCGGGGTCCAGGCGAGAGCGGTCGGTCACCGCTTCATCTTCCCGGGACAGTAGGCCCTCCCACCTCTCCTCAGGATGCAGAAGAACCCGATCATCGGCATCGACCTCGGCACCACCAACTCCTGTGCCGCGCTGGCGGCCGAGGACGGATCGGTGAAGCTCATCCCCTACAAGGGGGGCGACTACACCGTGCCCTCCATCTTCGCCATCGACGACAAGGGCAACGAGCTCATCGGGCACGAGGCGAAGCGCCAGTGGCAGCTCAACCCGCGCAACACCATCTACGGCGCCAAGCGGCTGGTCGGCCGCAGCTACCGGAGCGACGTGGTGGAGACGATGCGGAAGGTGGTCGGCTACACGGTCAAGCCCGGCGATCGCAACGATGTGGTCATCGACGTCGCCCACCGCGAGTTCACCCTCCAGGAGGTGTCGGCCCGCATCCTGAACAAGATCCGCGACGTCGCCTCCAACCATCTCCGGACGCCGGTGAACCGGGCAGTGGTCACCGTGCCCGCCTACTTCAACGACCGGCAGCGGCAGGCGGTCAAGGACGCCGGCAAGCTCATCGACCTGGAGGTGGTGCGGATCATCAACGAGCCCACCGCCGCGGCGCTGGCCTACGGCGTGGGCAAGGGCCTCCGGGAGACGGTGGTCATCTACGACCTGGGGGGCGGGACCTTCGACGTGAGCATCATCGAGATCCGGGACCGGGTCTTCGAGGTCAAGGCCACCGGCGGCGACATCTTCCTCGGGGGCATCGACTTCGACAACGCGCTCATCCACCACGTCCTGGCCGACTTCGCCTCCAGGACCGGCATCGACCTCTCCACCGACCCGGTGGCCATGCAGCGCATCAAGGACCTCGCCGAGCGGACGAAATGCGACCTCTCCTCGCGCGAGGAGGCCCCCTTCAACATCCCCTTCATCACCATGACCGCCCAGGGTCAGCCGCTCAACATCGAGATGAAGTTCACCCGAACGCTCCTCGAGGAGCTGACCGCCCCGCTGGTGGACCGGACGCTGCAGATCGTGGCCCGGGTGCTGGTCGACTCCGGGGTCTCGACCAAGGCGGTGGACGAGGTGATGCTCGTCGGCGGGCAGACGCGCATGCCGGTGGTGCAGCAGCGGCTGACGCGGTTCTTCGGCAAGGCCCCCTCCAAGGGCGTCCACCCGGACGAGGCGGTGGCCATCGGGGCCGCGCTCTACGCCCACTCGCTGCAGGACGACACGAACCTGCGCCTGCAGCTGCTCGACGTGATTCCGATGGCCATCGGCCTCGAGAGCCCTCCGGCGACGGCGGGCGGGCCCGACT